>CAZRJT010000051.1:0-14318 GCA_964600585.1 uncultured Bacteroides sp.
CAGCGCATTTGCCATATCTATGAAAAGCAAGAACATCCGAGTAGCATCTGAAGGCTGACCTTATCGAGCTGGGCTCGCTTCGCCACTGCGAAGAATGCCTGTAACGACTACAAGGATGTTCCCAAAGTTTTCGGCTCTCGCCGTAAGTCTTGGCAGAGCCAAGCGGCAAGCCGGTTACTTTTCTTTAAATCCGGTCATTTTCAGATATGCGTTAACTAATCGCAAAATTAGTAAATTTTCTGAGATAACAGTATAAAGTATGCAGAAAGTTCGAGTGCAGAGTGTTGTGTAAGGGGAGTTTGGCTATATATGAGACCTCTTTCAGCTGTTCGGCGACAGTTGATTTGATGTCTGTGATATGTCCGATGTGCCGATTTTTTTTGGTGGGGATGGGCGTAAATGAAGAATCGTCTTAAAGCTCGATGAGCTTTAAGACGATTCTGGAGCCGCGAGTGGGACTCGAACCCACGACCTTTTCGTTACGAATGAAATGCTCTACCGACTGAGCTATTGCGGCTGATTTCTTATTTGCAGTGCAAAGTTACTAAAATTTTATTGATTGTTTGCTAAAAGTCATCGTAATTTTTGCATCGTTAATTTTAAGGTGGGCCATAACCGGTTTTTCCACATAGGGGTTTATGTTGGTTACGTAGGTCACAGCTTGCTGATAGTATGTTGCTTCAGTCGATTCTGTCTGAACCGATACCGGTGCAAGTGTGAATGTTATGTCTTCTTCGGTTATGCTCTCTTTATTCATCATATCCATGATGTAAGGACGCAGATTTGAAAATACATAGCATTTGTTGGTTCGGTCATATTCAGCCAGAAACGACGTCTTGTCATCGGTGATTTTACTTTCGGCAAAGAAACTTTCGCGTTCGGCCGATTTTACCATCAATATATTACTTGGCGGCTCGATGCCATAACTGTTTTCGATGGCAGTAGCCGGAATCGACATGGTTAGCGTGTTGAGAACGGCCAGATTGCCACCTTTAGAAAGGAACGTGTTGATTATTTCCTTGGTCGGAAGCTTTATTTCTGCATTAAGTCCAGTCGGAGCCACAAGCAAGGTTTTCCCTTCATCGGCCATTTTCTTCAAATCCTGGCTCATCGAATAGTCGATGTTGTTGTTGGTGATGATTTCAGGTGTTACGGCCAGATACGAGCGGGTTCCATAGATTATGGTGTCGCGAGAAGTCGAATCGGTCGTCACCACGGAGTGGCGGTGGAAGTGTATGTTCATACGCGTTTCCGATATATTTGTCACGCGGCCCGAGCCGAATGTATTGGCTATGTATATGCCCGGAAACCACTCTGCAAAAGCCTGGGGGCTTCCAAACGTTTCAGGGTTTGTTTTATAGCGTTCGAATAACTCTTGTCCCATCGACAACGGAAGTTTCACCTGTATGGTGCGGTAACCAAGCTTATTGAGCGAGTCGTTGTACAAGGCGTTTGCCGTGTATATCGTCGAGCCGATTAAATCGTTGGGCGAATAATATTCAGTCGGGTCGAAATCGCTGTATATGGGGGAAGGGAGCTGGCGGTTGAGGCGATATACGTTTAATCCCATCGGGGCCAATGAGTCGCCGGTGAAATCGCCGGTGAACATAAACATCATAAGTTTTATTGAGTCGATGTCGTCTTTAGTCACTCCCGTGGTGTCTAATGTCGACGTCGGCATGAACTGTGTGACGATGTCGGAACTGAACGCACCGTAACCTTTGGCGTTTATGCGCCCCAAGAGTTGGTTGGTGGTTCTTGATTGCACCATCGGATGGTTTATCGAATGTCCGGTGAGGACGAACGACGAATCGATGACGATTTCAGTGCTGTCTGAAACGAGCGAACTTCCTATTGTGGTAGTGTTGTCGTTGCATGCGGTTGCCATTGTAATCGCAATTATCAGACCTATGATTATGTGTGGTAATTTCATTGAATTTGCGGTTTAATTGGGGTCACTATGCATTCTGCAGCAGTTGTGCGTAGAAATTGGCATATTCATCATTGCGTGTGTCGGCATCAGTCATGGTCAGATATGGCTTTCCTGATGCTTTTGCATATTCTATCAGTTGCGGGTCGATGTTGTCCGATGCTTCTATTATTGCGTCGGCGTGGTCGATTGCCAGTTTGTTTAAAGCTATATAGTCCACGGCATCGGTGCCTATCGCTTTAAGGTCGTCGGCCGTAATCTGCATCATCTGCAGCTTTTCGGCAAATCGGGCGTCGAGGGTTCCGTCGAATCTGTCCTCATGGAGCGCATACACCACTTTTGATTTCGAGAATGTGGGGTCTTCGTTGAAAAGACGCTTCACGTATAGTGGAGCCAATGCCGAAATCCATCCCGTGCAGTGGATGATGGCCGGCTCCCAGCGTAGTTTTTTTGCTGTTTCCATCACGCCTCTGACAAAGAACATTATGCGTTCGTCGTTGTTTTCCGGAGATACGCGTATTTCCAAGTCTTTAGCCGATGACGAGTGGTGGAAATAGTCGTCATTGTCGATGAAATACACCTGCATGCGTGATGGCTGCAAAGTGGCCACTTTTATAATCAAGGGATTGTCGGTGTCGTCTATCACCACGTTTATGCCCGATAATCTTATAACCTCGTGCAATTGGTTGCGGCGTTCGTTTATGCAACCGTATTTTGGCATAAAGGTGCGCACTTCGTATCCTTTTTCCTGAATGCTTTGAGGCACATCGCGGCCTAACACGGCAAGCGGCGTTTCGGGTAAATAAGGAGCTATTTCCTGAGATATGTATAGGATTTTTTTATTCTCCATTTATGATGTATTATAAATAAGTTCTGCAAAGATAGTGAAAAAAATCGGATATTCCCACAACATCCGTTCCTTAGGCCATAAAAACTCTTCCAAATGACTAATTTTGTATTAAAAAGATTATCTTTGCAGTTAAATTAACAGATTATTGATATGAAACGTAGCTTACTATTCTTAATTTCATTGATTTTCATTTCCATAAGTTCGATTGCGCAGAAGCCCGATGAAAAACCGATTCGGTGGTCGGTTAACGTTAAAATGACCTCTGCCTCCGAGGGTGTGGCCATATTCAAGGCCAGCATTGCCCCCGGATGGCATCTATATGGCTTCAATCTTCCCGAAGGTGGCCCAAAGTCTACCGTAATTGACCTTGCGGAAAGCAAGGGCGTAAAATTTATAGGAGGGTTGGTTCCGGAAAATAAGCCTCTTGAGATTCATGACGCGATGTTCGATCTGGATTTGACAATGTGGGAAAAAAACATAACATTCCGTCAGAAATTCAAAGTTACTGACGCTGCAAAAGCAGTGGTTGCAGGAAAAATTGAGTTTATGGGTTGCAATGATGCCACCTGCCTTCCTCCTTCGACTGAAAAATTCTCCAAACCGGTTAAAAAATGAAAAAAGTAGTGCTGATGCCACTTCTTATCGTTGTGGCCACATATCTCAACTCTGCATTTGGGCAGATGCTTAACCCAATAAAATGGACTGTCGAGTCGGCTATTGGTTCCGATGGCGAAGGCTCGATAACGTTTAAGGCTTCCATCGAATCAGGATGGCACCTTTATGCACTCGATTTGCCTGACGGCGGCCCACGTCCCACTGTCTTTAAATTCGACACCATAGAAGGTGCTGAACTTATCGGCGATATCCAGCCCTCTGTTGAGCCTACCGAAACCGTCGATATGGTATTTCATCTCAAGCTTGGCTGGTGGGATAAAGACGTGAATTTCGTTCAACGTTTTAAAACCACTGGGAACAGCGGTTATAAAATAGCCGGTACAATAAGCTTCCAGGGATGCAATGACGAAAGCTGCATCCCACCCTCAAAGGAGCCGTTCGAAATCGCATCGCCCGACTTCTCCGCTTCTGCGGCATTAACGGAGCCGGCACACACTGCTCCGAATGTATCTTCGGTGGCTAATGCTTCCGCCTCGATTGACGAATCAGGCTGGTGGACTCCGGTGGAATTTCCTGATGCCGACATCCGTACGGCGCAGAATATAGCCGAATCGTCATGGTGGTACATTTTCATCTGGGGCTTCATCGGTGGTTTGATTGCTCTGCTCACTCCCTGTGTCTGGCCGATGATTCCGCTTACGGTAAGCTTCTTCCTTAAAAAGAATTCGTCGCGGGCCCGTTCGGTTGGCGACGCGCTGATATATGGTGGCGGGATAATAGTGATATATCTCATGCTCGGACTCGCCATCACGCTGCTGTTTGGTGCCAGCAAACTCAATGATTTGGCCACCAATGCAGTGTTCAATTTGCTTTTCTTCCTGTTGCTTGTCGTGTTTGCCATTTCATTCTTCGGTGCATTCGACATCAAGCTCCCTTCGCGTTGGAGCAATGGTGTCGACAGCAAAGCCGAGCGCACCACGGGGCTGATAAGTATTTTCTTTATGGCCTTCACGCTTGTGTTGGTGTCTTTCTCTTGTACAGGGCCCATTATAGGCACTCTGCTTGTTGAAGCCGCGTCTGTCGGCAACATCACAGGGCCTGCCATCGGAATGGGCGCGTTTGCACTTGCATTGGCCATTCCGTTCACGCTTTTCGCTATCTTTCCCTCTTTGCTCAAGGAGATGCCACGTTCAGGCGGTTGGCTTAATTCGGTTAAAGTGGTGTTGGGCTTTCTTGAACTCGCTTTGTCGTTGAAATTCCTTTCTGTGGCCGATCTCGCTTATGGGTGGGGGATTCTCGACCGCGAAGTGTTCGTGTCTCTGTGGGTCATAATATTCATTTTGCTGGGGCTCTATTTGCTTGGTAAAATACGTTTTTCACACGATTCGCCGCTCGACTACGTTTCGATTCCGCGATTCTTCATGGCACTCGTCTCGTTGAGTTTTGCGGTCTATCTCATCCCCGGCTTGTGGGGGGCGCCGCTCAAGAGTGTCAGCGCTTTTGTGCCTCCGTTGTACACTCAGGACTTCAATCTTTATGCCGGTGGCGAATTCAAGGAGTTCGACGACTACGACCAAGGGATGCGCTATGCAGCTGAAAACAATCGCCCCGTGCTCATCGATTTTTCAGGGTACGGCTGCGTAAATTGCCGGAAGATGGAAGGTGCCGTATTCGACACGCAGGAGATAAGCACGATTATTAAAGACGAGTTTGTGTTGATAAAGCTGATGGTCGACGACAAACAGTCGCTTTCGGCTCCCGTGACAGTTGAAGAAAATGGCCGTAAGCTAACGCTCGAAACGGTAGGCGAGAAATGGAGCTATCTACAGCGCCATAAATTTGCAGCCAACAGTCAACCATATTATGTGATGCTCGATAATGGCGGAAATGTCCTCAACATTCCCTACTATTACGACGAAAATGTGGCCAAATTTGCCGAATGGCTGTCGGCTGGTGTTGAGGCCTACACAAATAAAAATTGATTTGTCATTAAACTATGTTGCATAACCGACAGGAAAAAATTGAAGCCATCGGGCGAGTTATCGACGTGCTCGACATCCTACGCGTTCAGTGTCCGTGGGACCGCAAACAAACCAATCAGAGCTTGCGTCCTAACACGGTCGAGGAAGTCTATGAGCTGTGCGACGCGCTGATAAAGGACGACTCGGCCAACATACGCAAGGAATTGGGCGACGTTCTCCTTCACATTCTTTTCTACTCTAAGATTGGCGAGGAAAAAGGCGAGTTCGATATCTGCGATGTCGCCGACTCTCTTACGGCCAAGCTGATATATCGGCATCCTCACGTATTTGCCGACACCAAAGTGTCCGACGCCCATGATGTCGAACTCAACTGGGAGCAGATTAAACTCAAGGAGAAGGGCGGCAATAAGACCGTGTTGGGTGGAGTGCCCGCCGCTCTTCCTGCGCTCATAAAGTCATACCGCATCCAGGAGAAAGCCGCAAATGTCGGTTTCGACTGGGATCTTCCCGCGCAGGCGTGGGAGAAAGTGCGCGAGGAAACAGCCGAATTCTCGGCCGAGCTTGCCGCTGACAATCATGAAAAGATGGAAGAAGAACTTGGCGATTTGATTTTCAGCATAGTGAACGTTGCGCGTCTTTATGGCATAAATCCTGAAAATGCGCTTGAAAAAACGAACCAAAAATTCATTAAGCGGTTTAATTATATAGAAGATGCGGCCCGCAAAGCTGGTCGCGATATGAAGGAAATGACCCTTTCGGAGATGGATGAACTCTGGAATGAGGCCAAAAACTTATAACGTCAAAAACTATTGATATGAAACTGTTTAAAAATGGATTTACCGCACTCGCTCTGTTGACTCTCCCGATGCTCTCGCTTGCCGAAGTACATAAAGGCTACACTTCCACCTCGTCTGGCTCAATTAAGATGATGGTCGACAGCATCGATTATCGGTCTGATTTGACACGCGTTTACGGCACGCTCATCGGCCGCCCCCATACATCCAATCGCATCGATGGCATAGTTGCCGTTCAAGGCGAAACGACGTTTGATGCCACTGACCTCGATGGTGTCGATATGAAACGTTGGTTCCAGTGGGAGGACGATGGCATAATAAACATCGAAATCGATTTTCCGGTGATGAAGCCCGGTTCGGTGGTGATGAAAGTCAGTGGCCCCAAAGGCGAATCCATATGGATTGCCAACAAAAACACTGCCCCGAAAAAAGTTAAAAAATAGCGTGAAGGTTTGCATAACTGAGAAACCCAGCGTGGCAAAGGACATTGCCGCGATTCTTGGTGCCGATGTCAGGCGCGACGGATATTACGAAGGTGACGGCTACCGTATTACGTGGACTTTCGGCCACTTGTGCACTTTAAAGGAACCCGCCGACTACACCGAAGGGTGGCGTAGGTGGGCACTCTCCGTGTTGCCTATGGTGCCTGAGAAGTTCGGCATCAAGCTGATTAATCAAGAAAGCATCAAACGACAGTTCAACGTCATCAAATCGCTCGTCGCCGAAGCCGACCAGGTGATAAACTGCGGCGATGCCGGACAGGAAGGCGAGCTCATACAGCGATGGGTCATGCAAAAAGCCGGCGTGCGCTGTCCGGTAATGCGGCTATGGATTTCTTCGCTCACCGACGAGTCGATTCGCGAGGGCTTCAAGTCGCTCCGTCCCCAGGCCGATTTCGACAACCTATATTATGCTGGCCTTTCCCGCGCGATAGGCGATTGGATTCTCGGTCTGAACGCCACGCGTCTTTATTCCTTGAAATACTCTTCGCCCGGAAAAGTTCTGTCAATTGGCAGGGTGCAGACGCCCACCCTTGCGCTCATTGTCAAGCGTCACCACGAGATAGCCAATTTCACCCCCGAAAACTATTGGGAGCTCAAAACCACCTATCGCGATGTCGAATTCAACGCCGTCGGTCGCAAATTCTCCTCCGAGGCCGAGTGTGCCGCGTTGGTGTCAGCTTTGTCCGATGCTCCCTTCTCGGTGGTCGACGTGCAGCAGAAAAATGGCCGCGAGGCACCTCCCCGATTGTTCGACCTCACGTCGCTTCAGGTTGAGTGCAACAAACGTTGGGGTTGGACGGCCGAAGAGACATTGCGACTCATCCAGTCTTTGTACGAAAAAAAAGTCACCACCTACCCCCGAGTCGACACCACGTATCTCTCCGACGATATTTATCCCAAGGTGTCTGATATCCTGCGGCAGATGAGCCCCTATGCTTCGCTGACAGCTCCCGTGCTCTCCGCAAAAATACCCAAGAGTAAAAAGGTGTTCGACAATGCCAAAGTCACCGACCACCATGCCATCATACCCACCGGGCAGTCGCCTGCGCAGCTCATTGGTGACGAACGTCGCCTCTATCATCTCATTGCCCTGCGCTTCATTGCCGCGTTCTATCCCGACTGCATATTCTCGTCCACCGTCGTTATGGGGCGCGTCCGCGACGTCGACTTCAAAGCCACCGGCAAAGTCATCGTCTCGCCCGGATGGCGCGACGTATATGTCGCCGGCAAAGAGTCCGTCGACACCGATTCGACTTCCGATTCGCGTATGCTGCCGCCATTCACGGTAGGGGAGCAGGGGCCACACCGTTCCGACTTGGTCAAGAAAACAACTCAACCGCCCAAATTCTATAACGAAGGCACTCTGCTGCGCGCTATGGAGTCGGCAGGTAAGACTTCCGACGACGAAGCCATACGCGAAGCCATGAAAGAGAACGGCATTGGGCGCCCATCAACGCGCGCGGCCATAATCGAAACCCTCTTCAAACGTGGCTACCTCTATCGTGAGCGCAAGAACATTATGGCCACCGAAGCCGGAATCGATTTGATTGCCACCATCAATGAGAAACTTTTGAAAAGTGCCGAACTCACTGGCATTTGGGAGAATAAATTACGGCGCATCGAGCGTGGCGACTATTCGGCGGCCGAATTCATCTCCGAGCTTAAGCAGCTCATCAGCGGCATTGTGATGAACGTGCTTAACGACAACTCTTCCCACAAGATTGTGGTTGCCGACGCCGCCGATTCGCCTGAAAAAGCCAAGCAGGCTCCCAAAGCAGCAAAAAAACGCGCCCCGGCCATTCGCAAACTTGAGCAAATCCAATGCCCGAAATGTGGTCAAGGCCATCTTCTTAAAGGCCGTGCCGCCTATGGTTGCAGTCGGTTTCGCGAAGGCTGCGATATGACGTTGCCATTCATTGAATACCCCGCCGACCTCACTCCGTCCAAACTAAATAAAAAAATCAAGTCAAGTGTCGCAAAATAATAATCTCACAGAAATCTTTCCACTCGTCGACGATGAAGGTCGTGTCATTGGCTCTGCCACCCGTGCCCATTGCCACGACGGCTCGATGCTTCTCCACCCCGTGGTTCACCTCCACGTCATCTCGCCCGCACAAGGGGTCTATCTCCAGAAGCGTTCATTGAAAAAGGACATCCAACCCGGCAAATGGGACACAGCTGTCGGCGGTCACGTCGACTATGGCGAAAGCATTCCCGATGCAGTCAGGCGTGAAGCCCGCGAGGAGCTTGGGCTGCGCTCCATCGATCCCGTTTTCATCATCCGCTATAAATTCCGTTCCGACGTCGAATGCGAGCTCGTCCACACCTACTACATCGAGCCCGGTCCCGACTTCGCTCCCACGCCCGACGGCGACGAAGTCGACGAAGCCCGCTTTTGGTCGCTCGACGAGATTGAAGCATCGCTCGGCCAAGGCGTGTTCACTCCAAATTTTGAAATGGAATTTCAGCGCATCCTACCTCAAATCAAGCTCTCCGTCCTATGATTCTGATAGCTGCCATTGACGCCAACTCGCTCCTTCAGTTCATCGGTGCCGCAATGGCCGTGGCCATTGCCGTAGCCTTTGTGGTGCGCCGCATGCTCCGTCGGCGAAACTCTCCCGGCGAAGCCGATTCCCATTGTGCCGATTGCGACTTGCTCCAATACTGCAAAAAGCCGGGACGTTCCGTCGGTTGCTCCACCGGCTCTCGTCGCCACGGCGATTCCCGCCGTTGACGGTTTAGCCTTACGACATTCGTTTGAGCAGATTGTACGCTGCCACCACGCCAAGTTCGCCCGCTTTTCTTATGTCGGTGGCGCCCTTCTGCTTGTTGCCCACCTTGAAGTTCACGTAGCCACGGTTGTAATAAGCCTCGCCTAAATCCCTCTCCAGGGATATTGCCTTGTCGAAGGCGGCTATTGCGCCACTTGGGTCGTTCTTCAGTTCTGCGAGCATCACCCCCTTGTTGTAATAGGCTATGCCCATGTCCGGCGACAGCTTTATCACCATGTCTATGTCGTCGAGCATCTGCTGCATCTTCGCCTTCTTTAGCATCGACGCAATGTTGTCCTTCCCGTCGGCTTCGCCTGTGCCCACCGTCGAAGTCAAGCTCTTGTATATCGCCACGCTTCTCATGAAATAGGCCAGAGTGAAGTCCGGCGCCAATTTTATGGCCACCCCGAAGTCCTCCGCGGCCTGTCCGTAGTTATGCACCGACATGAAGTCCATTCCGCGTCCGAAGTAGTCGATGGCGCGGGCCGAATGCGTCGACAGGTACGAATTATAGTATTCTATCGACTGGAAATGGCGATCTATCTCCTCTTCGTCCTCTATTGTCGGTTCGTGGGCCGTCACCTGGAGCAGGAATCGCAAGGCGCGCGTATTGTTGATTTCGTCCACCTCCTTCATGAACTCTGAGCTCTCTTTCAGCTCATTGGTGGCTATGTAATATGTTGCCACGAACAGCGGCTCCATGCTCACCGTCGTATTCCTGTTTTGCACCTTCCCCCTTATGTTTGAGTTCGAATACTCCTGCTCCGTTGGCGTATCGTCGTGGATGGTCAGCAACGCCGAGAACCGTGCCGACACCACTTCCTGCGACTCCTGTTCCGCGTCGCCCAGCAAATCGTCGAACGGATTCGTCTCCTCTGCTTCCGGATTCCCACCGGTCTGATTTCCGGCCGAAGCATCATCGGCCTGTTGTCCGTTGCCAGTTGGTTTGCGCTTCACCGTCTGTTTGGCCATCGCTATCGACCGGTTGAAGTCCTCCTCAGCCGTACGGTCACCCATATGGCGCTTTATGTCGCCGCGCAGGAAATACCCCGCTGCAAGCGACGGATAAGCCTCTATCACAGCTTCCACGTCGGCCAGAGCCTCCGGATAGTCACCCTTCTCCTTCAGCACCGTTGCGCGGTTATACAGCGTTCGGTAGTCCTTCCCTTTCAGTTCCAGCACCTTTGTCAGGTCAGCCACCGCTTTGTTGTAGTCATGCACCTCCGCCCGCAGCAGTGCGCGGTTATAATATCCTACATAGTTGTACGGGTCGAGCTGCAATGCATAATCATAGTCGCTCATCGCTCCGTAGTAATCGTCCATGTTATACTTCAGGTAAGCCCTGTTGATGTAAAATCCCGCATTATGCGGATTCAGCTTTATCGCCTCATTCAGGTCGTCTAAGGCCTTCTGGTAGTTATGTTCGTTGTTTGCCGCTATCTCAGTCCTTATCAGATACGCGTTTATCGTGTACTTGTCGATTTCCAGGGCCCGGTTCACGTCCTTCAGGGCGCTCGCCGTGTCGTTCTCCTCAAGGCTAAGCTTGGCGCGCCCCACATAAGCCTTCTCGAAATTCGGGTGTTTGCTGATCAGGTCGTCAAATGCGTTCCGTGCACCCGCGTTATTCTTCATCTCCTGCAGGGCGAGGGCACGGTTCAGCAGCACCGACCGGTTTTCCGGATAGCTCTTCAGCACGCGTTCATAATCCTTCAGGGCCAGCGAATCATTTCCCATCCACTGATAGGCATTTCCGCGTAGTTCGTAAGCGTCAGTCATGTAAGGATTGCGCTTTATCGCTTCCGACGTGTCGTCCACCACGCCCTCCACGTCCTCCAGGTTCAGTTTTGCCAGAGCACGAAGAAAATACGGCTCCGCCAGATACGGCTTTGCGCCTATCACCTGGTTGAAATACTGTATTGAAAGCACATAATCCTCAAAGTACAGCGCATTGCGTCCTATGCTGAGCAGCTGCTGCGTGTTCAGCTGCGCCGTGGCGCTCCCTCCCGTCAGCATGCACGCTATGCATGCCAAGATGTATATTATTCGTCGCTTGCCTGATGGTGACATCTTAGTCCTCTATGATTGGTCTGTTATCGGCTGTTCGAGCCTATATTGCAATTTGTTGCAAAAATACGCTTTAATCCCGACATTTTTCCGCTGTCTACACTAAAAATAGCTTAAATTTCGTCCGAAATGTCTAACTTTGGGGTCTATGATTGCAATATTTCGCCATTTGGCCCTTCCGGCCATGCTCCTTTTGGCTGCGCCTCTTGTCTGCGCTCTGTCTCCTGTCCGAGGTGATGACTCCTTCGATGAGCGCTTCCGTGCCATGGGGTTTGTCGACGTTGCCACGCTCGACTCCACCATAGTTGTCGACCTGATGTACGCTCGCCCCGACAACTTTGTAGGCCGCACGATGTACCCCGCCTCGTTCACACGCGCCTACCTCCATCCCGAGGCCGCACGCGCACTTGCTGCCGCCAGCCGCCGCCTCCGCCAGCTCCATCCCGGCTATCGGCTTCTCGTCTGCGACGCTTCGCGCCCAATGTCTGTTCAAAGGCTGATGTACGATGTCGTGCGTGGCACCCCCCAGGCCCCCTACGTCAGCAATCCCGCCAACGGGGGAGGGCTCCACAACTACGGCCTCGCCGTCGACGTCACAATCCTCGATTCCCTTGGTTGTCGGCTCCCCATGGGCACACCCGTCGACCATCTTGGTCCCGAGGCCAACATCGACGCCGAGCAGGCCCTGGTCGACCGTGGCGTCATCACCCCATCCGAGCTCCGAAACCGCCTCCTGCTACGCTCTGTTATGGCTGCCGGTGGATTCAAGCCCCTTCGCAGCGAATGGTGGCACTTCAACCTCCGCACGCGTGCCCAGGCCAAGGCGCGTTATCGGCGCCTCGACTTCTGACCTCCTGTGCGTGTCACTGCTTATTGCCCGGCTGTTAGTCGGATTATTTATGGACAATTAATTCGCCCTTACACCCGGTCCCGGCATCAGCACGTCCGGCATCCTGTACGGGCTTTTCGCCTTTTTCGGAATCTTGATGGGCACACTTTTGAATTCGCGTTCACCATTTGCATCGCTACGGCCCCAGATATTTAATTCCCATTTTTCATCAGCTTTCGGACGTTTCATAAATGTAATTTTTATTACGCCATCATTCTCCGTTTTCTTTACCATTGCTTTCCAATCCGCAAGTTCTTCCCAATTTTTGCATTTGGAGAGGTTCACGTAGCTATACGTTGATATGGGCTCATTTGTAAGGCTGTCCTTTGCATGCACAATCACCGTAAAGCTTTTGGCCGGGTCGAAATGCATATATTCATCTATGCCCCATATCATCACGTCTATGTCATACGGGCTCTTGGCGCCTTTAGGCACTTCTATGCTCATATTTTTTTGCCTATGCGTTACGCGGCCATCCGTATGATAAGGCGTTATATACAAATGATACATATCTTTCTCTTCCGGTCGTTTGTCGAATTCTAACTCAAACTCACCTTCGCCTTTCTTCTCTACTATATGATTCATATGCTCATATTTCCCGGGCCCGGCCCCTGTTGACTTAATCAATGTGCATTCTACCGGAATGTTTTCTTTTGTTGCGTTTTCTTTAATGTGAAGTCTTACGGTAAACACCTCGGCATTGACAATGTACGCGTTAGCCACAACAAGTAGCAGTAAAAATAAATTTCTCATAATTTTTGATTATTTGAGCCAACAAATATACGCAATTAAACTCTCTAATCTTACCTCCCCCAAATTTGTTTCGTGCCGTAACTATGTCGGTTCGTCCATTAATCGGCCTTGATCCCCGGTCCCGGCATCAGCACGTCTGGCATCCTGTAAGGGCTTTTCGCCTTTTTCGGAATCTTGATTGGCACGTATTTATGTTCTTTTTTGCCATTTATATATCTACGGCTCCCTATTAATAACTCGTATTCTTCATTGTCCTTCGGACGCCTCTTGAATACAACCGTAATTTCATCATTTTCAGATGTAGCCTTCACATCAGCTTGCCAGTCTTGATAAGGAGTCCCATTGAGCACATAGCATTTCGTGTCGACCGGTTCATTAGTAATGCTGTCTTTCGTGTGCATTATTACGGTAAAGCTCTTGGCCGGGTCAAATTTGTTATATTCGTCCGTCCTCCACAACAGAACGTCCATATCATACGGATTTTTCGCTTTTTTAGGCACGGTGACATACAAATTTTTAGCTCTGTACTTGCGGCCATCTTTCCCGGTGCCTTGTATGAGCAGCCAATACTCTTTTTTTTTCGGTCGGTTGTCGAATCTCAACTCAAACACACCGGCCTCATTCTGCGTCACTAAACTGTCCACATATATTTCCCTTGATGGCGTTGATTTGTACAACTCTAAATCGTACCTGTCTATATGGATTGGCTTCTTCGTTGCATGCTCTATGGGATGCACTCTCACCACGAATTCTTCGGCTTGACAAAAAAATATGTTGGCCACAACAAAAATTAACAAAATAATATTCCTCATAACTTTGATTTTTTGCAAATTAAACATATAGTTTGCAAATCGTCGAGCAATATGTGTTGCAATGTCACGCGATTGTAATGTATTTAATTTTTTTTTAACATAGGCGTTGTAAAACAACCTGTTAAGAAAATGCGAGTGCGTGCCTTCATAACCACATCCTACGTGAAAAATCACGAAAAGGGAAATTTCGCCCGCTTCCCCGCCTCGCCCGTCTTATCTTTGCACCCGTCGGAGCCACACGGCCCCGTTCACTTATCATTAACCTAATCCCTCTGACTTCTTGACCTATGACTTCACACTGTTCCACTGTAAAATACGCCCGGTTGCGCCCACGGCCCCTGTTCAGGCCGCGGGC
>CAZRJT010000052.1:0-14265 GCA_964600585.1 uncultured Bacteroides sp.
CTTGCAATTGTTTCATTTGACAAAACTACATATCTTTACGAAGATTTAACAACCGTTTTTACAATGACCCTCGTTTTGACGGCATTCTTGTAGCCAACGAGTGCCATTATTTGATAAAAAATGCTAACTTTGCAGTGCAATCGCGCTGCGTTCGACAAGCAGCTAAATTATCTAACCGTCAAATTATTAGTCTATAGATATAAATTCAAAATTGACATATAACATCCAAGACTCGACTGAGTATCTGAACTAGCACTTCAAAATATATTTAGGTCGGCCAAATCTTAGGATATTCACGCCACATGAGGGTGTGGATATAAAGATTGTTGCCTAAAGTGGCTGTGCTAGGCCTTGATACCAATAATCCTCTCCACGCCCTCTTTTCTCTACCGGAAAGGGGGCTTTTTGAGCCTGCCTTATCACTCAGACATAAAAAATAATCAATATGGCTCAAATCACAAACGACCCAACACTTCTTCATCAGATTGATGCAGGTGCTAAAGGAAGAAAGAGAGGACACTCTTATGAGAATGAACTCGCATCAAAAATCAATGCGATGTCTATGCCGTACTTAAAAAGAAGAAATATGGATAAAGTTATTTATGTCGGTTCACCCGTAGTCATTCTTATTGACAAGATACTTGATTACCTAGGATGGGATTCTTGTGATAAGATAGAAGCATACGCAACTGGCAAACTGGCTACTTCCGAAAATGGAGACAAGGAGGTTCTCATCGAAGGTCAATCCATTACTTCGGCAAAGAGTGATATCATTTTGGTTCTTTATAAATCTGCGGGAAAAAGAGTAATTGGCGTTTCGGTAAAACAGTGCAACAACAAAACGCCTACCAATGCTCAAGTATTCTTTTCTACGGCATCCGCCTTTTATAATTTGGTTATAAACAATGGAATATCATTATCGAATAATGCATTAAAGGCGATGAGACAATTCTGTGGCGATAAAGGGTTTAGACCATTAGATGATTTTGATTGCTCTAATAGAATACCAACTCCTGAACGCTATTTTTGGGAGGAAATTGATTCGAAAGGAAAGGCTGAATGGGAAGAACTTTTCAAAAACCATCAAGATGATATAACACGACTTTTATTGCAAAAAGCGTACCTGAACGACCCATTTCCTCCTGAAATTATTCTCCACAAGACAAAAAAAGCGACATCATTTAATAATCAGGAAATTGCTGTATTTTCAATGGATCAATTCATCGAGTTGTCAAAAAAGTATTCGCCATTTGGGTATAGCAATTATAGAGTTAAGAAAGGTCGCCATAAGGAACCCGAAGGTATTTCACATCAGGCTCCTCGATTTGGTGTCGTTCAAATGCAAAGAGGTGGTCAGAAGCAACATCCAACTCAGCTTCAATTCAACCTCAAAGCAGGTTATTTCTATGACTTAAATAATTTATAAGTTTCTTTCAAGAACTTTGCAACATTATAAGCCAACAAAGGCGGAACCGCATTCCCAATTGTCGTTCTTATAGAACCATCCTTCCCGGTGAACTTAAAGGAATCTGGGAAGGATTGTAGCCTTAGTGCTTCCCTTGTTGTCAATGCTCTCGTCGCAATAGGATGAACATTATTACCACCAGAAATCATATTGAAGTTGGTGGTTACTGTACATCCTGGTTGATTCCAAACCTGCCTTTTGTAAGTTGTATTATACCCTGATGGTGGTCTTAGATTTGGATCTTCATTGTCGTGTGCGCTTTTGCCTTGTGACACGTTGTACAACCAACGAATAACATGTTCAGGGTGATTCGTGGATTTATGATACTTGTCAGATGATGATTGTTCGCCAGATTCTAAGTATTCTAAATCAGACACAGCATCTCCAAAAGTGAATTTAGGAATACCCACTGAGAATAAGTCAGTTTCAGCTCCACATATTGGCTGCAACATCTCCGGTTTCATCTTTAGGTCTTTTCTTACTCCAACGAATAATACTCTTTCTCGATTCTGTGCAACATTATAATCGGAAGCATTTACGATAAAAAATTGTCCGAAATACCCTATCTTATCAAAAGTATTAATTATTTCATCTTTAACCAGTTTACCTTCTGGATTTTTCATTGATGTAAGCAGTCGTACATTTTCCATTAAGATAACCTTTGGACGTACTTTGTTAGCAATATTCAAATAGTACTGGAACAATGTGTTTCTTTGGTCATCAACATCCCTTTTTCCTGCAAGACTAAAACCTTGACAGGGAGGACCACCTGCAAATAAATCTATCTCAGGATGTTCCTTTAATATATCATCTATTTCTGAATCAGTCACATCTTTTATGTCATTGGACAGAAAACGAGCGTTGGGAAAATTCAATTTGTAAATTTCACGATAATCGTCAACTAGTTCATTTGAAGCAACGATATTGAATCCTGCAGCAGTAATGCCATAGCACAATCCGCCACAACCGGCAAAAAAGGATATAGCTTTAGGGTCTTGACTGTGGTCTTTGTTGAAATTTGCTTCTAATTCACAAAGAAGTTGTTTGTATTCTTGATTTCTTGGAGTTGCCGTATATCCTCTACGAGGATTTGAAGCAACGATAGAATAATCAAACACCTCCTTTGAAATCCTTTTCTTTTTTCGCGGTTTAATATCACCAAGTACAATCTTCTCAACCGCCAATGTGATTTTAATTATCTCATCGTAAGTTGGATTGTCTTTTCCCAACTCTAGCCCTGAAAGACGATACTGTGGAATGCCCACTATTTCTGAAAATTGCGCTTGACTCACTTTTGTTTGTTCGCGCATTTTTCTTATATCTATTGTCATAATACTATCTTATTGTTTTTTTCCGTTGGCGTTAATAAATCTCGTTTGTCAACTTCAAGTAATTGAGCAATCTTTTCCAAGGTTTGCAAATCAGGTTGAATCGTATTCTGACACCATTTGCTTACAGTACAATTAGATTTTCCTAACTGTTCTGCAAGCCATTTACCTGTTTTGTTCTGTTCTGCAAGAACGGCTTTTAGTCGATTGAGATTCGCCATAGACATCTAATTATTTTAAATTTGATGCAAATTTATATAAATTCCATGAAACAGACGAAGATTTTGCATTACTTCATACGAGCTTACGCGACAATAGGTCGCGCACCACCACGGCATTGTTATGCTCGCCGTCATGCGACGAATATAGTAGCGTCACGCGCTCCTTGCCGCGCAACATCGACACCAAGTCGCCAAAGGCACCGTTTGCCTCCAGCTCCGAAGCATAGCGCAGTTCGAATTCGTTCCATCTGCCCATAGGATCGGCGTGAAACCATTCGCGCAATTCGGTTGAGGGTGCAATCGCCTTGTCCCACACATCGTAGACGAACGTCTTATGCGACAGTCCGCGAGGCCACAGACGGTCGACATACACCCTGAAACCATCAGCCGGCGACGCTTTGTCATAAGCCCGTTTCAATTGAAGTTCTACCATAATATTAAATTATCGAATATTAAATTATCGTTCACGACATAGAACATCTTTGCCCCTACCGTTGTTTAAATGTCGGAGACGGCCAAATGCCGCCCGAATAAAAACGACTCTTGCTATAACTAAAATACAACTCAAAAACTCTTACTATTATGGACAAAGAAAAATACGTATGTGAAGTATGCGATTGGGTTTACGACCCCGAAGTAGGTGACCCTGAGAACGGCATTGCCCCGGGCACTTCGTTTGCCGACCTCCCCGATGATTGGGTATGCCCCCTGTGCGGAGTAGGCAAAGACCAATTCAAACCGGAAGAATAATCCCCTGCTCCACATATATTATTGGGTATAAGCCTGCTGACACGGCGCGATGTTGCGTCTTCGTGTCGGCAGGCTTTTTTTGCATTTAAACGTGATACACCCCTACGCCTCTACACACGTCAACACCCTTTTAATACTTTTATTAACATATTTTAACTAACGGGGGGGGGTAAAATCTTAATTTCTGCTTACCTTTGTAAACTTTTGTACATTACCCTCTCGTTTCCCCTCTTTGCGAACATGAAACCGTGGTAAAGACAAAGACCATTTTCATTAGAAACTTCACATTTGTATGATTAAACAAATAGTTTGCGGGCTAACACTTTTATCAGGGCTCATAGCGTCAGGACATAGCGTCACCGACACTGGACAATCCGAATCCGGTGCCGCACAAGAGTTGTACGAGCCGACGCAAGCCACCATAATCCAAGCCGATAAGCCATGTCATAGATTCGCGCTCAAAACCAACCTCCTTTACGACGCAGCACTGATGCCCAACCTCGAACTCGAGTGGCGTATGAGCCGCAAAATGTCGCTCGCGCTCGAAGGCAACGTGGCATGGTGGAAAAACGACGCGAAACATAAGTATTACCAGATAGCAATGGTGTCGCCCGAGCTCCGCTTGCACATGCTTCAACGCGCCCCATGGCACGGAATGTACGTAGGGATATTCGTCGGCGGTGGCCTATACGACCTCGAAAACGGCAAGACCGGCTATCACGGCGAAGGCGGCATGGCCGGATTGTCAATCGGATATATGTGGCCCATAAGCCGAAATCTGTCACTCGAAGCCGGAGTCGGCGCCGGATATATGTACAGCCGCTACAAGGAGTATGTTCCCTACGACGGACACTATCTATACCAGCGAACCAAAGACCTGAACTACATCGGCCCGCTGAAGCTGAAATTCGCACTCGTCTGGCGATTCAAAAACATCAACAAACCCACGAAAGCTAATCAGCCCTTATGAGAACCACTAAGATATTGAGCCTGGCCATACTGTGCGCATCGTCAATCGCGCTCACGTCATGTCGAAAAGAGCTGTGCGAAAACCACTTCCGCACCGCGTCAATAGCTCTCAGCTGGGAGCGCGAGTGGGAGCGCGACTACGGCATGGCCCACGCCGCCAACTGGGACGAAAGTCTCCACGGCTTCGGCTACGACCACATGCGTCCCGAAATGCCCGAATGGGTCACTCACATCACCTACTCCGCCGGTATCAATCCGCGCGAGACGTACATGTCGGTCGAAGGCGGCGACGTAGCCGTCGACGGTCTGGAAAACTCCTCGTTCTTGCTCTACAACAACGACACCGAGTATATAATACTCTCTGACATGGCGTCACTCAACGAAGCCCGCGCCACCACTTCGTCGCGCTCGCGCGCGTCGCTCGAATACATGTCCACCGTCCATCCGACAGCGCGCTCCACCAATCCGCCCGACGTGCTCTACGCGGCATATATCGACAAAGTTCCCGACATCGCCCTGCACGAAGCGAAGCATTTGCCGGTCAAAATGCAGCCGCTCGTCTACACCTACGTCATCCGCTACGAATTTGAATATGGCCAGGAATACATAGCCTTGGCACGCGGAGCCCTGGGAGGCATGGCCGAATCGGTCTATCTCAAAAACGGCGTCACATCGCCCGAATCGTCGATAGTGCTGTTTGACTGCGACGTCACCTCTTACGGCTGCGAGGCACACGTGCGCACGTTCGGCATTCCCGCCTTCCCCGATGAATATTATGGCCGCTCCGAACGTTCGCGCGCCAACGACCCCTATACGCTTAACCTCGAAGTGCGACTCAAAAACGGCAAAATCTATGAGTTCAACTACGACATCGCCGACCAGATAGCCCAGCAGCCCCGAGGAGGCATAATACGTGTGTCGGGCCTGAAAATCGAATCCGACCAAGCCCTTATCGATTCAGGATTCGACATCGATGTCGACGACTGGGGCGAACACGAGGACATCGACCTTCCGGTCAACATTCGCTGAAACGATCAAAGAAACTATATTTTATTAACAATCATTTAATCATATCAAACCAATGAAAAAATCGATCTATTTCATCGCAAGTTGCGCAGTAGCACTCGCATCATGCTCACAGACCGACGTAATCGAAGAAGGCATCCAGAGCAATGCCATCGGATTCGAAAACATCGTCAGCAAGCCGGGACGTGCCGACCTCACAAAGACAAGCATGAACAAATTCTATGTGTACGCTTACTACACCAAAGCCAACATGACCGCAAATCCCGTAAACGTATTCGATGGCGAAGAAATATCCCTAAGTGGCGATACATGGGGCTATGCCAACACTCGCTACTGGGTTCCTGACGCAACTTATTATTTTTATGCCTACAGCTGCCAGAATAGCGCCATCACTTCCGCGAACGGGACATTAGGTATGAACCTCAATGGCAACACCACGGATGCACGTGCGCTCAACATCTCCGATTACATCTGTAATGACAGTCATCAGCATGACCTCGTATTCGCCTCGAACACAGGCATAGTAGGAAAGGATAAAGCCGAAGAAGGAGCATCAGAACCGAACAATAAAAAAGTCGGTTTTACATTCAAGCATATTCTCACCAAAGTGAATGCCGAATTCATCAGCCAATTTGCTCCCGACTACGACATCGTAATCAGTGACGTAAAAATCGTCAATATGTATGACAAGGGCGACTATAACTCGTCAAAAAACGAATGGGGTGGAGCTGAACGCACTGTTGACGACAAGACAGTGACTCTCGCAGTATCTGCCACCAACAACATCGCAACTGCCGACCCGGATGCCACAAAGGCAAAGACAGTTAAGACGGCGGCCGGATATGTACTCCCCCACGAATACAGTGAGTCATGGGTACGTCTCGAATTCAAAATTGAGGTTAAACAAGGTAATGACGTATTCTTGTCACGTAATATGGTGGGATCTTGGCAGCCTAATTGGAAAGTTGGATACAGCTACACGTATAAAATCAACATTTCTGGTACGGCAGCCAATCTCGAGCCTATCGTATTCGAATCTAAGGATAATATGAATATCGATGACTGGACCAATGGCAATGAAGACGCTGAAAAGATTGATTTTAACTTCTCGGCAAACTAATCAGCAGAAACATTTCTGACATCTCTCCGATATCAACCAATAAGACAGTGCCGTCGTTTGACGGCGGCACTGCCTTATCTTAAAAGTCAATTTTTTAGCCCACGAAGGGCAGCATCCAATCATTATCTTTGCTCAACAAGATGCTTAAAACCTTTAAATACGCAATGCTGACAGCTGCCGCAATCGGCTCGCTGGCTTCATGCACATCCTCATCGCACGATGACGAGCTACAATCAAGCCTTGAAATGAAGTTTGAGGCACTCCAATCGTCGCGAGCTTCTCTCGTCACAAAAACAAACATCACCGACAATAACTTCTCGGTGTTCGGAGACATGGTGAAAACCGCCACTCCGACAGCCACCCCGCGCATAGTATTCGACGCCACCGAGGTATCATACACCGACGGTCAGTGGAAATATGCCAATACCGAATATTGGTTTCCCGACTACACTTATTCATTCGTAGCCCTCTACCCGGCATACGCTCAGGACGACGAAAATTCAAACGTCACCAATCTCACATACGAAAACAACCGCTTAGCGTTCACATACACCCAGCCTGCCGACTATGAGCAGGCCACCGACATCCTCACGGCCACACATCGCCGCCGCTACCAGGCGGGCAATCCACACCCGGTGGCTTTCAACTTCGTCCACACGATGGCGCGCCTCAACTTCACCGCCATAGTCGACCAGACAATCGCGGCCGGAATGGTAATCGACCGTTTTTCATTGACAAATATCCGCACTCAGGCCACATACGAAATAACACCGGCCACACTGGGAACTCTGACCGAAACCGACGATTACGTCGGGGGAACATGGTCCATAGCCGAGCAAAAAGGCACCCTATTCGACATCGAGCCAAATGTAAAAATCGAAAAAACCGAATCGCACAATTTTTTCCCCGCCGACTCCAATCCGCTTCTGGTCATACCGCAGTCCGTGCCCAACGATATGGTTGTGGAGATTTCCTATCACCGGGCAGATAAACCGGAGGATATAATAACAGCCACCGCAAGTCTGTTCAATGTTGCCATCGGCGCCCACGGAGGCGTCTGGCAACCGGGCAAATCATACACCTACTCCTTCACGCTCGGCGCCACGGAATACATAGTGTTCAACGCTCCCTCCGTACAGGACTGGAACGAAGCCGAAGGGGGCAACTACGTAATCATCGACTAAACCGACTTGGACTTAACACATTCCACACCATATAAATGATGACTCGCAAATTATTAAATACAGCTGCGGCAATTGCCTTGAGCATGGCTTTTGTCGGATGCTCTCAGAACGACGACCCGACGATTGAGGCATCGCCAAGCGAATACATTCTCTTTGGCCAACCTCACATCAATCTCGATGCGACCATAGGCGATTTCGCCGGTCACGGCTCGAGGGCCGCACTGACAACGTCGATTGACCGATTCAACGTATGGGGCTTCTGTGTGCCGCGCTCCATCTCCAATCCCGAACAACTCAACAATCAGTCAGCACCATTCGACTGGAAAGACAAATCCAACTTCTTCACAGCCGGTGCCGATGTATTTAATGACATGGAAGTAACCGTCGGCACCGACGGTTTCACCTCATATAAGGACAATGAGGGCAATAATTTCGTGCAGTGGCATTCAAACAAGGAAGCCCGATACACATTCATAGCCACATCGACCACTTCCGGCACATTCCAAATGGCCAACGCCGTTGCCACCACCGGCTCGGCTCGCGGCCCGCAAATGACGTTCACGCTTCCACGCGATGCCGACCCGGCGAGCCTCACTGAGGCCCAACAGCAACAGCGCCTGAACACTCCCCTCGACCATAACGGACAACCCGATGCACTCGTAGCAGCGAGGTTTGACCATCAGCAGGCCGACGGCCGCGTGAATCTGTCGTTTTTCCATTTTATGACCGGACTGAGATTCGAATTCCATAACCATACGTCCGACAAAGACCTCGTGATAAAGAACGTCACATTCAAAGGCAAATTCTATCGTCAGGCCATATTCGATTTCACGACCGACAAGCCCGATATGAGCGTCGGCGAAAGCACGTATTCAGGCACATTCACCCTCCTCTCCGAACCGCAGACCATTCTGGCGAACTCATCGGACTTGATGGGCTCCGACACCAACCCCGTCACGCTGCTCCTGCTCCCCAACCCTAAAGCCACCCTCGATCCCGATGACGGAAACGACGACTACGTGCTCGGCACATATAAAACCATAACGATTACCTATACGATCGGTGGCGGAGATAATCACACATTCGAACTCAGGAACTTCAAGCTCAACTATATCCCCGAAGCCAACACCCTCCACACGGCGCATTTCAACTTCGTGGGCGACGAGTTCGTGGTGATGTTCCAGGCCGACAACAACACCAACTGGGGCAACGGCTCCGACAATCTTGTAGAAATCAAATAACAACTCTCACCATCAGGACTATGAAATATCTCAACATACTTCTGCAACGCACAGTGTTGGTCATAGCATTGGCCGGTTCAACGCTCGGAGTGTTAAGTTCTTGCACCGACGACCTCGAGTCGTCGGGCCGCGATGACAGTTCCGATGCCGACGTATGCGTCAATTTCCGCTGTGCCGATATGATCGAAGTTTACAAAGGCGAAAAGAACCCCGCCTCACGAGCCGGCGCCCCGAAAAATCCCGACGAAAAAGCCGTGAACACACTGCACGTGTTCTTCTTCAACCAGTCTGACAACAAGCTGCTCACCACCGACGAATACCACAACTTTCCGGCCTACCAGAAGGTGAGCAACGCCTCATTTATCAAAATCCCTACTGGTGAAGGCGTAAGCCAAATCTTCAAGGAAGGCGACACCAAGGTGCGCATAGTGGCCATAGCAAACATCGATGCCACCGACGATGCCGAATCGGCTGCCGACGATGCCAACTCATTCTTCACCGACTACACCCCGTGGGGAAAAATACAACTGAACGGACGCGACGCCGGAGGCGAACCCCATAAAATCACCTGCCTGGAAGACCTCCAGAAATGGATTTATTATCCGCGCATTCGCATGGACGAAGGCGCGTCAAACGACATCTCCAAGCTGCCGGCTGCCGGCATGCCCATGATTAGTGAAATCAAAGACGTAGACCTCTCAAAAAAGCCTACCACGGCCGATGGACAATATATCGTGAATATGCGCGCCATGATGGCCAAGGTGAACGTGTCGGTGAGCCTCGACCCCAAGCAGTCGACTTCCGAATTCCCCATCCTTAAGATAACCGAATATGGCGTAAAAAACATGCCCATCGCCGTGCCGTTCACTCCATGCACCGGCAACGTACGCGAAGACCAGGAACGTCACAAGCCCACTGATTTCGAAGATTATAAAAACACCTACGACGTGACCATAGCGCCAATGTATCATAACGACGGATCTGTGGCCGAGGATGACAGCAAGTGTGAAGCCGAAATCCACGAGTACACCACCACTACCGGCCTGCCAGTCATCATAAACAAAGACTCCGACCCGGTGTATTTCTCCTACTATACCTACGAGAACATACAGCTCCCCAACTACTCAGCCAAACGCACCGATAATACAGATGCATTCAATGACGATTTCACGGTGCGGTATCCCAATGGCGTGCAGGACGCCGACAAACAGAGATGGAAACCTACCATCGCCTACGACCACCGTGCCTCGGCTCTGATACTCAAGGGCGAATACACCACCGACCAGGAGCTAACCTATAATGCTCAGTTCACCATCTATATGGGCAGCGATGAAGACACCGACTTCCGAGTGCAGCGTAATTTCCGCTACGACAACAACATAGTGATACACGGTTTGGATTATATACGTAATTCATCGGACGACGTTTTCACCTTCGACGGTCGCGTAAACGTGTGGTCGGACAATCCGTTGTACCTCGCCATCATCAACGAACGTATGGTCGATGCCCACGCCTCCGTACTGCCAATGGACGTGTGGCTTATGCTCCGTGAAAACGGCGACGGCTCAATAATCGAAAATCCCGATTGGGACACCAAGGTAAAGTTCACCGTCCGCGACCACGAAACAGTCGATTGGATTAGAATGGAGATGATACCTCGCTCAAAAATGGAGGATGAGAATAAAGAGTTCAAACCCGGCAGAGGAGCCCGCGACTATTTCACGACTGACCTTGTGACAAATACGCTGAAAGACAATTGGGAAGTCACAATCGACGGCGAGGATGACGGCTCACGCTCTCGCATCTACTTCTACATCGACGAGAATGTCCCGACATCAAACGACCAAGCCGATTATGGCGACCGCACCGCGACAATCGACATCGAATACGTGCGCACCGAAAAAGATGAAGATGGCAACGAAGTCATTGACCGCCGCACCCGTACCCTCGACATCGAACAGCGCGCCTTGCTGAAAGTATCAGGCCAACATCAAAGTGGAACTGTTGAGACTACTTGGATGGAGTATTATGAAGAATACCTGGAACACAATGACCCCCTTGACCAGCATGAAAGTCCCGGAGAACTTTATAGCGGGCTCCCATGGGGACTTTCAGGGACAAATGCATATCCTTTCGGAAGGCAAAATCCAGATGCGACATCACTTATTCAGAGCTCAAATTATTGGAAGGTTTATACTAAAGCAGGGGCATGGGCTATGATAAATTGGGTATTCGATCAAGTAGGACGTGCTTCTTTGAGTAACGTAAGGCTTTTCAACACATCGGCACCAGCTTCGGCATTCCATTATTGCTATGGAAAAAATAAAAGAAATCCTGATGGAACAGCAGACGTTTCAAGTAACCGAGGATGGTATATGCCCGGCATCAGGGAACTCGAGTTGGCTTTTATTGATTACTATAATGTATTTCCTGATTTTCGAGGCAATTTTTATTGGTCAGCTTCCGCAGCCAATGAAGGCATAAATAATGCCGGTAACTATGCGAGAGCTACAAGAGCGAATGTAAACGGCACGAACGTCACATATACTGAAAGTGGTAGTAGTGGACAGTTGGGTTATCAAAGTCGAACCAATGTGAACCGTATTCGCGCTTTTTATCGCGTAGATTAAAGATAACAACATATTTAACATCACCATATCCTAAATTTATTAGATAGCGATTGAGAAGCAACGCCCGGATAGGGCCCCTTCTCATAAACGCAAAAAGCCTGCGGACGATGCTCGTTCCGCAGGCTTTTGACGTTTGAGTTTTAAGAGTCGTGGTCACCCGTTACAGCTTGTCATATTCCTCGTCGCTTACGGGTTCAAGCCACACATTGTCGGCCTTTTCGCCCGGCACTGCGAATGCCAGATGAGCAAACCACGAGTCTTTGGCCGCGCCATGCCAATGCTTGACGTTGGCCGGAATATGGATTACCGTGCCGGGGAGAATTTCAACCGCGGGCTTCCCTTCTTCCTGATACCATCCGCGGCCGGCAACGCCTACGAGCATCTGGCCACCACCCTTGTCGGCTTTATGTATGTGCCAATTGTTGCGGCAACCGGGCTCGAAAGTGACGTTGGCAAAAGGAATCTGAGCATTTGAAATCTGGGCCAGATAGCTGTTGCCGGTGAAATATTTTGCATATGCCGTGTTAGGCTCGCCGATTGGGAAAATCATCGAACGCGCGAACTCTTCGCGCTGCGAAGCGACAGAATCAATCCCTGACATCGCATCGGCGCCCGTGATGTCGTCGGCCCACACGTCTTTGGCAAGTCGAAATGCGCCCCAAGCTTTGGGCCAACCGGCATAGAAGGCTATATGGGTGAGTATTTCGGCTATTTCGGTGCGTGTGATGCCGTTCTTTTTTGCTTCCTGAAGATGATAGACGAGCGACGTGTCGGTGATGCCCATTGAAATGAGCGATGTGATTGTCACCAGGCTGCGGTCGCGCAGCGACAGGAGGTCATTGCGGCTCCACACTTCGCCGAAGAGAACGTCGTCGTTGAGCCGTGCGAACTCCGGCGCAAATTCGCCGAGCTGCTGCCGACCTGCCGTCTGAATAATTTTCTGTTGTGCCATAGCAGGAAAAATTAAAATGCTTAAAATGAATGTGAGTATTACGCGATTCACTTTGAATTGGTTTTATCATTAATAAATCGGGTTATTCTAACGATGTCAATACGGTGCGGGCAATCTGCTCCGGAGTCAGACCGCAACGCTGCTGGAGCTGTGCGTAGTCGTAGCGGTTTAGAAATTCTTTGGGCAGGCCCAAATTAACGACCTTCACGGGCGATTCGCCAAGATATGAGGCTACCTTCTGTCCATAGCCGCCATCAATAATCCCGTCCTCGGCCGTAACCACCAGTTTGGAACCCTTCAGCGCGTCGAGAGTGGCAGTGTCAAGCGTCGAAAGATTGCGTGGGTTGATCAGCGTTACGTTCACGTCCTTTTCGGCAAGTATGTCGGCGGCCTGTGCCATAAAGCCGAACATAGAGCCGGCTCCAATCAGAGCCACATCCGAGCCCTGTCGCACTATGTCGTATTCAGGAGCCGAATAATCGGTCAGGAGTTTGACTGCCGGATTAGGAACGGCAATCGAACCGGGTGTACGGATTACGACCGCATATGCGGTCTGCTTAACCGACCAATCGAGCATAGCCTCGAACTCTTCTTTGCACGTAGGCGCAAGATATATCAGATTTGGAATATTCGAAAGAAGCGCTATGTCGAAGAATCCGAGATGGGTCTCATCGTTCATACCGAACATCGAACCGTAGAACACCACAAACGTCACCGGCTGACGGTTGAGGGCTATGTCCTGGCTGAACTGGTCGTAGGCGCGCTGAAGGAAGCTGCTTACGAAGCCCACCACCGGACGCATACCACCTTTGGCAAGGCCGCTCGCCACGTCAATGGCCGCCTGCTCGGCAATGCCGACATCGATGAACTGGCGTCCGGCCTCCTGCCGCCTCGACTTGTCGAATCCCAAAACGCCGGGAGTGCCGGCAGTTATGGCCACCACTTCGCCGTTTTCTTTCATACGGCGCAGCATATTCTTGGCAAACAAGTCGCTGTAATCTTCAGGGGCCGTACGGGGATCAGGCTCATTAAGCGGCATGCCCGACTTCAAGTCGAACGGCCCGCCATAGTGGAACTCCTCTTTATTGGCCTCGGCCACCGGCAATCCCATACCTTTCATCGTGTTTATGTGCACCACCACCGGATGGTCGATATTCTTCACGGCACGGAACATATCTATCAGGCTCTTAAGGTCGTTGCCGTAATTGACATACCGGTAACCATAACCCATAGCCCTGAACAGATTGGGTTCGGCAGTGCCGTTGGTGTTGCGCAGCAAACGCAGGTCGGCATATATGCCGCCGTGGTTTTCGGCAATGCTCATCTGATTGTCGTTTACCACCACTATGAAGTTGGAGCCCAAAGTAGCTCCGTAGTCA
>CAZRJT010000053.1:0-14213 GCA_964600585.1 uncultured Bacteroides sp.
TCCGCATGAATAGCCTCCACCGAATACGGTAAGGCCCACTCGCTGGCCTTTTTTGAATACATCTCTGTTCTGGGCAAAAACGATGGCCGCAGAAGCCGAACCGGTATTGCCCAATTCTTCAATGTTGTTAAGGAAATGATTGTCGGGCATTTCAAGCTGATTTGCCACATTTGAAACGATGCGCTTATTTGCTTGATGACAAATGATATAATCGAGGTCCGAGATTTTCAGGCCTTCAGCCGAAGTCACTTTGTCGAGTCCGTGAACCAAATATTTACAAGCGTGTATGAATACATCTCGTCCGTCGGGCATGGTGATTCCGTCCTCTTTAGGGCGAAGCTTCACTCCGTCAGGCCCTTTGCTCACATTTCCAAGCCCACACGTATATATTTGCTTAATCTCTGGGTCGTCAGGTGTCACCCGTTCGGCCGACAGAAACATCGCAACGGCACCGTCGCCCCATAAATGTCCACATTTGGGGTCGGTTTCGTTGCTATAATATGTGTTGTGCTCCGAGCATACCAATAACGCTTTTTTGGCTTTGCCCATGGCGAAATATCCTTCAACGATTTCGAGACCATTGACAAATGACGAGCATGCCGATGACGCATATACGGCCTTGGCTCCATCTATATCATATTTTTGCTGGGCTACATGGGCCAATGTCGCAACAGAATCGTAAACCGAATACGCTGCCGACACAATCAAATCCACGTCCTTTATGTCATATGGCAGATTGGGTATTGCTGCATCGATGGCCGCTAAACCCATTGAATCGTGGCCTTCCCCTTCTCCGGCCTTGGATCGGGTGGATATGCCGGTTCGTTTCAAAATCCATTCGCTTGTTAGTCCGTTGACTTCAAGGAAATGGTCGTTGTCAACACGGCCTG
This sequence comes from uncultured Bacteroides sp., assembly GCA_964600585.1. Classification (GTDB taxonomy): domain Bacteria; phylum Bacteroidota; class Bacteroidia; order Bacteroidales; family Muribaculaceae; genus Paramuribaculum. Next base: position 891 of record CAZRJT010000053.1, read on the forward strand.
AAGGGATGTAAAATCCGGTAGCATTTATGAACATATGTTTTCGTTTTATTTTTTTATACCTTGTATTATGAATTTTATCACACCATCGCGTATAACGGCAATATTGGGCCCTACGCTATCAAAATTATCGCGCATATGGCAATAGTCTATGCCTTGGAACATAAGTGTCTCCAGGATATGCAGCCGGGATGCCTGCACTTCGTCGAAGACACCCGCATCCACTCCTTCATCGAGCACTTTTTGGAGCAATACCTTGTCTTTGTCAAGCGCCAGACGCCAAATGCGCTCTATTCGACGATAATCTCGGCCAAAAATATAACGTAGGGTGTCGTGTTTCGGAGTTCGGTCGACCACTACGTTGAATCGTAGTGTGAGGTATCTTTCCAGCTTTGTTTCGGGGTCGAGAGTCGATTCGGCTACGTTACGAAGTTCACTGACCAATCGGTCGCTTTCGCGTTCGATTACGGCATTGTAAATTTCACGCTTGTTCTTGAAATAAGTATAAATTGTGCGTCTTCCTTTTTCAGATGCAGCGGCAATGTCATTCATGGTAGTATTCTCCACGCCTTTGTAGGCAAACAGCTGTCTTGCTACGTCGATGAGTTTCTCGCGAGTTTTAATTACCATAATATAACTGCACAATTTAGCTAATTCTGTGCGAAATTAAGTAAAAATCTTTAATAAACAACAAAGGTTATGCGAAATTCTGAATTATTAGGTGGTTTTTTGTAATTTCGTGTCGCCAAACAAACTGATAAAAAATATGCCTATTACTCTTAAGAGATTGTCGATGGCATTATTGGGGCTATGTTGCTTGCTGTCGAATGCTGAAACTTGCTATGATAATCCATTGGTGTTACCTAATTCAGGTAAAGCCAAGGTGGGACTATATATTGAAAATTTGTCGACCGGAGAGGTTCTGTATGACGTAAACGGCGATGTGCCAATGATACCGGCGAGCGTCACTAAAGCTCTTACATCAGCCACGATATTGAGTATGAGGCCTTCAAATTCGTGTTTCGAGACAATGATATTGGCCGACGGATTTATCGATGATGGAGTGCTGAAAGGCGATGTTAAAATAAAGGCTGTCGGTGATCCAACGATAGAATCGGCCTATTTTGAGGAATATGCCGGATTTTCAGATAGTATTGTCGCTGGTTTGAAGCGGTTGGGGATTTTTGAAATAGAGGGAGCGGTAGTGGTTGACGATTCTGCTGTTCCATATGAAAAAGTGCCTGGCGGATGGCTTGACGAGGATATAGTATGGCCTTATGGGGCGGCGCATTCGGCAGTAAATTTTAAAGATAATAAATTTATTCTTACACTTCCATCCAGACGCACCGAGCCGCATGTCCCTGGTTTGAGAGTTTCACATACAAATTCGAAAGGCAAGCTGAAGGTTGATAGAAAACGTGATTCCGATGAGATATTGTCGAGTGGCGTTGTCCCGAAGCGAGGTCAAAGTATGACCTTGTCTAATCCTGATCCGACTCGTACTCTGATACACAATGTAACGGAGTGTATCCGTGGCAGCGGAATAAAGGTTGGTGATAAGCCGTTGGGTAATACAGCCGTACCCACAGAGGTTTACACTCATCGTTCTCCGGAGTTTATAGACGTATTGCGTAGTCTTATGTTTCGTAGTGATAATCTTATGGCCGAATCGATGCTCCGTGCATTTGCACCAGAAGAGTCGAGAACTGAAGCTGCAAAACGGGAGCTTCAGCTTTGGGCTGTTAGAGATGTAGACACTTGCGGCATTGTAGTGGAGGACGGCAGCGGCTTATCGCGAAACAATAGGCTTACGCCTTATTTTTTAGCCGACATATTTGTATGGATGTGCGGCCATACGAGGTCGTCGGAGTATGTCAGCCTGTTTCCGAAGGCCGGAATGGATGGTACGATGAAAAATTTTTTGGTAGGGACACCATTAGAAGGTCGTGTGGCAATGAAGACCGGCAGTATGAAGGGTGTGCAAAGTTATGCCGGATATCTACTTGATGATGCCGGTATGCCTACACACGTTATAGTTGTGATGGTGAATGATTTTAAATGTGCGAGAGGAAAATTGAAAACAGAAGTGGAAAATCTTCTGCTGCGCACATTTGCTCCAGGCCAATGAAAAGGACAACGGGCTCCATGGAGAATGCCTCCATGGAGCCCGTTGTCCTTGTTTGGCGATATCTGTTGTGTCAATTGTGAGCGTCAACAATCATTACGAATCCTCCAGATGGCAACATAGTGATTTCTGATGTTATGCCATTTTTTAATTTAACGTCCTTTATTGCAACGTTATTTTTTTTGTCGTCCACATAAGCTATGGCGTGTTTTGCTCCGGCAGCAATTGAATTTAAGTCAAGCTTAAGTTTCATTTTTTCTTTTGTGGCATTTACTCCTGCAACATACCATTTATCTCCGTGGCGTCGGGCTAAAATCACATATTTGCCAGGATATCCCTTAATTAATTTTGTGTCATTCCAGGTTGTCGGCACCTGTTTCATAAACTCTATCGCTGCGACCGGAGCGTCTGTGATGTTATTTGGGGCCAATGCGAAGTTTTGCACCGGGTTCTGAAATAATATTGATGTTGCAAGCTCAAAGGCATCGGTTGTAATGCGTCGCGTACCTCCGTTGTTATCGCGGTTCAAGCGGCGATTCAGCACGGTGCCTCCATATTCCATACACCCAACCGTGTTCCTGATAAACGGATGTAAAGTTGCGTTAAACGCTTCTTGGTCGCAAAAATCCTGCCCAAAAACAAGATTTTCAGATGCAAGAACAGCTTCGCTGCCCACGTAGTTAGGGTACATACGTTCCCAACCTCGAGGCAGGGTGCAACCATGGAAAATCACTGAAATCCCATAATCATTGGCATCACTTAATATATCCTCGTATAATCTTATGGTTTCTTGCTTGTCGCCACCGAAAAAGTCCACTTTTATTTTACTGATACCGTTGTCGCTAAGCCATTTCATTTCCTTTTTTCGTGGGATGGGGCGGCTCATTATGTTTTTGGGGCTTTGTTCGATGTCGTTCCAATAACCACTTGACGAATACCAGATGATAGGCTGAACATTTTTTGATTTTGCATATTCAGCAAGTTTTTCGATTCCTTCACGGCCTATATTGTTGTCCCACCAGTTGTCTATAAGGCAATTTTCGTATCCCATTGCCGCGGCCAAATCAATGAATTTCACTTGGTCGTCATAATTTATGCTGTTGTCTTGCCACAAAAGCCAGCTCCATGTGCCGCGTCCGGGAGCAGCGGGGATTGTCGCTTCGTATAGTGGTTCGACGAGATTCCAGGGTATGGTGGTTTCCACAATTGGGTGTAAGGTGTTGCCGATTGTGATTGTACGCCATGGCGTATGTCCAGGAAGCGCAATTCCGGGCGATGACGATCCGTTGCCATTGTTTTCTTCCGGCATCGGATAGGCAATGGTGTAGGTGTCGTCGACGCATTCCGATAGACGGCTGCCACAATAATTGCCGTCGACTCCGGTTTCGCTCACCAATACCCATCCGTCGTTTCCTATGTGAAAAAGGGCAGGGAAGGTATATCCGCGGCCATACATTGATTTGGCCGACATTGGAGCGTCGTTTGTGTATGGTTCTTCGTAGCTTGGTTTGGTTCTTTTCCAGCCTATCATAGGGTCGCTTTGGGGAGTTATGAATGTCGTGGCGTAAGGCGGAAATTTAAACCCACTTTTTTCCTCAATTATGATTGCGCAGTTTCTACCGTTATGCGGTGTGATGTTGTAACGGAACGCTACATTGTTGTCGCTTACCTGCCATTCAATCGACATTTGTTGTCCATCCTTATTGGTATAGGTCGAAGTGAGTGTATTTGCCGTGTAATCGATATCGCTCTTTTTTATGCGGTCTTGGCTGTAAGACTTGGTTACTTGTTCGGCAGAATTTGTCGTATTGGAGAGTCCTGATGAAAAATCTCCAAAGTCGGTTCTGAATCCAAGGGGCGATTTGTCGACCATAACCTTACCCAGATATTTTATCGAATATTGGGGCTTTCCGTCGACAAGGTCAGTCGTCACTTCCAGCTTGCCATCGGGGCTTTTGATGGATTGTGGTGTGGCAGATGCTTTTAATGCGCTGATTAATACTAAGGTAATGCAAATAGGCTTTATCGGGGTCATATATTGTATGGCTTATGTTTGATTTTTTATTAGACTATTATTGTTATTATTTTGGAGTTTAATTTGCAAACATAATGAAACGTATTGAAACGGAACAGAAAAAATATGCTAAAAATATAAAAAACACATAAGCCTACTGAATTAATATTATTGTCATTTTTGAAATGTATTCTATATTTCTGACGTCGGCATATGGTCGTACCAAAAAGAAAAATGGCCTTTGAAAATTTTGCAATATTTCTTTTTTATTCGTAACTTTGACTAATAAATATTAGTTGAATAATATCTCAATAATTAAAGTAAAATGAAAAATGATTTTAGAGACTACGCGGTGAAGCATCTGGGGCTTAATGGTCTCGCCCTGGATCAGTATGCGTCATCAATAACATCAAGCTATATATCACCCACAATCATAGAAGAACGTCAGCTTAATGTTGCTCAGATGGATGTGTTTTCGCGCTTGATGATGGACAGAATAATATTCCTCGGCACTGACGTAAATGATTATACAGCCAATGTCATACAGGCTCAGCTGTTATATCTTGATTCTGCCGATCCGGGTAAGGACGTGAGCATATACATCAATTCGCCTGGCGGTTCTGTGTACGCCGGATTGGGCATATATGACACGATGCAGTATATCTCAAGCGATGTTGCCACGATTTGCACTGGAATGGCCGCGTCTATGGCTGCCGTACTGCTCGTTTCGGGCACTGCTGGAAAGCGTTTTGCCCTGAAACACTCCCGAGTGATGATCCATCAACCAATGGGCGGCGCACAGGGGCAGGCATCAGACATTGAAATTACTGCACGCGAAATCCAGAAACTCAAGAAAGAACTTTACACTATCATATCCGACCATTCTGGTGTGCCATTTGAAAAAGTGGAGAAAGATTCAGACCGCGACTATTGGATGACTGCCATTGAAGCTAAAGAATATGGCATGATAGATGAAGTTTTGGTGAAAGCTAAACATTGATTTGGCGGAATATTAATCTATATAGATTTTGTTAGATAAATGGCAAAGAAAACGACACAAGCGTGCTGCGGATTCTGCGGAAGACCACATTCGCAAGTGCCTGTAATGATTCCAAGTCCGGTTGGTGACTGTTTGATTTGCTCGGATTGTGTCGAGCAAATCAATACGTTGCTTGCCGACTATAATAAGACGCAGGAAGCTGAGGCCGGTATAGGAAACGACAACGACAAGGCTGCTTTCGGACGACTTCCGAAGCCAAAAGAGATTCGTGCATTTCTTGACAGCTATGTGATTGGCCAGCATGACGCTAAAAAATATTTATCGGTTGCTGTTTACAATCATTACAAGCGTCTGGCGCAGGATGTCGACGATGTTGACATTGAAAAAAGCAACATAATAATGGTAGGCCCTACCGGTACGGGTAAGACATTATTGGCAAAAACAATCGCACGTTTGCTCGACGTTCCCTTCACGATAGTGGATGCTACGGTGCTTACTGAGGCTGGTTACGTAGGTGAAGATATAGAGAGTCTGCTTACCCGCCTGCTTCAAGCAGCCGATTATGATGTCAAGAAGGCTGAACGTGGAATTGTGTTTATCGACGAGATAGACAAGATTGCCCGTAAAGGCGATAATCCGTCCATCACGCGTGATGTAAGTGGTGAAGGTGTTCAGCAGGGATTGCTCAAATTGCTTGAAGGCTCCATTGTCAACGTGCCTCCACAAGGAGGCCGGAAGCATCCCGAACAGCGTATGATTCCTGTGGATACAAAGAACATTCTGTTTATATGTGGTGGAGCGTTCGATGGCATAGAACGTAAAATCGCCCAGCGATTGAACACTCATGTGGTCGGGTATTCAAATAATTCCGATCGTCACAGCGTCCAGCGTGACAATATGATGAAATACGTGGCACCTCAGGATTTAAAATCGTTCGGACTCATACCCGAAATAATTGGACGTCTGCCGGTGCTTATGCATTTGGAGCCGCTTGACCGCGAAGCTTTGAGGAAAGTGCTTACCGAGCCCAAAAATGCCATCATCAAGCAATATGAAAAATTGTTCAAGATGGATGGTGTGGATGTTACGTTTACACCTGAAACGCTTGATTTGATAGTTGACAAAGCGATTGAATATAAACTTGGAGCACGCGGATTGCGTTCGATTGTAGAGTCGATTGTGATAGATTTGATGTATGATTTGCCATCGTCACGAAAGAAATCATTTGTGATAACGGCTGATTATGCTATCGATAAACTTAAAAACGCAAATTTCGAAACCGGAACTTATAACTGATTTCTTATCATATTAATCAATCAATTTGAAATATTCCATCATCTATGACTGACCCAACTCTCCTTGCAGCTGCCCTAAAAAAACATTTTGGGTTCGATAAATTCAAAGGTAACCAAGAGGCTATCATAACCAGTTTGCTTGATGGGCATGACACTTTTGTCCTGATGCCTACCGGCGGTGGAAAATCTCTATGCTACCAATTGCCGTCGTTGATGATGGATGGTACTGCTATCGTCATATCGCCATTGATTGCGCTGATGAAAAATCAGGTCGATGCAATGCGTAATTTCAGCGCCGAGGATGATGTTGCGCATTTCTTGAATTCGTCGCTCAACAAAACATCGGTCGATAGGGTGAAAAATGATGTTACGTCTGGTAAGACAAAGCTGCTATACGTTGCGCCGGAGTCGCTTACAAAAGAAGAAAACATCGAATTCCTTAAGACCGTGTCGATTTCATTCTATGCAGTAGACGAGGCACATTGCATATCAGAATGGGGCCATGATTTCCGTCCTGAATATCGCAGGATTCGTCCGATAATAAATGAGATCAGTAAACGTCCGGTGATAGCTCTTACGGCAACGGCTACACCCAAGGTGCAACATGATATTCAGAAAAACCTTGGAATGCTCGATGCAAAAGTTTTCAAATCATCGTTTAACCGGTCGAATCTATATTACGAGGTTCGTCCCAAAAATTCGTCGATTGATAAGGATATAATAAAGTTTATAAAGAGTAGAGAAGAGAAATCTGGAATAATATATTGCCTCAGCCGGAAAAAAGTTGAGGAGCTGGCAGAGCTTCTTCAAATAAATGAGATAAGGGCGTTGCCTTATCATGCCGGTATGGATAGCGCAACACGTTCGGCTAATCAGGATGCCTTTTTGCTTGAACAGGTCGATGTCATAGTGGCAACAATTGCATTTGGAATGGGAATAGATAAACCAGATGTGCGTTTTGTCATACACTATGATATGCCCAAATCGCTTGAAGGCTATTATCAGGAAACCGGACGTGCGGGGCGCGATGGAGGCGAAGGACAATGTATAACATTTTATGCGGCCAAAGATCTTCAAAAAATGGAGAAATTTATGCAGAACAAGCCGATTTCAGAACAGGAAATAGGCAAACAGCTGCTGCTTGAAACGGCTAATTATGCTGAATCGAGCGTTTGTCGCCGCCGCTTATTGCTGCATTATTTTGGTGAAGAATTCGATCATGAAAATTGTGGCAATTGCGATAATTGTTTAAACCCTAAGAAAAAAGTGGAAGCTAAAGACGATTTATGTGCAGTGATTGAAACAATCACCGCTCTTAAAGAAAAATTTAAGGTCGACCATATTATAGATGTTATGAGAGGTAAGTCTACTAATGATGTCAGGTCTTATCATCATGACGAACTTGAAGTTTTCGGCTGTGCCGATAAAGCTGACGAACGCTATCTCAATGCTGTGATTCGTCAAGCCGTGATAGCAGGATATATCGATAGGGATATAGAGAATTACGGTATGCTGCGCGTAACTGATGCCGGAAAAGATTTTTTAAAAAATCCGCAGTCGTTTAAGGTAGTGGAAGATACGGAATTCAACGAAGATGAGGAGCCCGAAGTGGTGAAGAGCGGAGCAAACTGTGCGGCTGACCCCGAATTATATTCGATACTGAAGGATTTGCGTAAAAAAGTGGCGAAACGACTCTCGCTACCCCCTTATGTTATATTTCAGGATCCTTCGCTTGAAGCTATGGCGACCACGTATCCCATCACTATTGACGAACTGTCGAATATCTCGGGCGTTGGTGCCGGAAAAGCAAAGCGCTATGGTGAAGAATTCATACAGGTCATCAAACGCCATGTCGAGGATAATGAGATCGATAGGCCGGAAGATTTGATAGTGCGAAGTGTCGCAAATAAAAGTAAAGTGAAGATTTCAATAATACAAGCTATTGACCGAAAAATCCCACTTGACGAAATCGCTTCCTCAAAAGGATTGGATTTTAATGAATTGCTCGATGACATCGAAGCCATCCTTAATTCAGGAACAAAAATAAATATAAACTATTTCATTGACGAAATACTTGACGAGGATCAACAGGATGACATGTTCGAGTATTTCAAAGATAGTGAAAGTGGCGATTTGGAGGAAGCTTACAAGGAACTCGGAAGCGAATATACCGAAGATGAAATACGTCTGATGCGCATCAAGTTTTTGTCGGAAATGGGATATTGACATATTAATCCGTATGATATGGGAAAAATCGTTAGCTATAAGAATGTAGAGCTACATCGCAAGGAGTTGGTAGTATTAAAGCATGTCGACTTCAGTCTGTCAGAAGGTGAATTCGTGTACTTGATTGGGCGCGTCGGCAGCGGAAAAAGCAGTCTGTTGAAATCAATGTATTGCGACATTCCTGTGATATCGGGGGCGGCTGAAGTGTTAGGCTACAATCTGGTTGACATTAGACGAAAGGACATTCCATATCTGCGCCGACAAATGGGCATAGTCTTTCAGGACTTTCAGCTGTTGACAGACAGAACTGTATACGAAAATCTTGAATTTGTGCTTCTTGCCACTGGCTGGAATAATAAGGAAGCAATTGACATCCGTATTCAGGAGGTTCTGAACGAAGTGGGTATGCTCACCAAATCATATAAAATGCCCTATGAGCTATCGGGGGGCGAACAGCAACGAATTGTAATGGCGCGAGCATTGCTTAATCGCCCCCGCCTGATTCTTGCTGATGAGCCAACCGGTAATTTGGATCCCGAAACCGGCGAGCAGATAGTGCGTCGTTTGCACGGGATATCCCGCAAAGGCACTGCCGTCGTCATGGCCACTCATAACCTGGCGTTCGTCGAGCAATTCCCGGCCCGAGTGGTAAGATGTGAGGATAAGTGCATTTCAGAGGATTGAATTGCCTATTTAATCGGCTTTGTAATGAAGGTCGTTGTTATCCGATACAATTAATATTGTTGCTTTTTTCAGCTAAATGCTGCGGATTTTGAAGCATTTTTGTAATTTTGCAAAATAATTGCACTAAAAAATATATTCTGGTTATAGAATGAAAGTATTGAAATTTGGAGGCACGTCAGTTGGCTCCGCTCAGCGAATGAAAGATGTGGTTCGCCTGGTATCAGAGCGAGGTAAGAATATCGTTGTTTTGTCAGCAATGTCAGGAACAACGAATTCTTTGATTGAAATATCCGATTATCTCTATAAAAAAAATATTGCTGGGGCAAAAGAGACGATAAACGCTCTTGAAGCCAAATATATGGATACGATATCCCAGCTTTACTCCACTGACGAATATCGCGAAAAAGCAATTGCGGCCATTAAAGAGCGCTTCGATTTTATACGTTCTTTTAACAAAGATATATTCACGCTATTTGAAGAGAAAGAGATATTGGCACAAGGGGAATTGATGTCAACTGCTTTGATGAACCTGTATATGCATGAGCAAGGAATCAATTCTTATTTAATTCCGGCACTTGATTTTATGCGCACTGATAAGAATGCCGAACCGGATAGCAATTATATAAAAAAGAAACTTACATTGATAATAGAGGAAAATCCCGATGCCGACCTCTATTTGACACAAGGCTATATTTGTCGCAATGCCTATGGCGAAATCGACAATTTGCAGCGCGGTGGCAGTGATTATACTGCTTCACTCATCGGTGCCGCAATCAATGCTGACGAAATTGAAATTTGGACCGATATCGACGGAATGCATAATAATGATCCGCGATACGTTGAAGGCACTAAGCCGGTGAGCCAGTTGCACTTTGAAGAGGCAGCCGAGCTTGCTTATTTCGGCGCAAAGATATTACATCCGACATGTGTGCTTCCGGCAAAACTTAACAATATTCCGGTGCGATTGTTGAACACTATGCAGCCTGATGCTCCTGGTACGTTGATATATAACACCTCATCGACTCGCACCATAAAGGCTGTGGCTGCAAAGGATAACATTACGGCCATAAAAATCAAGAGTGGTCGAATGCTGCTTGCTTATGGATTTTTGCGCAAGGTGTTTGAAATATTTGAAACCCACCGCACATCTATCGATATGATTGTAACATCTGAAGTTGGAGTGAGTGTTACGATTGATAATGAGCGTAACATACAACCGATACTCGATGATTTGAAGAAATTCGGCACCGTTACTATCGATCGAGATATGGTCATAATATGTGTCGTAGGCGATCTTGAATGGCAGAACCGTGGCTTTGAGGCTGAAGTCGTAAATGCTCTTAAGGACATACCGGTGCGAATGATTTCATACGGAGGAAGCAACTATAATATATCGTTGCTGGTGCGTAAGGAAGATAAGGTAAAGGCTCTTAATTGTCTCAGTCGTCATCTTTTTTCATAAATAGAACACTAAAAAAGTATCGTAAATAATTGTCAGATGGATTCAAATTTTCCTGTGGAGTTGTTTCGCCAACAGCCCCGCACTCCATTTTATTACTATGATTTAAAATTGCTTGAAGCCACATTGGCCGCAGTAAAAGAGTGTAGTTCTTATCCCGGATTCAAAGTGCATTATGCGGTTAAGGCAAATGCCAATCCCACTATTTTGCAATGTATTGCAAAGGCAGGTTTTGGGGCTGACGTAGTGAGTGGGGGAGAGTTGTCGGCGGCCAAAGAAGCCGGATTTATGCCACACGACGTTGTCTATGCCGGTGTAGGTAAGTCAGATGCTGAAATCGAACTGGCACTGAATGTCGGAATTGGATGTTTGAATGTTGAATCGGCTGCCGAACTTGAGGTTATTGAAGAAATAGCCAGCAAACTAAATAAAAAAGCATCTGTGGCACTACGCGTTAATCCGAATGTAGATGCCCATACGCACCATTACATCACCACGGGCCTGTCCGAAAACAAATTTGGCATTAATGTCGATATGCTTGATGGAATAATTGAAAAATGCATAAAGTCAGATTGGATTGTGTTGAAGGGGCTCCATTTCCACATAGGCTCACAGATAACTGATTTTACGCCATTTTCCATCCTGTGTCAGCGAATTAATGAATTGCAGGACAAATACAATGCTCAAGGAATATATTTTGAATCCATCAACGTGGGTGGAGGACTGGGGATTGATTACGATAATCCTGATGCTAATCCGATACCCGATTTCAAAAACTATTTCGATGTGTTCCATCGCGATTTAAATCTACGCGAAGGTCAGGAACTCCATTTCGAACTTGGAAGGGCCATAGTCGCCCAATGTGGCTCGTTGATAACCAAAGTCCTTTATGTAAAGGAAGGTACAGTCAAGAAATTTGTCATAGTCGATGCCGGTTTAAGCGATTTGATACGTCCGGCTTTATATCAGGCACATCATAAGATAGAAAACCTGACCAGTCATAAAGGTGGTGAAATATATGATGTTGTTGGCCCGATTTGCGAGTCGGCCGATTGTTTTGGCGTTGACGAGCATCTTCCGGTCACTCATCGTGGCGACTTGCTCGCACTTCGCTCTGCTGGCGCTTACGGCGAGATAATGGCCTCACGTTATAATTGCCGTCCATTTCCCGCCGTGCTGGCCGTATAAAATGAAATCGGATTAATCGATATATCTTCTTGTAAGCCCGTCGTAGGCATCAATGCGGCGATCACGTAGGAATGGCCACCAACGTCTTACGTGTTCGCTGCGTTTCATATCTATTCCAATCACTTTTACGTCTTCTGCATCTGATGGCGACTGATACAGTAATTCTCCCTGGGGACCGCAAATAAAGCTTGAGCCCCAGAACTGTATGCCGTTAGTCGCTCCTGATGGGTCTGGTTCGTGTCCGACGCGATTCACGCTCACGACCGGAAGCCCGTTGGCAATTCCGTGTGCGCGTTGAATTGTAATCCAAGCTTCTCTCTGACGCTGTTTCTCCTCTTCGGTATCAGTCGACTCCCACCCGATGGCAGTCGGATAAATAAGAATCTCGGCTCCTTTTAGGGCCATAAGCCGAGCTCCTTCCGGATACCATTGGTCCCAACACACGAGCACTCCCAAGCGCCCGACAGATGTATTTATAGGTTCGAATCCTAAGTCGCCCGGGGTAAAATAGAATTTCTCATAGTAGGCTGGATCATCCGGTATATGCATTTTTCTGTACTTGCCGGCGATAGACCCGTCGCGTTCAAACACTACGGCTGTATTGTGGTAAAGACCCGCAGCTCTGCGCTCATATAATGATGTCACAATCACTACGCCAAGTTCCTTGGCAAGCGATGAATATAAGTCGGTGGCAATACCGGGAATTTCTATCGCAAAGTCGCAATTGTCGATTGATTCGGTTTGACAAAAATATAGCGAATCATGTAATTCCTGATTCACTATTAGTTGAGCTCCTTGAGCTGCAACCTCTCTTATTTTATTGGCTAATCGATGACGATTAGCATCAACGTCGGCACACTTTTTAAGTTGTATTATTCCGATATTCAACATAATGATGCTTATATTATGGATATTATTTGTTTCGGCAGCTGCATTGTGGCGCAGTGCAACGAACCATGCTGTTTGATTAAAGCCCGACAATCGATTTCGATAATCTCCTGGTCAAATACGATTTGTAGCATTTGACGAGCCATCAAATCCTTCATTGGCTGTCCGTAAACAGGCATATATACCGCCTTAGGAGTAACAAGATAATTGGCATATGTGGCTGGCAGACGCATTCCGTCTTCATCGTATATTGCGTCAGGCAGTGGTAATTCAATGAGGTTGTATGGTTTGCCCGCAACTGTCCGCAGTGCCTTTAGCTCATTGCTCATTTCCTTAAGGCATGTGTAATGTTCGTCAGAGCTATCCTGGCAACCCACATAAATTATCGTATCGTTAGTGGCCATACGTGCCAATGTGTCGATATGGCTCTCGGTATCGTCGCCTGAC
>CAZRJT010000054.1:0-14156 GCA_964600585.1 uncultured Bacteroides sp.
CAGCCATATTAAGCACTCGCTCCACCTCGCCGCCAAAGTCGGCGTGTCCCGGAGTGTCTATGATATTTATCTTATATCCCTTATAGTTTATCGAGACATTCTTCGACAGGATTGTTATCCCCCTTTCACGTTCCAGGTCATTGTTGTCAAGTATCAGTTCGCCGGTGTGTTGATTGTCTCTGAACAGATTGCCGGCCAATAGCATCTTGTCCACCAACGTAGTTTTTCCGTGGTCGACGTGCGCTATGATAGCGATGTTTCGAATATTTTGCATAAACTCTTCTGTTTTCAGGATGCAAAGTTAGCTTATTTTTTCAAATCAGCACCCATAATCCTTAAACAATACGCTTTGCTGACAGGCCATACCCTCGACCATCCTTCTCCAATATTTGATGCAACTGTCTAGGGCCAGTGCCATATTCCGATTTTTATCATTACTTTTGCACTCGCAACGCCTACTATTTATGTATGGCCCAAAATAACGAAAACCATAAAATGAGCATAACAATATTAGGAATCGAGTCGTCATGCGACGACACATCGGCAGCCGTAATACGCGACGGGCTGCTCCTGTCGAATGTCATTGCCAGCCAGAGCATCCACGAAGAATATGGCGGTGTAGTGCCTGAACTCGCATCAAGGGCCCACCAACAAAACATAGTGCCGGTCGTAGCTTCTGCGATAAAGCGTGCCGGGGTGACAAAAAACGAAATTTCGGCCATTGCTTTCACCCGCGGGCCAGGACTACTTGGTTCGTTGCTCGTCGGCACGTCATTCGCCAAAGGACTGTCGCTCGGCCTTCGATGCCCACTTGTCGACGTGAACCACCTTCACGGTCACGTACTGTCACATTTCATACGCCGACAACCCGACGACCCCGTGCCGCAATACCCATTCCTTTGTCTGCTCATTTCCGGAGGCAACAGCCAGATTATACTTGTGCGCAACTATAACGATATGGAAATCCTTGGGCGCACAATCGACGATGCCGCAGGCGAAGCATTCGACAAATGCGCAAAAGTGATGGGACTCCCATATCCCGGCGGCCCATATATCGACCGTCTGGCAGCCCAGGGCGATTCATCAAAATTCCGCTTCGCAAAGCCGAATATTCCCGGATTCGATTATAGCTTCAGCGGACTCAAAACATCGTTTCTATACACTCTCCGCGATGCGCTGAAGCAAAACCCCGAATTCATCGAGCAGAACAAGGCTCATCTTGCAGCCTCTCTGCAACGCACAATCATCGAAATACTCCTCCATAAGCTTGACAAAGCCGTTAAAGCCACTGGAGTGAGAACTATTGCAATCGGCGGAGGTGTATCAGCCAACTCGGGCGTGCGCGATGCCATAGCTCAGTATTGCAACCGCCACCATCTCACACCGTTCATACCCGAACGTTCGTTTACTACCGACAATGCCGCAATGGTGGCCATCGCCGGACATTTCAAATACCTCGACAAACAATTCTGTCCTTACGACAGCACTCCATATGCACGAGTGTCCATCTAATTATTATCTTTCAAACACATTATTATAATTCATATGAACCTATCGGTCATAGCAATCGGCGACGAACTTCTTATCGGACAAGTGGTCGACACAAATAGCGGCGACATCGCACGCCACATAGCCCCCTACGGCTGGAAGGTCGCCGATGTTCAGGTTGTTGCCGACGACGAGCAATCAATAACACGCGCCATCGAGAGGGCCTTTCAGGTGTCACCTGTCGTGATAACCACCGGCGGACTCGGTCCGACAAAAGACGACATAACGAAACAAGTGCTATGCCGCATATTCGGCGGTTCGCTACAACAAGATCCGAAGGTGCTCGCAAACGTAATCGAAGTCGTTGGCAAGCGCGGACTTAAACTAAACGACCTCACCGCGGCGCAGGCCATGGTACCCTCTTCATGCTCAGTCATACAAAATGTTGTAGGCACTGCACCGATAATGTGGTTTGAAAAGGCCGACGGCAAGATACTTGTGGCTATGCCCGGGGTGCCATTCGAAACCCGTCAGATGTTCCGCGCCCAAGTATTTCCGCGCCTGTGCCAAAGATTCTCTTCAAACGTAGCAATCGAACATCGCACAATTATCGTGACAGACATAAGCGAATCACAGCTTGCCACCGAGCTTGCCCCATGGGAAGAATCCTTGCCATCTTATCTCCACCTCGCCTATCTCCCCAAGCCAGGCGTAATCAGGCTTCGGCTCGATGGCGCACATCCCGACGCCGAATTTCTCGCGCGACAGATTAGCCTAGCCCATTCTCAGCTTCTTGAACTCGTCAGCGACCATCTGCTCGCCGACGGCGACTTCACTCCGGCCGAAATACTGCTTGACGCACTACGACAGCATGAACTCTCCGTCGCTACGGCCGAAAGTTGCACCGGCGGCAACATTGCCGCTGCCATCACAGCCATTCCGGGCAGTTCCGAAGCCATGAATGGAGGCATTGTAGCTTATAGCAACGACGTGAAAACGCGTATTCTCGGAGTCGACCCCACCGATATAGCCACTCATGGCGCCGTAAGCATTCCCGTTGTCGAGCAAATGGCCCGCGGCGCCCAACGGACATGCAAAGCCAACATCGCAATGGCCACCAGCGGCATTGCCGGTCCAGGCGGCGGAACGCCACAAAAGCCGGTGGGCACCGTGTGCATAGCTGTCGCGACACCTGATGCCGTAGTCAGTCACACGTTCCATTTTCCAGGTTCACGCCAGCGCGTAGTGGACCGCGCAGTGACAACGGCCCTCATTATGGCCATTAAAGCCGTTCGCAGTTACAACTGAAACGTACATATGAGCCAACCTGACCACACTCGTTTTCCGACCGTCAATAAGTCCTCTCCCTCAATAATAGTCGAATTTATTTGGTGATTTCACTTTTTTTTGCTTACTTTGCACTCTGTTTTATGGCTCATCCTGTAAAGCTGCTAAAATGATGCACTTAGCGGTGATATGAGACTGAGATGGCGGCCATAAAGCGAATGGTTAAAATCATTAACAAAACAATTAGAGCTAAATAACAAACAGCCATGTCAAAGATTTGTCAAATTACAGGCAAGAAAGCGATGGGGGGCAACAATGTTTCTCACTCGAAACGTCGCACACGACGCAAATTCAACGTCAACCTCTTCAACAAGAAGTTCTATTGGGTTGAACAGGACACTTGGATTTTACTCACAATCTCAGCTGCAGGTTTGCGCACCATTAACAAGAAAGGCCTTGATGCTGCAATCAGGGACGCTGCCAAAGAGGGTTATTTAACTGAAATTAAATACATAGACTAATAATAAGATGGCAAAGAAAGCTAAAGGAAATCGCGTGCAGGTGATTCTTGAATGCACCGAACACAAGGCAAGCGGTATGCCCGGTACATCGCGTTACATCACTACCAAGAATCGCAAAAACACCACCGAGCGTCTGGAGTTGAAAAAATACAACCCTATCCTCAAGAAAGTAACTGTCCACAAAGAAATTAAATAAAATCTGAAATATGGCAAAGAAAACCGTCGCATCACTTCAGAAAGGTGAAGGCCGCACGTATAGCAAAGTTATACGCGTTGTTAAATCGCCTAAGACCGGTGCTTACACATTCCAGGAACAAATGGTCCCCAACGATGCCGTTAAAGACCTTTTGAAATAATCGCGCACCAATCACAATTCATTCAGAAATAAAAAACTCGGAGGCTACTCATTAGTTGGCCTCCGAGTTTTTTACATACTCGCCCAAATCTCTCCGGATTTTGCCATCCATGAAACGACAGGACGACATCGCCATTTTACTGATTCGCCAACAATCGCACCTCCAAAAATTTGTAGGAGTGAAATATAGTGTGTAATTTTGTGTCAGACGAACCACTTACACCTGATTATGGCTCCACTATTCTCAATCATCACCGTCACATTCAATGCATCATCCACAATCGCAACGACGCTTCGAAGCGTAGGCGAGCAAACTTGCCGCGACTTTGAGCATATAATCATAGACGGCGCATCGACAGATGACACCCTGAAGCTAATCGAACGCGTACAGTGCAGCAACCGGAAACTAACGTCAGAACCCGACTCCGGAATATACGACGCAATGAACAAGGGTCTTGATCAGGCCACCGGTAAATACGTCTTATTTCTTAATGCAGGCGACGCATTCCATTCGCCCGACACTCTGGCCCATATAGCCGACGCCATATTCCACAACGATTTCCCAGGCATCGTTTATGGACAAACCGACATAGTCGACGCCAAAGGTCGTTTCATCACACATCGCCACCTTAAGGCTCCCGACAATCTATCACGCGAGAGCTTTGCCGAAGGAATGGTGGTATGTCATCAGGCGTTCGTGGCCCTGACGGCTCTAACATCAACATTCGACCTGAAATACCGATTTTCAGCCGACTATGACTGGTGCATACAATGCCTTCAGCATTCCCGCAAGAACGTCTTTATGGACGAAACGTTAATCGACTACCTCAACGAAGGCATGTCAACAGCCAACCGCCGCAAGTCGCTGATTGAACGCTTCAGAATCATGTGCTACTACTACGGCACAATGCCCACCATACTGCGGCACATCAAATTTGCTTCGCGATTCATCGCGCATCGCCGCAAGGAGAAACGGGCCATACGCAAACTAAATAATTCAAACAACTAATTTTTCAACTCCACCATATGAAATACTATCTCGCAAGCAACGGACAGCCCCAGGGGCCATACACTGTTGACGAACTACGCCAACGAAACATCCATCCCGACTCGCTCGTATGGAATGAAGCAATGAAGGACTGGACTCCTGCCGGACAAGTGCCTGAACTCGCAACAACCCTGTTTGGCACTATGCCACCAATCGGCACTATGACGAATGCAAATCCAGCGCCCGGCATATCTCAGGCAAACATATGCGACCAAGTATGCCCAAAGACTTGGTTAGCCGAATCGATTCTCGCAACTCTGTTTTGCTGTCTTCCGTTCGGCATCGTCGGCATCGTAAAAGCTTCGCAAGTCGAATCGCGTTTCCGTGGCGGCGACTACAACGGTGCGTTACAATCATCAAAAGATGCCGCCAAATGGACCAAATGGAGTGTCATCACCGCCGGCATAATATATATAATCTACGGCATCACCATCGTAGCGACCGCTTTGTTTGCCAATTAAAACTATGCAATGATTCTATTCAACACTACATTCCACATTCACACGTCTATCAGCGACATCTTCCTTGAGTGGGTTCGCTCCGAATATATCCCTGCGGCTAAAGCGGCGGGGATTTTCTCTAACCTGGCGTTTCTCAAAATCCTGATAAAACACGACCCGGACGCCGAAAGCTACGCCGTGCAAATGCTTTGCGAACACAAGGAACTTGCCGAAGAATGGCATGACTCGACTGCAGCCGATCTACGCGGACGCATGGTTCGCTCCTACGGTGAACGTATACTATTCTTCACCACGTACATGGAAGTGCTTGAACTATGACGACTCGGCAGCAACTCGGCGAATGGGACCGAATAATAATCGGAATCGACCCCGGCACAAATGTAATGGGCTATGGCATTCTGGGCGTAAAGAACCGTAAACCGGCAATGATTGCAATGGGCGTAATTCAGCTTAGCAAATTTGAAAGCCACTACCTCCGACTTAAACGCATCTATGACCGCGTACTAAGCCTCGTCGAACAATATCTACCCGACGAAATGGCAATCGAAGCCCCATTTTTTGGCAAGAATGTGCAGTCAATGCTTAAATTAGGGCGAGCCCAAGGAGTGGCAATGGCAGCCGCGCTGTCGCGCGACGTCCCAATCACCGAATACGAGCCTCGAAAAATAAAAATGGCCATCACCGGAAACGGAGCCGCGTCGAAAGAACAGGTACAGGAAATGCTTAGACGCATACTCTCAATACCCGTAGAGCAACTGCTCCCGCAACTCGATGCGACCGACGCCCTCGGTGCCGCGCTATGCCACTTCTATGAATCATCACGGCCCCAAGTCGAAAAAGGCTGCCGCAGTTGGAAGGAATTCATCGCCCAAAATCCCGGAAGAGTCAAATAGGGCCACGATTTTTAGCCCGGAAGCCATATTTATTCGCCGATTCTCATTAAATTTGCATTTGGATTGCGAACGCATCCCTTGAAAAAAACACTTGCGAATGAAAGTTTCTGACTTAATACGGTTCTTTTGCATCGGGTTGTTGTGGCTCGCGCTATGCTTCATATTCGTATCACGGCTGACTGCAACCGGACAACCCTTCACCCTCCGAACCGCTTTCACCATTGTCGCGTCAGGAATAATCATCTTCGTTCCAATCTATAAAAAATATAAACGACAACAAAAATGAATACGCTTGAAGTGCCAATGGACGAATCGCGCCATGAGGTTGACGCCGAGCGTTATCCCCTGTTGAGCGAGGTGCATACTCCCGCCGATTTGCGTAAGCTTCCACTCGAAGCTCTGCCTGGGCTATGTTCCGACATCCGCAATTTTCTTATAAATTCACTGTCTGAAAATCCCGGCCATTTCGCATCAAGTATGGGCGCGGTGGAGCTAACCGTCGCATTGCACTACGTATTCAACACTCCCTACGACCGAATCGTATGGGATGTCGGACACCAGGCATATGGGCACAAACTCATCACCGGACGCGCCGACCGCTTCCACACCAACCGTAAATTAGGCGGTTTAAGCGGATTTCCCAACCCAGCCGAAAGCGAATACGACTCTTTTGCTGCCGGACACGCTTCAAACTCCATTTCGGCTGCATTGGGCATGTCAGTAGCTTCATCGATCAACAAGCAGATGCCCCCACGAAATGTAGTTGCAGTCGTGGGAGACGCATCAATCAGCGGCGGCCTCGCCTTTGAAGGCATAAACAATGCCGCACACACCAATAACAACGTGTTGATAATATTGAACGACAACGACATGTCTATCGATCGCAACGTCGGGTCGCTCAACTCCTATCTGGCTCACCTCACCACCACAAAGGCATATAACAACATTCGCTACCGGATTTTCAAATTTCTAAAGAAGCTTCACCTGGTCAACAACCGTAACCGTGGGCGGATTCTGCGATTCAACAACAGCTTGAAATCGCTCATAACCCATGAGCAGAATATATTCGAAGGCTTGAACATAAGATATTTCGGGCCGTTCGATGGGCATGACCTTCCTCGTATCATACGTGTGCTCACCGACATAAAGGACATGACAGGACCACGGCTGCTGCATCTGCGCACCATAAAAGGCAAAGGCTTCCCGGCGGCCGAACAACATCCGGCAGAATGGCATGCGCCAGGTAAATTCAACCCCACAAATGGCCAAAAGCTAAGTTCAGGCAACGGAAAATCCACACCTAAATATCAGGATGTGTTTGGCGAAACGCTCGTTGAACTCGCTAGCAAAAACGATAGGATAACTGCCATAACCGCAGCTATGTTGTCGGGTACGTCAGTCAATAAAATGCAACAGGCATTCCCCGAACGAACGTTCGACGTTGGCATCTCCGAAGGCCATGCCGTCACATTTGCTGGAGGCCTCGCGACTGACGGCTTACTGCCCTATGTCGCCATATACTCCTCGTTCCTTCAACGCGCCTACGACCATATAATACACGACGTATCGCTCCAGAGCCTTCCGGTGACTTTCTGCATCGACCGTGCCGGACTCGTAGGCGAAGACGGAGCCACACATCACGGCGTGTACGACCTTAGCTACATGCGCAATATTCCTGGAATGACAGTATCTTCCCCTGCCGACGAGGAAACGCTGCGCAATCTGCTCTTTACTTCGCAGCTCCCCGACCGAAAAGGCCCTATGGCGATTCGGTATCCACGCGGCAACGGAAACAGCCCCGAATGGCACACCCCATTCAAAAAACTTGAAATAGGCAAAGGGCGCCGACTATCCACAGGCTCCGACGTAACGGTTATGTCGATAGGCACCATAGCCAAAAACGTGAAAAAGGCAATAGAAAAAGCTTCAGGAAACGGCATATCGGTCACACACTACGATATGATATTCCTCTCACCGATTGATGATGCAATCCTGCGCGAAGCAGCCGAATCAAAAAGGCCTATAATAACAGTAGAAGACGGAACAGTGAAAGGCGGCCTCGGAACCACCGTTCTTGAATGGCTCGCGGCAAACGGCTATTCCCTGACTGTAACGATGATTGGTATTCCGGATGCCTTCGTACCGCATGGCGACATCTCATCCTTGCAACGCCTGTGCGGAATGGACTCCGATTCAATTTTCAATGCAATAGTCAAAGCGAAAAACAACAGCTAACCATATGAGAATTATAATTGCAGGTGCCGGTGATGTAGGAACCCATCTGGCCAAACTATTGTCGCGCGAAGCTCAGGACGTCATTCTTATCGACCAGAATGCCGAACGTCTGTCGACGCTCGACTCTAATTATAACCTCATGACCATTAACGGATCGCCAACTTCGTTCGACGTAATAAAGAATGCCGGAGCTGAAAGATGTGATCTTTTTGTTGCCGTAACACCATTCGAAACCCACAATGTCACGGCCTGCGCCATAGCCAAAAGTTTTGGTGCGCGACGTACAGTAGCTCGCGTTGACAACTACGAATATATGCGTAAGAATCACCGCACTTTCTTCAACGAAATGGGCGTCGACAGTCTAATCTACCCCGAATATCTTGCTGCCAAGGAAATTATAACGGCGCTCGAACGCACCTGGGTTAGAAACTGGTTTGAGATTCACAATGGCGAACTGATTGTGGTGGGAGTAAAAATGCGCGAAGGCGCCGAACTCGAAGGCCGACAACTTAAGGATTTGGGAGTTTATATGCACCGATTCCACGTGGCAGCAATAAAACGCAACCATGAGACAATCATTCCGCGTGGCGACGACTGTTTCAAGGTAAACGACATTATATACTTCACGGGCCGCCGCGAACACATCGACGAAATACGCCAATTGTGCGGCAAGCGACAGCATGACGTTCGCAAGGTACTTATTATGGGTGGAAGCCGCATCGCTCTCCGACTCACGGCTCTCGCCGGCGAACGCTATAAGTTCAAGATAATTGACATTGACAAGGATCGATGCAACGCACTTGCCGAACGCTGCGACGACGTGCGCATAGTCCATGGCGACGCTCGCGACATCGACACCCTTACCGAAGAGGGCATTTCAGATATGGATGCATTCATAGCCCTGAGCAACAGCTCGGAGATGAACATTCTCGCCGCACTTTCGGCAAAAGGCTACGGCGTGAAAAAAACGATAGCCGAAGTCGAGGACATCCAGTTCATCTCGCAAGCCGAAAACCTGAACATCGGCACTATCATCAATAAAAAGCTCCTGGCCTCAAGCCATATATTCCAGATGCTGCTCGATGCCGACTCAGAATCATCTAAATTCATGGCCCTTGCCGATGCCGACGTAGCCGAAATCGAAGTGAAACCAAACTCCAAAATCACCCGCGGAGCTGTGAAAGATTTGAAACTATCACGCGATATGACCATTGCCGGGATGATACGCGATGGCAAAGGTATGCTCGTTTCCGGAAACACCGTAATCCAACCCGGCGACCACGTGGTGGTTTTCTGTCTGCAAGGTGCCATACACAAAATCGAACGTCTGTTTAACTGACGAAGCATCATTCACTATCCATGCAGCGCTTAAAGACACAAAGGCACATAAATTTCCCTATGGTTCTTAGAGTCATAGGCTGGCTCCTTATGATTGAAGGGGCTTTTATGGTCATACCTCTTGTCACTTGCCTGATATACGACGAATCTGACTATCTACATTTTGCCATTGCAATTGCCGTAACAATATTGGCAGGTATTACGATGACATTCGGCATACATCCTTCACGCACCGAAATGGGAAAACGCGAGGGGTTTCTGCTCACAGCATTGGTATGGGTGTTCTTCTCCATATTCGGAATGATACCCTTCGTCATAGGAAAATGCTCGCTATCAATAAGCGATGCATTTTTTGAAGCTATGTCGGGATTCACCACCACGGGTGCCTCAGTGATAGCCTCAGTCGAAGCCTGCTCTCACGGCATAATCCTGTGGCGATGCCTGATGCAATGGCTTGGTGGTATGGGTATAATACTGTTCACATTGGCCGTAATTCCGATGCTGAACTATTCAGGTGGCATGCAGATGTTCAATGCCGAAGTCACCGGAATAACACACGACAAGATAAGGCCCCGTATCAGCCAGACGGCAAAGGGACTTTGGAGTGTGTACTTCATACTGACTGCCATACTCACCATCCTGCTGTGGATTGGCCCTATGACATTCTTCGACAGCATTTGCCATGCTTTCGCCTCCATATCTACCGGCGGATTTTCAACTCGCGATGCAAACATAGGTAGCTGGGACTCCGACTACGTACAGATTATCATCATCGTGTTCATGTTTCTGGGAGGCGTAAACTTCACACTTATGTTCAAGGCCATCAACGGAGATTACAAATGCTTTTGGCATAATGACGTATTCAAAACCTACATAAAAATCATCGTAGCGGCATATCTGCTATTCGTAATAGCTATCATTTGCAACGGTCAATTCACCTCCGTCGAATCAATCACACTCGACCCTATATTCCAGATAATATCCACCATATCGTCCACCGGGCTTACGGCCGCCAATTTCGAAAATTGGGGTGCATTCGTAGTTGCTCTGGTGTTCGTTCTTATGTTCTTCGGAGCCTGCGCCGGCTCAACAAGCGGCGGGGCAAAAATCGACAGGCTATTGTGCCTGGTTAAAAATTCGCAGAACGAAATCTATCGTAGCCTGCACCCGAATACCATACTGAGCGTACGCATCAATGGCAAATCAATACCGAAGGACATCGTCAATAAGGTCATAGCATTCCTTTGCCTATACGTAATCATAATAACGCTCGGAGGAATAGTCCTAACGGCTTGCGATATTCCCTTGATGGATGCGTTTTTCTCATCTTTTTCGTGCGTAAGCAACACCGGACTGGGAACTGGAATCACCGGATATGGCCAATCGTTCAACATCATACCCGATGTTGGCAAATGGATTCTTTCGTTGCTTATGCTCACCGGTCGTCTCGAATTGTTCACGGTCATAATTTTATTCACTCCCGACTTCTGGACAAAATAAAAGCCCGCAGCCAACGCAAGGCATACGGGGCAAATAACAGATGCGCACGAGATAGCCCGAAATATATACGGCATCAACCGTAACGGCTTATTCGTCTCAATTGGTCTTCGTCAATTATCTTTATCTGACGTCCGTCTACAATGATTATTTTCTCTTCGACAAATCCACTCAATGTGCGTATGGCATTCGAGGTCGTCATATTCGAAAGATTGGCCAAATCCTCCCGGGCCATATAGATGCGCAGAGTCGCACCGTCATCCTCATATCCATAATTATCCTTAAGCACTATCAAAGCTTCGGCCAGACGCCCGCGGATGTGTTTCTGCGTCAAATTCACAGTTCTCGTATCCGAACTTCCCAGATTACGTGCCAATTCATGAATAAAGAACCACGCAAGTTTTCGATTCCCGTCTATAAGTTCCGCCACAATCGACATCGGCAAAATTCCTATCGCCGACTCCTCTATTGTCACAGCCGTATGAACATATGGCTCTTGCGCCAAGTACGCCCGATATCCAAAGTATTGCACCGGACGGATGAGCCGCAATATCTGCTGCCGGCCCCCTACCCCGTCTTTGCATAGTTTTGCCTTACCTTTCAACAGACACCACAAGTATTCCGGCTGTTCATCCTCGGCATATATAATCTGATTCTTCTTATATTGACGTATGGTGAAATTATCGGTTATCTTACGCTTTTCCTCTGCGTTTACGATTGTCCAGATTTCCGAAAGGTCATGACTTACTACTTTTTCAAGTATGCTCTTAATCATAGTCGCATTTATACACAATTAGCGACTGCAAAGTTACTCATAAATTCCTCAATCACCAATAGTTTTTGTCAATCACATATATCCCATTGATTTTTATCTATGCTGCAGGCGGATAATATATCCCGAAAAAACTAACTGCGTCCCGATATCAGCAAACGGAACGCAGTTAAGTTAAGATTTATCGTTATCGATATCGTCCCCTTATACAATCGAAAGGATGTGATTATAAACGCAGCTTACGATGCCAAGGAACAATATGCCTGCGACGCATATCCACAAAGCCAGACGTTCAGAGCAAGCACTGCGGAATGTTGCGATAGTACTTTCTTCGTCACTGATAAACATCGCCTTAACTACCAACAGATAGTAATAGAGCGAAATAATGGTATTTATCAACGCTATCAGCACAAGCACATAGATGGCTATCGAGCCCTGATTTATTGCGCTGGTAAATATAAAGAACTTGCTGAAGAAGCCAGCGAACGGCGGAATACCTGCCAATGAAAACATAGCAAGCATCATTGTAAATGCCAGACGAGGATTGGTCTTATAGAGACCATTGTAATCTTCCATATTCACCTTCCCTGAATTATTCTCGATTGCTCCGATTACGCCGAATGCTGCAAGGTTAGAGAATATGTAAACAAGGATGTAATACATCAACGCAGCCAAGCCCATCGTATTAAAGGCTATCACGCCAAGCATTATGTAGCCGGCCTGCGAAATGGACGAGAATGCGAGGAAGCGCTTCATATTACGCTGACGGATGGCAAACAAGTTACCAATTGTTATCGTGAGAATAATGAGCGCGTAGAGCATCCACTCCCAAGCGCCGGTGAGTCCGAACACTTGCCACATGATAACAAGGAACGCAAATGCCGCAGCACCTTTTGAAATTACCGACAGATACGACGTTACCGGCGTAGGCGCACCCTGATAAACGTCGGCAGTCCACAAATGGAATGGAACAAGCGATAATTTAAATCCGATGCCGGCTATTACGAATGCTGTTGCAACGACAAGAAGCACGTTCAATGAGCCTCCACACATAAATGCCATTGCAATCTTATCGAAATAGAGCGACCCCGCAAGACCGTAGACAAACGACAATCCCATCAGGAACACGGCCGACGAGAACACAGCCGTCAACACGTATTTAACGGCAGCCTCATGGCTTTCATAGCGATGTTTGTCGAAAGCTACCATTGCAGCCAAAGGAAGCGAAGCGGTTTCAAGGCCGATGACAAACATCAGGAAGTGTCTTGACGAAATCATAAGATACATACCGAAGAGAGTCAGCAGCAACAATTCGTAGAATTCACCGCGACGAATCCTCACCATATCCTGGTCGGCCCAGCGCAATGCCTGAATCATTACGATGAGCACGCCTACATTCAATATGTTTTTGATACAAACAACAACGTTTGAAGTGAAGTACATTCCACTGAACACATCGGCCGACGGCGCATCAAAAACCGACGGACAGAAGCCATAAGCCGTAAACAGGGCAAACAGCACACATGTCACCGCGCCAAACGCGCCAAGCGAACGTTTCGGCATGAACGTGTCATAAAGGAAGACTATAAGAAACACGGCCAACAGCCCTATTTCTTGTTTCATTGCTAAAAACTGTGAGTAATCCATTGTTTATTTCTTTTAGTTCATGCCTATTACAGCAAAAATCGCTGGGCTGAAAGTAAACTTTATCAAATCGGCAAAAAAGTTGGGGAAACAACCTATTGCCGCAACACACAATATAAGGGTCACCGTTGAAGTGCGTTCCCACCATTCGGCATCGGTCAATGACAAGTGATGTTCATCATAAACTGGGCCGAAAAGCAATTTGCCAACCACTCGCAGAATATAAACCGCCGTAATCACAATCGAGCAGCAAGCCACGATGGTGAATACTCGGTGGAACATATCGGAGTGTTCAAACGAACCAACGAATATCGTCATTTCGGCAACGAATCCACTCAGGCCAGGCAAACCCAATGAAGCCATACCGGCTATGACGTAGCATACGGCGAGGAACGGCATTATCTTCATCATGCCACCCATAAGGCGTATGTCGCGAGTATGCGTGCGACCGTAAATCATACCAATCAAGGCAAAGAACAGGGCCGTCATCAAGCCATGCGAAAGCATCTGCATAATAGCACCGGTCATTGCCGTGGTGTTGAGCATCAGAATGGCAAACAACACCAAGCCGCAGTGGCTTACTGAAGAATAAGCGTTTATATACTTGAGGTCGGTCT
>CAZRJT010000055.1:0-14108 GCA_964600585.1 uncultured Bacteroides sp.
GTCACCGAATTGGGGATTACCAAGTTTCCCGTAAAGCCGCTGCAGCCAGAAAATGCGTCCATATAAATTTTGGTCACCGAATTGGGGATTACCAAGTCTCCCGTAAAGCCGCTGCAGCCAGAAAATGCATTAGACTCAATCGTAGTGACCGAATTGGGGATTACCAAGTCGCCCGTAAAGCCGCTGCAGCCAGAAAATGCACACTTGCCAATCGTGGTCACAGAACTAGGAATGGTCAAACTACCCGTCAAATAGTCATGTTGATATGAAAATGCGTGCTCGCCAATCGCGGTCACTGAATAGCCTACGCTTTTATATGTTATACGAGCAGGTATCGTCAGATTATGTGTTCTTTCAGGGGCATGCATAATCACGGTGGCGGTTTTGGTGCCAGTGTCGATTTCATACATTAATTTGTCAATTATTATGGACTTTATTTCCGCGTTGGCCGATAGGTTGGCGGCGAGTAAGGCCATTAGCACGAACGCACAGCGAATTAACTTGCGAGTGATGCCAATGGATGTTGGCGAACCGGAGCGTATTGCAAGGCTGCGCCGGCGCGGGCAAGAGGGTAGGATGATGGAGTTCATTGGTATTGTTGGCGGCCGCGGTCATCCCCTCGTTGGCTCGTAAGTTGTTGATGTTTAAAACGGAAAAGCGCGGGAATCTGTATCGGTTGCCGTCCTACGTTCTGAGGCTTCTCGCATTGCCCATCAATAGTCGGACGGCAACGCAGAAGCCCACGCCAGTATATGCAACTATGCATCCCGAAAGCTGCGGCTCTTGCGAGACGCTGCGACCGGACTGCACGGATATGCACATCCAAGGGCATCTACCGTTGCTCCTCCTTGACTATTGATAGAAATTTTGCGAGAATTTCAGAACGCCAAGAATCAGCGCGGATAAACGCTTTTCACAAAAATGTATCTGCCGACCCACCCGCATCGCCCGCAGCCGGGGAACGATTCCGATGAATCTCACCCACAAAACTGGCGTGGAATGCTACGGCGGTCTGCAACTGCAAATCTACAACTATTTTCCCACACGCGCAACATTTCCCCCATCCATTTGTAGCCTCTTCAATCAGAGACTAACCATAGGGCTCACAACAAAATATGGACGAGGACGCTACTTATAGTCATAGCGCAGTTGGTGCTGCGAACAGCAGCACCGGCAGACGTCTGACTTTTAATCTAAACCAATGAAATGTGAGGCCCTAATCGAGCAAGTCGGGACGCAAGCGGCGCGTGCGCTCCAGAGCCTGCTCATAACGCCACTCGTCAATCTTGGCCTGATGGCCCGAAAGGAGTATCGGGGGCACATCCCACCCCTTGTAACTGGCCGGACGGCTGTAAACCGGAGGTGCCAGAAGATTGTCCTGAAACGAATCGCTCAATGCGCTCTGTTCATCGCCGATAGCACCCGGGATCAGACGCACCACGGCGTCAGTGATGGCCAATGCGGGGAGTTCGCCGCCGGTGAGCACATAGTCTCCGACCGATATCTCCTTGGTGATGAGATGTTCGCGTATACGATAGTCGATTCCCTTGTAATGACCGCAAAGTATGATGATGTTGTTGAGCAGCGACATGGAATTGGCCATAGGCTGGTCGAACGTCTCGCCATCGGGCGAAGTGAATATCACTTCATCATAAGTGCGCTGCTCCTTAAGGCTGCTGATGGCGCGGTCGATAGGCTCCACCTGCATCACCATGCCGGCTTCGCCGCCAAACGGATAATCGTCGACCTTGCGATGCTTGTTGGTGGTGTAGTCGCGCAGATTGTGCACCACTATTTCCACAAGACCCTTGTCCTGGGCGCGCTTAAGTATCGAGCAGTTCAGGGGCGAATAAAGCATTTCGGGTAGGACGGTAAGGATGTCGATTCTCATTTCTTATAATTGTTGAGTGAGTTTTCAAGTTCGGTTATCATCATAGCCCTTAGTTCGGGGGGAGAAAGCACGGTGATTTTCGACCCGTACGACAGAAGCTCCTGAACCAGGTCGGGCGTAAGACGCAGGTTATAGGAAAATATCGAAAACGAGTCGTGTATTATCTCCGACTGCGAATGATGGAGCGGCAATGCCCTGAAGTATTTGGCCTGGCGCGAATCGGTGGATATCGACACGCGCTTGGTCTCACCCTGCGAGAACACGATGCCGAATGAATCTCTGAAATATTCCTCGGCATCGAAGTCGGGCGGCAGTTCGAACGAATCGGGCTCGATGGTCACCTCCGACATTCGGTCGAGGGCATAGGTCTTTATCACCCCTTCGCGGGTGTTACGTCCGGTGGCATACCATCGTTGGCGGAATATCTTCAGGAAATATGGCTCCACAACAACGTTGCTCGTAGGGAGAGTGCGCGTATAGGGCGAATAGGTGAACCGTATGGGGTGGTTGGTCTTAAGCGCGCCAATCACGGGCCCGAGATGATGGCGTGCCGAGGGAATGTTTTCCAGAAATATGCGGTGTGAAATGTCGCGGGCATCGGTGAGCACGTTGCTTGTAGCGGCCGAATTGAGCATCCAGTCGGTCACGCTCTCGTTATGTGCATCTTCGTCACGTATCGTGTATTCGAATGTCGACGGGTTGCACTCTATCGAAATCTTGAACAACTCCTCGATGGCATTGCGATAATTGAAGAACGTGCGGCGCGGAAGCGGGTTGCCGTCAGAATAAGGCGACCGCATCCACAGCTCGTTGAGCCGCTCGCGAGTGATGGTTCCGTGGCGGCGTATGGTGTCTATAATCCATATATAGCGACTAAGCAGATTCCTTGACATATTGTGAAGCAGTTGTTGATTGTGAGTTTAACGACGTGGCCATCAATCCAACGACGGTGAGAGCGGCATTCAGCAGCAGAAGTTCGAACCCGATGTGATATCCGGTGTAACGCACCAGGCACCACTGCACGGCCCACGATGCCACAGGGGCAAGGATGCACACCAATGGCACATAGCGGTCGCGCACGGAGCGTCGCGAAAACAGACCAAAAGCAAACAATCCGAGTATCGGGCCATAAGTATAAGACGCAAGCGTATAGACGGCACTTATCGCATCGTCTTCGCTGATATGATAGAACGCTATGATTATCAATCCCATCATCGCCGACATCGCCACATGCACCCTGCGCCGCAACGTGGTGAGCCGGCGTTGGTCATCGGCAGAGGCCGGAGCGTCGAGTATGTCGACCGTGAATGAGGTGGTGAGCGATGTCAGTGCCGAACCCGCGGCCGAATAGGCCGACGATATCAGCCCGAGGATGAACAAAATTCCGACTGTGGCAGGCATCAGCGGGTGGGCCGCCACAAGGCCGAATATCTCATCAGTCTTTCCGGGGAGTGGAATCCCTTCCGTTTCCATAAAGATCAGCAATAACGTGCCGAGCAGCAAAAATAGCCCGATGACAAATAGCTGCATTACACCACTGAATATCATATTTTTCCGAGAGCTCATCGAATCGCGACAAGCAAGATGTCGTTGCATCATATCCTGGTCGAGACCATTCATCGCAATGGCCATAAACACTCCGGCAACAAACTGCTTCCAGAAATAAGTCTCCGACTTAGGGTCGTCGAAGAAAAACACTCTCGAACTATCGTGCGCCGAAATACGTCGCGACATTTCGCCGAAATCGAAGCCCAAATGAGCTGCAACGAAATAGATGCACAACGCAACCGACCCTATCAGGCAGACACTCTTCAACGTATCGGTCCAGATGAGCGTTTTCACTCCGCCATTCACAGTATAAAGCCATATCAGGGCTATGGTCACGCCGACGTTAACTTCGAACGGAATGCCAAGTGGCCCGCATACAAGAGCCTGAAGCACAGCACATACTACAAAAAAACGAACCGACGCACCAAGAATCTTGGAAATGAAGAATATCCATGCGCCCGACTTATATGACTTCCGGCCGAAACGCTCTCCAAGATATCCGTAAATCGACACCAGATTAAGCCGGTAAAACAGCGGCACCAACACCACGGCTATCAAGACATAGCCCACAATGAATCCTGCCACCATCTGGAGATAGGAGTACCCTTTGGCCACTACCATGCCGGGAACCGAAATAAACGTGACTCCCGATATGGCAGCTCCAATCATCGAAAAAGCCACGATAGGCCATGGCGAACGACGATTGCCGGTGAAAAACGTGGAATTGTCGCCTCCTCGCGACGCCATCCACGCCACGGCAAGAAGCAACACGAAATATCCGGCTATCGTGATTATTATAGTAAATGGTGTCATAGTCTCTTACGTCTTTAATCGTCATAAAGCAGATAAGGCGCACGCTTAATCTTGAATTCATCAACGTCATTCTGCCAACGGGCCTTTATTTCCTCAGCAGAGGCTCCGGCCAAAATCATCGTACGCACATAGTCGACGCCTATCAGCTTCTCAAAGAACGACGTGAAGAAACCTGGCTTTTTACCAAGTTTCTCATAAGCGTCAATCAGGTATTCCAGATTCACACCTTGCCTTATCAACTCATCATCGGAAATCCCGCGCAAGTCACGTCCGCGACACTTCCGATTCATCAGTGGCGGATTTTTTGCGCCCGGACGACTCACCGGCACAAATTCGAAGTCGCATCCCGGCATATCGGGATGGCCGTAAACGGTGAATGGCATATCGGTGCCACGGCCCAGACTCACAGGCGTAGCCTCGAAATAGCACATCGACGGATAAAGGTAGATGGACTTCATATCGGGAAGATTGGGCGACGGAGGTATGGGGAGACGATAGCGGGTGCTATGACTGTAGTTGGCGCATGGCACCACCATCAACGGCACTTTTGCCTTATCATTGAGCCAGCCTTCGCCATTGACCATCAACGCCAATTCGCCCAGCGTCATACCATGGGCTACGGGAATGGGCAAACGTCCCACTCCTGAAGCGTATTTCATATCCAATATCGGCCCGTCAACGGTCATACCGTTAGGATTGGGCCGGTCGAGCACCATAAATTCTTTACCGTAACGAGCGGCAGCATTCATCAGGTCGACCATCGTGCAATAATATGTGTAATACCTCAGCCCGACGTCCTGTATGTCGGCAACAATGACGTCAATGCGGTCCATAACGCTTTTCGACGGCATACGCACTTTGCCATCATACAACGATGCTATCGGAATCCCGGTTTTCTTGTCGACCGAACTCCCCACGTGCTCACCAGCATCGGCATCGCCCCTGAACCCATGCTCAGGCGAGAAGATGGTGGTCACGTCAACGCCGTTGCGCAACAACAAATCCAACGTATGTTCATTGCCGACCATACCGGTGTGGTTGCTGAACAAGGCCACTTTCTTGCCTTTAAGCTTCGGGATGTAAAGTTCGGTACGTTCGGCTCCGACCTTTACGTCAGCCTTGACAGCACTTCCTGTGACGACTGATGCCAGCAACAATATGAGAGTAAAGAATATATGCTTTTCCATATGCAATTGCGTAATTGATTGTAAAGATACGCCAAATTTATGTGTCGGTGTGCCGATTTGGAGCTAAGACACGTTAAAAAAAATTAATCGGAGTGTCGGAACTTTCCATAAAGCTATTTTTGCAAAAAATATCCCATACAACAATGCTAAACATCAGCTCACCGACCAACGAAGCTCCACTAAAATTCATAAACACTGTTGAAGAGCAGATTTTCAATACACTGGCAAAGTTGGACATACCATTCGAGCGCGTCGACAATGACCCGGCCATAACGATGGATGATTGCCGCGAAATCGACCGTGCGCTCAATGTCCACACGGCCAAGACGCTTCTGCTCACCAACCGTCAGCAAACCAAATTCTATCTGCTGGCAATGTCACCGGAAAAACCATTTGTAACCCGCGACTTCAGCCGTGCAATGGGGATTGCCCGCGTATCGTTTGCTCCCGAGGAGGTTATGTTAGATCTGCTTGGCACCGAACGAGGGGCCGCCACACTGCTAAGTGCAATCTCCGACAGCGACTGTAAAGTGTCGGTTGTCATCGACAAGGCAATAGCCGAGGCTGCCGAATTCGGCTGTACGGCCGCCACCGTAAGATGTTATCTGAAAATAGCCACATCCGATTTGCTGTCGCGCTATCTGCCATTCACCGGCCACGACGTCACAATCATCGACTTATAAATGCGGAGAGCGCGGCAACGGAAGTCAAGACTCCTCATAGCCGCCCTCTCTCCTGCAAGTATCATCCTTCGTAAAACTCAGCGTCAGAATTTCGGAGCTTCAGCCTCGTTTGACGGAACACCGTCCTTTACCACGGGCCACCCCTTCTTCCATTTCACCTGATCCATCAGCACCACGCGACCTTTCGGATTTGCCCGGCTTACGCCATGATAGAAAATCCAGTCGTTACCCTTTTTATCGGTAACGATTTCCGAATTATGCCCGGTTCCTACAAACTCATTGCTTTTACCAATCAATATCTCATGATTGTTTTCGAGCATCGGTTTGCCCGATTTGTCGACATAAGGTCCAAACAAGTTTTTAGAACGCCCCACGACAGTGGTGTACGTGCTGTTGAGCCCCTCGCAGCAAGAACCGGTTGAAGCGAACAGATAATAATATCCGCCATGCTTGTGTATGTAGGTTCCTTCATAGGCACTCCCGGCCACTTTCACCGGCTCGCTTCCGGGCTTTAACGACAGTCCGTCATCCGACAGTTCGGCACCGTAAATGCCATGGAAACTCCCCCAGAACAGATATTTCTTTCCGTTGTCCTCGACATAAAATGGGTCGATGCAATTCTGAATGTTGATTTCATTGCTCCGGAACAGTTTACCCATGTCGGTGAACGGACCTTCAGGACGGTCGGCAACAGCAACGCCTATGCCGCATGTCCATTCACCACCCCACACCGACATCGAATAATACATCACATAATGGTCGTCTATCTTATTGATGTCCGGAGCCCAGATGCCTCCCCTGGGTTCAAATGACGGACGTGTGTCGTCATTGAACGCAGTCCCGACATAATCCCAGTGCACCAAATCCTTCGACCTATGTATCGGAGTGTTGTGAATGTCCTCAGTTGCATATAGATAGAAATAATCGTCGTCACCTTTGATGACCGTGGGATCAGGAAGACTATAATTGATCACCGGATTGGCGTATGTCGACTGCCTGGGCTCATCAGTGAAACGACTTGCACCCACCCCCTCAAAAGTCATCTTTACCGGCTTTATGAATCCTTCTTTGTCGAAATACAGACGGTCGATGCACGTTTCACGGCTATGGGCACTCGTTTCAGTCAGCGGACGGCGGTGATAAACAATATACCACTCATCGACACCGGGGCCTTTCATCACCGAATGATGTCCAGCGCCGGTGGCCACCTTCGGATCTTGCTGAAGTATGCGGGCAACCCGCTTGAACGGCCCGAACGGACTGTCGGCAATTGCATAGGCCACACTGTAATTAGGTCCGGTCCAACCACCTTCCGACCACATAAAGTAATACTTGCCGTCGCGCTTCAGCATAAACGGGCCTTCGACATAATTCTCAGGCGTGATTTCCTTATAGATGGTTCCATCATCGAACGGCACCACGCTCAAAAGGTCGGGCGACAACTTCACAATGTTACAATGTCCCCATCCGCCGTAATACATATAATATTGACCGTCATCGTCTCTGAACACGAACTGGTCGATAGGCTGAGCTCCATTGACAATCTTATCAATCAACGGCTTGCCAAGCGCATCTTTAAACGGACCTGCCGGATTGTCGGCAACGGCAACGCCTATGCCTCCCACTTCATCGTTGCTTTGGATGTCATTGGCTCCGAAAAAAATGTAGTATTTATCATTGGCTTTGATGATTGACGGAGCCCACAAGGCACGACGCACCCAGCTCACATCATCCTTCGACAGCACCTTAGGATGTTTGGTCCAATTTATCAAATCCGGTGAAGAGAAGGCATCCATAAAAATCTGGTCGTCATACGGTGCAGAGAACGTAGGATATATCCAGTACTCATTATCGAACACAATCCCTTCAGGGTCGGCATACCAACCTTTGAACACCGGATTTCCGCTGGTTTGGTGTTCCGTGTCTTTGTGTTGCGCCGAAACCGACGCAACACAAAGAACGGCAAACGATAACGCTATTTTTCGCATAAAATATGACATCCCGATTAATTGAGAGGTTCGATGCGGAATGCATAATTATGTGTGGCATTCCGCTCTATCTCATATTTCGGACGCGGACCCGGGCCACAGCTTGCATTGCCAAGACCACGATGAGCGCAATCAAGATTCAACACAACTTCGCTCCGACGTATATTGTCAAGGTCGTGATTATACTTCACATTCCATAGATCACGGTCGGTATAATGCAACGCTGAGAAATCGACAGTGCCGAAGGCAGTTATCTTCAATCCCTTGCCATCAGAATCGGTCAATGCGAGCCAGCGTGTGTCGGAGCGCTGTCCCATCGACTGAGCGCGCACGTAATACTCGCGCATATCATCAACCGTAGTCGAATAGAGTCCCACATATGCAGCATTTTTACGGTCCTGATAGTTTTCAATAGGGCCACGTCCGAACCATGTGACATTTTCAAGAGCCGGATTAATGAACGCCTGCAATCCGAGACGCGGGAGGTTGAAGTTTTCATCTGTGATAAATTCGGCAGCCACATCAACAGCACCATTAGGATAGAGTGTGTATTCTACCGTATGGGGCACAGTCTGTTTTCCCACCAATGCCTCGAGTTCGGCTTTCACCACGATAGTGTTCAGCGAATCATTTCGCTTCCAGCTGAAGTTTTTAAGATTGACTTTCGTATCAGCCCAATTACGGCCATCGTTATTGATGGCTCTATACCAGTTGAACGTCGGGCCGTTCTGATGGTGCAGCATCTGGCGATTGTCGTAACGCAAGCCCGTGAGCTGCCCTGATGCCTTGTTAAACGACACCTCGCAATCGGCATTCCTGAAACGCAAAAATCCGCCATCTTCATATGCTTTCAACGATTTGTCGGCCAGTGCCACAGCATCGATTGCCTTAGGCTGATTAGCCTTATCGTTAAGGGCAAACTGCTCCGAAGCCACCGTATGTCCGGCATCGGCCCAGTTGCAGCCGTTCTTCAGCTGCACTTCGAACGTCGCAAAATATTCGGCATCATCATCGCCGACGTATTGTTGAAGCGGCATATCCATCGAAATGCGTTCGGTGGGCGGACAATCGGGCAAATCGAACGACATCGTTTTAATTACCTCACCATTCTTTTCGACTTTCACATTCAGTTTGAAATCATTAAGGTTCAATGCTATATAACGGTTATGCAGATTGAGCTTGTTGAGGTTCTCAAGATTCAGCGTTACATACTGATATACCTTCTTAACCTCTATAAGCTTCGGCGTAATCCGACGGTCGGCGGTTATTATGCCATTGCAACAAAAATCATTATCATTAGGCTTATCGCCAAAGCTTCCGCCAAAATACAAGTTGCTTTCAGGTTCGCCGGGCTTAGTAAACGCCTGATCGACCCAGTCCCATATGCAACCGCCTATCATGCGTTCAGATTTGTTTTCGATATAATCCCAATACTCTTCAAGGTTTCCTATCGCATTACCCATTGCATGGGCATACTCGCAAAGGAAAAACGGTTTGTTACGCTTTGCCTGGTCGGTCTGCATCATACTTTCAATCGAAGGATACATTCGCGAGTCGATATCGGCCTGATCATTCATACCCTCATAATGTATGATGCGATTGTCGATAGCCTTAGCTGCATTGTATTCGGCAGTAATATTGCATCCACCACCCGATTCGTTGCCCAGCGACCAGAAGATTACCGATGGGTGGTTTTTATCTCTCTCGACCATACGCACTGCCCGGTCGACGAACGCGCCCTCCCATGAAGGCTTGTTTGTTATCGAATGGTTGCCGTGGCATTCCTGGTCAGCCTCATCCATAACGTACAGCCCGTAGTAATCGAACAATGCATACATCTTCGGATCCTTAGGATAGTGGCTGGTTCGGATGGTGTTAAGATTGTGGCGTTTGTATAGTAGGATATCCTCAATCATAGTTTCGACCGGGATTGCTTTGCCATACACAGGATGAGTGTCGTGATGATTGGCACCTTTGAACATGGTGAGCTTATCGTTTATATACACTTTGTCGTTGCGTATCTCAACATTGCGGAACCCATATTTCTGCGTAGTAGCTTCGAGCAGCTTACCGTTCTTATCGAGCAATTCGATGTTGACAGTATAGAGGTTAGGCGTTTCAGCCGTCCATAGTTTTGGCGATGCGACATTGCTCTTGCAATTGACGGTTATTTCCTTTCCGGCTGTCACGTTGGCCGGTTCGGTCGAGAACTGATTTAGCATCTTTCCATCGGGGTCAACCAATGACACGCGCACCGTAGCATCGCCGGCCTTCTTGCCATGATTGCGTATTTTGCTCTGCACGTTAAGCTCGGCATTGCTGTAATCGCCATTGAATGTAGAAGTCAGATAAATGTCGCGCAGCTGCACCTTAGGAGTGGCCACCAGATAGACGTCGCGATGTATGCCGCTCACCCTGAACATATCCTGGTCCTCAAGATATGAACCGTCGCTCCAACGATACACCTCGACGGCAAGCAGGTTTTTGCCCTTCTTAATATACTTGGTTATGTTGAAGCGCGCATCGTTATTCGCACCTTGGCTATAACCTACTTTCTTACCGTTCACCCACAAATACATAGCACTATATACGCCTTCGAAGTTGATGAACACCTCCTTATCCATCCAATCGTCGGGAATGGTGAATTCACGGCGATACGAACCCACGGCGTTAGGCTCGTCGACAACGGTATAGCCGGGCTGCGTCTGTATGAAAGGCGGGTTATTGCGGAACGGATAGGTGATGTTGGTATAAATCGGGGTGCCGTATCCGTGCATCTCCCAGTTGGAGGGAACCGGCAACTCGGCCCATTTCGAATCATCGAACGAAACCATATAAAAATTCATCGGCCGGTCTTCAGGCTGCTTCACCCAGTTGAATTTCCAGGTACCATTCAAAAGCTTATAGCGGCTCGAATTGTTACGCACCCATGGATGAGCGTAAGAGGGGTCGGCTTTCATTTCGTCGACACTGGCAAACGGCACGAATGTGGCCTGCCCGTCCTCCTTGTTGATGGCAAATACCTTCTCGTTCTCCCAATCATTGTCGCTCGATGTTTTCAGAGTAGAGCCCTTTATTTTCAGATTTGACTTTACGAGACGCCATTTCTGCCCGTCGCTATTGCTGTCGGGCTTAATCTGAGATATTGGCTCACCCACAAGTCCGGCATCGGGAAAACTGAGGTTGTAACCGCTTTCCAAACTGGTGAAAGTATAAGTGCCGTCGGGATTCTCGGTGGCACGCCAATGCTGATTGCGGTTAGACGTGGAATACGGCCATTGAAGCACTGTGGCTTCCTTCGCTCCATTGCCTCCATTATCGATAGCCTGCTCATTCAATGGACTGACTATACAATACACATTGTCGCTGTCGCTGACCTTTATGAATTGCCATACTTGCGACTCCTTGTCCTTCACTCGCTTGGATATGAAAAGTTTGGTACTGGGATCAAAACTTTCCTGATTGTCAATATTGAGCCCGTTAACGGTCTGTATCTCATAAATCTGCTTGGTATCTATCTGACCAAACGACGTCAACGAACCAAACATCGACAAGGCTACTAAAAATACTACTTGATGATGTTTCATTGGGACTAACTAATTGTGATTGGTTTATATTTATTTCTGCAAAGTTACAATAAATACAGATGTCCGACGTAATGGATTACATCGGACATCGGCTCTTATATTGTAAAATATCCAAAAGATATTTGACAGATGTTAACGCATAGATTTATAAGCCGAAGCTCCATTTTTCAGCATCTGTCCCCGATTGACATAGGCCAATATCAAAGCAACCACGAAATAGAGAGCTGCCAACGACCACAAGGCAAGATAAGGAGTGGAATTCTGGAAAAGGGTGGCGTGATTGGAGTTCATCCTGATAAAGCCTTCGACGCCCCATGTGGCCGGAATCATATCGCCGACAAGCGTCCAGAATCCATTCATAGCATATCGCGGCCACGTGAGACCGGAAAGGAACAGGAACACGACGGAGGTGAATACCACAACCAACATCGACGATTCGCGATCAGAAACGAATGCACCGATCGACATACCCATGAACGACGACGCGATAAGCATCGGCAGGACGAATATCAGGTAATGCCATATATTTCCGAGATGGGGCAACGCAAACACCACAGGCACAATGTGGAGTATATAAAGCGTCAACGGCAGATAGAGCGTAAGATAACAAAGCGTTTTACCAATAAGTGTAATGGCCGGGGATGCCGGCACAGCCAACGGGTCGACTCCGCCATTACGCTTGCGGCGCTCTCTTGCTCCGCCCTGAAGCATAGCCACGCCAAGCACCAGACTCTGCTGGAGGATGAGTATGATTATGCCGGGGATGACGAAGGATGCAAAACCTTGTGTCGGGTCTCCTATCATTATGGATTCGGAATTGATTGGCGTGCCGGATACAAGCTGTCCGATGAGGCCGGCTTTTTCGATTTTCTCGGTCTGGATATTGGTGCCGGTCTGCAACTGGACATCAGTCAAAGCCGACAGGAAGG
This sequence comes from uncultured Bacteroides sp., assembly GCA_964600585.1. GTDB lineage: Bacteria > Bacteroidota > Bacteroidia > Bacteroidales > Muribaculaceae > Paramuribaculum. The sequence continues at coordinate 12,627 of CAZRJT010000055.1, forward strand.
CACGATAGCGCAACAATAGGCTCACATCGCTATAAAACGACACAACGGTCTGCTCGCCGCGTCCAAGCTTCTTACCATATTCGGCCGGGATGTGCAGTATGCCGAAACAATCGTGATTGTTCATGACGCGTCGCGCATCATTCAGGTTGGAGGCGTAATCATAGACTTTTATAGCGTCGGTCGCATCGACCATACGTGTGAGCTGGCGGCTCTCCGAGGTGCGGCTATCGTCAATCACCACGATGGGAATGTCTTTCACCAATTCGGGATTGTAGATGAGAGTGTACACAACCGGATAGAGCGTAGGCAAAGCAAAGAAAAACAGCATTACTCCGATATCGGAAAGAACGAGTTTAAATTCGCGCCTCCACACTCTGAACAGGTCGACAAACCAAGATTGTATTTTTTTGAAAAGTTTCATATTCGTTCCAAATAAAATAGTTATGGCACGTACACCGGATTAAGACAATGGCGTTTTAGGCGTTTTAGGCCCAACATAGCCACGAGCGGGAAAATTAGCAAGGCGACATAGTACCAACGGGAATAGAAAATCGGAATTCCGTTCAGAGCCTGATCGACATATATCAGGAAGTAATAGCGCAACGGAATCAGATAGCTGAAAATGCCAATGCTGCCATACATACTCTGCACCGGGAATGAGAATCCGGTGACTGAGAACGACAGGATGCCTATGAGCGACAGAATGCTGAGCGACAACCGCAGATTGGGGAGTATGCAGCATATCGTTATAGCAAACGCCTGACATCCGACGACAAGCAGCACCATTGCGAACACCATATGCATCAGGTGGTTGTTGAGCGGGAAATGGTTGTATCCGAACATCAACGACTGAGCGAAAACTCCTACGATTATTGCCATCACCGTCTGCGGCAATAGCTTGCCGAGCAGGGCTACGAACATCGACCCTCCACTTTGCCTCAACCATTCGACGGAGGTGCCATTCTTTATTTCGGAGCATATCGAAAATGCAGTTACGAGCATGACCATCAACGCCACGACTCCGGGAATAAACGAGTTACACAGATAAATCGAATAATTGAGCCACGGATTGCCTATAGGATGATTGTCCATCACCACGGGCTGCAACAAATCGTTTATGGCCTCGGGAGCGATGCCGGTGCTGAGAAGCGTGGTCTGGACTATGCCGCCGGCAGTTGTTACGGCCACTGACTTGAAGCCTTTGAACGACAGCGTTCCGGGCACGAAGTAGGTCATATTGGAATAATATGTTATGGTTGTCTTATCGCCACCAAGGGCCTTCTGCTGAAAGTCTTCGGGAATCATAAAGAACCCGAAAATCTCCCCGGAACGCACTTTGTCGAGAGCGTCGCGGTAATCCTCAAGCTTATACTTTATGTCGACGAGTTCGCCGGCATTGAGATTGCGAGTGATCATGAGCGAAAGTGACGAGTTGTCCATATCAACGATGGCGGTGGGCACCTTCAGCAGCAAGCCCTCACT
>CAZRJT010000056.1:0-13434 GCA_964600585.1 uncultured Bacteroides sp.
ATCTGCTTGTCGTCAATAAGCCGCCCGGTCTTGTCGTTCACCCCGGCCATGGCAATTATAGCGGAACGTTGGTCAATGCGCTTGCCTGGCACTTCAAGGACAATCCTGATTATGATGTAGCCGACCCGCGGATGGGGCTGGTTCACCGAATCGATAAGGATACGTCGGGTCTGCTTGTCGTGGCCAAGACGCCAGATGCCAAAACATCACTCGGACGTCAATTTTTTGATAAAACCACCCGCCGCGAGTATGTGGCGGTGGTGTGGGGTGTACCCGACTCCGCCAAAGGACGCATTGAAGGTAACATTGGCCGGAGCCTGAAAGACCGTCTGCAGATGGCTGTATTTCCTGAAGGTGATATGGGCAAGCATGCGGTGACTCATTACGAAGTGTTGGAAAATCTTGGTTATGTATCGGTGGTGAGGTGTCGCCTCGAGACCGGACGCACCCATCAGATAAGAGTGCATATGAAGTGGATTGGTCACCCGTTGCTAAACGACTCCCGATATGGTGGCGACGAAATACTTCGTGGAGTCAGAAGTGCGAAATACAAACAGTTCGTTGAAAATTGTTTTAAGCTATGTCCTCGACAGGCATTGCATGCCCGCACGCTCGGCTTTGTCCATCCGGCAACGGGCCAAGAGATGTTCTTCACTTCCGACATACCTGACGATATGGTGAAAATGATTGACCGATGGCGAACATATAGTGATGCACGCGAGTTTTAAAAAGGAAAGAATCACTATAATGCTTTAGCGTTAGGTGAAAAAGTTGTAACTTTGAAGCAGGATTGAATATCCATACCGCAAAAATTGATGATATTATGAGCAATCAGATTGATTTCAGCGATATAGCCCCCTTTGACGATGCGCAGTTCCAGGAAAATATGGCGCGATTGGTTAAAGAGCCGGGATTTGAACATGCAGTACGTTATGTTATGCCTGACGTGGATTATCCTGAATTTATAAATAAATTGTTGCAGATTCCCGATAAAAACACGTTTCAGGAAAAAATAATGTGGCCATTTCTGGAAATGTTGGCCAATAAAACTTCAGCCGGTATTACGGTTGGCGGCGTAGAAAATATAAGTGCTGATGGAGCATATACGTTTATCACAAACCATCGTGATATAGTGTTGGACGCTTCGTTCCTGAATCTCTGCTTTCTGCGAAATAACATTCCCACATCGGAGGTTGCCATCGGTAATAATTTGCTGATTTATGACTGGATTACCGATTTGGTGAAACTAAATAAGAGCTTCATCGTAAAGCGAAATCTGCGCATAACCCAAGCCCTTGAAGCAGCAAAACATTTGTCGGCCTATATCCACTATGCAATCAATGACAAGCATGAAAGTGTGTGGATTGCTCAGCGCGAGGGCAGGGCGAAGGATTCGAATGACGTTACCCAGGAAAGTCTCATAAAGATGCTCGCCCTTGATGGAGGGGGGTCAATTGGATCAAACATTGCATCCATTAATCTTGTGCCTGTATCGATTTCGTATGAATATGACCCTAACGATTATTTGAAAGCCCGTGAGTTTTTGCAGAAACGCCTTGATCCGGAATTCAAGAAATCGCAGCGCGACGACCTTTTCAGCATGGAAACCGGTATGCTGTCATTTAAAGGACACATACATTTTCAGATTGGACGCTGCATAACACCCGAACTGGCCTCGATTCCCGATACTGAAGATAAGGCTGAAGTTGTTAGACGCATATGTTCGTTGGTGGATAATTCGATACATTCGGGTTATAAGATATATCCTATTAATTATGTGGCGTTTGACTTGCTTGAAAATACAGATGTACATTCAGCTTATTATACGCCGGAGCAGCGATTGGCATTTATTGAATATGTTGAAAAACAGCTTGATAAAGTCGATTTGCCCAAGGTATCTGAACTTGACCGATGCTATATGCGCGAAATGATGTTTAAAATGTATTCAAATCCATTGCGTAATAAACTTCGTTCGCTCTCCGGCGGGAATGATTGAAATTAGTGCGGCAAAATTGATTTTTGTTTTATAATACTATGCGATTGCCTATATTGATGATGACCATTCTTCTGCTGCTTAACTTGGCGGTGGATTATTACATATACTCAATATTGCGTAGCAGATGCCGGACAAAAGCTCCGGCTCGGTTTCAGCTCATATCTGCGGTTGTATTATACCTGTTGGTTATCGTAGGAATCTGTCTGCCACGTAGGTCGGGTGGAGATGAGGTGCTGTTGTCGGTTATGTGGATACTATTCTCGTATTTTACGGTATATATCCCCAAATATATATTTGTGATATTTGATTTAATATCACGTGTGCCTCAATTATTTAAGTGTCGTCCGATTAAGGTGCTTTCATTTATGGGAGGCATATTGTCGGTGGTAATATTTTTGGCAATGTGGTGGGGCGCTCTGATTAATCGTTATCGGATTGACATACGTGAGGTGTCGGTGGAAATACCGGGATTACCACAGAGTTTTGATGGATACAAAATGGTGCAATTTTCCGATATTCATGTAGGCACGTATGGGCGCAATGATAAGTTCGTGAGCCATATGGTCGATAAAATCAACTCGATGAATGCCGATGTAATATTATTCACTGGCGATATTGTTAACCGTCGTAGCGAAGAGCTTGAGCCCTTTGTCGATGCTTTGTCGCGTCTTGATGCACCCGATGGAGTGTACTCAATTCTTGGAAATCATGATTACGGCGATTATAGTTCGTGGCCCAGCGAATCTGATAAAAAGGCAAATATGGAGCTGATGTATGAACTTCAGAGGGCTATGGGTTGGCGTCTGCTTCTTAATGAATCTGATTTTGTGCATCATGGCAGTGATTCGATAGCCATTGTTGGCGTTGAGAATGTTGGTGATCCTCCATTTACGGTTTATGGCTCGTTATCCGATGCTTATCCGAGCATAGGCGATGACGTAGTAAAGATTCTGCTTACACACAATCCAGCTCATTGGACGAATGATATAGCCGATGATGAAAATAAAAATATCGCGCTCACGCTTTCTGGACATACGCATGCTATGCAGATGGAAGTTATGGGATTGTCGCCTGCCGTATGGCGTTATCCGACTTGGGGCGGATTGTATGCCGACGAGCAAGGTAAACATAAATTGTATGTCAATATAGGTGTAGGCACCGTCGGAATTCCGATGCGACTTGGGGCAACACCTGAAATTACGGTGATAACACTTAAACGACCAGAACGTTAAAGATATGCCAAACGAATATGCGGCTGTAATATGTCGTGAATTTAATCTGAAACCGCGTCAGGCGACGTCTGTCTTGCGCCTGCTCGACGAAGGGGCCACGATTCCGTTCATTGCTCGTTATCGTAAGGAGGCTACCGGATCGCTTGATGAGGTTGCATTGCGTAACATTCAATTGCGTGTCGGTGTGCTTGCCGAGCTTGATAAGCGTAAAGCATATGTGCTTGACGTGATTAAAGAGCAAAATCGGCTTACGCCGGAATTGGAGCAGCGTATAATGGAAACATACGATCCATCGATTCTTGAAGATATATATTTTCCCTTCAGGCCTAAAAGGCGCACCAAGGCATCTATGGCTATTGAGGCCGGTTTGGAGCCGCTTGCTAAAATAATTATGTCGCAGAATGTCGGCAATGTTTCAGCCGTGGCAAAACGTTTCTTGAATAAGAGCGTTCCGGATGTCGAATCGGCAATAGCGGGAGCGCAGCACATAATAGCCGAATGGATTAGCGATAGTGAGAAAGCCCGCTCAATAGTTAAATCGAAATATACCAGAAATGCTGTCATAACATCGAAAGTGGTAAAAGGCAAAGAGTCGGAAGCATCGAACTATCAGAATTATTTTGACTTTTCAGAATCTGTGCGCACATGTTCGTCCCATCGCTATCTGGCTATTCGTCGAGCCGAGGCTGAAGGCCTTTTGAAAGTGTCGATGTCTATCGACGACGTGGAAATGAACGAACGTCTGTGTCGTATGTTCGTAAAAAGCTCAGCCCCGTCTGAATGTGCAGATTTTGTTCGACAAGCAGTTAAAGATGCCTACCGTCGGTTGATTAAGCCATCGATTGAAACCGAAGTGGCTCAAATCATCAAGGATAAAAGCGATACGGCGGCCATAAATATGTTTGCCGACAATGTTCGTCAGTTGCTTATGGCTCCGCCATTGGGACGCAAGCGTGTTCTGGCCATAGACCCGGGATTCCGTACAGGGTGTAAGGTGGTGTGTCTTGATGAAAAAGGCGATTTATTGGCACATAACGTAATTTATCCATGTGCGCCCACAAATGATTTTTACGGCGCAGCAGATACATTGTGCTATATGGTCGATTGTTATCAGATAGATGTGATAGCTGTTGGAAACGGTACGGCAGGACGTGAAACTGAAAACTTCTTGCGTTCGGTGACCTTTCCCCGTAAAGTGCAGATTTATGTCGTAAGCGAGCAGGGTGCCAGTATATATTCTGCATCGGATTTGGCGCGGGAGGAATTTCCCGATGAAGACATAACCGTTCGTGGAGCTGTGTCGATAGGTCGTAGATTGCTCGATCCTTTGTCGGAACTTGTCAAAATCGATCCAAAATCAATAGGCGTAGGGCAGTATCAGCACGACGTCAACCAAACCCGACTGAAGGATTCGCTTGATTTCACAGTTGAAAGCTGTGTGAATTCTGTAGGAGTGAATGTAAATACTGCCTCAAAACAACTTCTTGGATACGTGTCGGGTATCGGGCCGGTGTTGGCTGCCAACATCATAAAATATCGTAGGGAAAACGGTTATTTCAAAAGCCGCACTGAGCTGATGAAGGTTCCACGAATGGGCGAAAAGGCGTTTCAGCAGTGCGCCGGATTCCTTCGGATACCCGGGGCTGATAATCCATTGGATAACACTGGCGTCCATCCTGAGCGCTATGAATTGATGGAGCGTATGGCAAAGGATATGAATACTACGCTTGAACGATTGGTGTCGGATAAGTCATTGATTCATAATGTGGATTTGGAGCAATACGTTACTAAGCAAGTGGGTATGCCGACCCTAATCGACATTGTGAACGAACTTGAACGTAATGGTCGCGACCCACGCGAAAAGCCTGATGAACCAATGTTTGATAATCATTTAAAATCAATCGACGATCTTTATATCGGTATGATTGCCGTAGGCAAGGTTACGAATATAACGGCATTCGGAGTATTTGTAGATTTGGGGCTTAAAACAAATGGGTTGGTACACATATCTCAGATATCCGACCGCTTCGTTGCGTCGCCTGCCGATGTGGTGTCTGTCGGACAGAATATTAAAGTGAAGGTTATAGATGTGGATGTGGCCAGAAATCGAGTCGCATTGTCATTGAAAGGAGTCGAGCAATGATGGCTAAGCGTGTTTATATCAGTCTGGGCAGTAATTCGTCTGATAAATATTACCAGATGAATCTGGCTCAATTTTGCCTGTCAAAGTATCTCGACAATATGACTATTTCGCAAACGTATGAAACGCAGGCATTGAATGGCGTCGATGCTCCGTATGTTAATTCGGTAGTTAGTGGTCTGTCGTCCTTGTCTGTCGAAGAAATGAATTCCGACTTTAAAAATTTGGAGACTAAATTCGGTCGTAGCGAAATCCGTTCTGATGCAGGTGACATACCAATCGATATAGATTTGGTGATTGCCGATGGCGTGGTGCTCCGCCCGGCCGACTTCGAACGCGAATATTTTCAGAAGGGTTATAGGGAGCTTTGCCGTAAATTGAAGGGTTGACGTCGTAGCGATAGGTAGGGGATCCCTAATTCACCGCATTCTAACTCATATCGGTGATGTCGCGACGGATGAAGGTCAAATCCTAACACGATGGTGTCGGGATCTATGTTTTTCTTCACGTCAATGATGTTGCCTTTGAATCCTCGGCATACTAACGCATAGTTGACGTTGAACCCCGTCTTGTCGATAGAGTCGATATTATGAGCTACGACGGCTAATATTTGATTTCGGTATCCAATAAAGATTCCATTATGGGAGAAATGTCGGGTAGTGGTAGTCGGGGCGGATATCCTGATTGAATCAATCGAGCGTTTTCCCATATAGTCGCGTAATTTGAATTTGGCGGAAGCCACAGTTCCTTCGTATTCCTGTTTAGGCGCAGTGGTGACTAAGTATAGTTCATTGTCAGATTTAATGCATACGTCAGTATAATATGAATGGCGGAGGACAAATAGCTCATCTGAAGGAAAACGTTCTTGCGTAACGTATCCGATGAGAATGCATATTGTCAGGAGTAGTCCGGTAGCACACCAATGAGCTTTGCGTCGGGTTGACAAACTCAGCTTTAGCATCATTATGATAAAGGTGTAGGGGATGAACATCCATCCTGAAAAATATATGTTTGTGATGTTAGCACCGGGGAGGTTCGATATGAATGACGTTGCGTGGTGTATGACCGAGTATATGAAATCGACACATCGGCATAACCACTCAACTTCTATTCCAATCGACTGTGCGATTATCATCATTATTCCGCAGCCAAGAAAGATTGGGAGCAGCGGCGCTACGGCTATGTTGGCCAATAGAAAATAAAGTGGAAAGTTATGAAAGTAAAAAGCAGAAATGATGCTTGTAGTCAGTATTGCGGAAATTGATATGGCAAATAGTGACGCTATCTGATGAAGTACTTTATGTCGAGGGGTGATTGGATTGAAATGATTGGAAAACAATAATATTCCTACGACAGCAGCGAACGACAGCATAAAGCCGAGAGAATATAGCGATGTGGGATTGAATGTAAGGATTACGATGGCAGCAAGGGCCAATGCGTTGAACGAACTGTAACTTCGTTGGAGTAGTCGGGCACTCAAAAATATGGTCGACATCACCACCGCTCTCGTAACTGATGGAGAGAGCCCTGTGATTATGGCGTATATCCATAGCAACACGATTGTGGCAACTATGCCGTGGGTTCGCATTTTCAATAGGTTAAGGGGCCATAGTGCAATGGAGACCAACAAGCATATCACACCGACGTGTAGCCCACTTAATGCCAAAATGTGTGCTAATCCGGCAGTCGTAAACATTTCACGTGTGTCGTTGCTCAAGAGCGAATTGTCACCTGTGACGACAGTGCTCAGAAATTCCTTTGTAGGAGTTGAAATGCTGCTTGAGAATATTTCTCGTGAAATATTGTCACGAATACGTTTTATGGAATACATAAACCCACTGGCCTCTGTGACGCTAATTATGCAATCGGGCTTTATCACTGATTTGTATCGTATTCCTTGACTTAGAAGGTAGTCCTCATATGCGATTTCGTCGGGCGCATCTTTGATGGGGACTATTGGTTCAATCTCCCCATTGAAAATTATTTGATCATACGCTTTGACTGTTGGCGTGAAAGCCGGTATTATGATTTCGACGTTGATATTACGGCAGTTTTTTATTAATTCTGGTGTCGGACCGGTGGCATTGATTTCGGCGATAAGTATTTGGGATGATTCGGATTCATGGAGCTTTGTTACCACGGCACGAAAAGACTGTTTGTCCCAGGTTATGGAATGTGGTTGGTTTATATATGAATCTATTCCACCTATGGCAATCGTCGTTATAAAGATAGCTGTTGCGGTTTTGTGTCGCCACCATAGCGCAATGGCTGCCAACAGGGCTACCACAGAAATTATCGGAAAATAGTTGCCGACCGCAATGCCACATATCAGGGCAATTGCAATCGGCACTAATGGGGCTCGTGACAGAAATTTACGCATCGAGGGTAGGGGGGAGGACTGGCGGGCGATTACAGCCACATTGGTGCGACGTATTTTGCCAATGCGTATCCTCCGCCAATCAGTATTATATACAGGCAGAATGCGAGTATGAATGGCTTTGCTCCTGCCTTTTTGAACTTATCGATGCTCGTTTCAGCACCCAATGCCACCATGGCCATCGTGAGCAGGAATGTGTCGATATAATTGATTATGTTTATGACCATTCCAGGGAGCAAATTGAATGAATTAAAGCCTATTACACATAGAAATCCGATAGCAAACCAAGGGATGGAGATTTTACCTTTGGCCTTTGAGCTATCGTTGCTACGTTTGCGGGCAATCCAATATCCTAAAATTAGCAGAACCGGCACAAGCATCATCACTCTTATCATCTTTACGATTATAGCGATATTCGAAACGTATTCGCCCATAGCATTTCCAGCTCCTACAACGTGGGCTACTTCGTGCAGTGTCGAGCCTGTGTAGATGCCTAACTCTTCCGGTGAAAGGTCGATTATGCCGGCACGGTCGGCAATCGGATAAATAAACATTGATATAGTGCCGAATATGACTACGGTAGCAACCGCAACCGCTGTTTTATATGGCTTTGTCTGTATTGTCGATTCGGCTCCTAGCACGGCAGCCGCACCGCATATACCACTACCCACTGAAGTAAGGAGTGCTATTTCACTATCCATTTTAAGGAGCTTACCTATATATATGCCACCGATGATTATTACCGAAACGACAATGGCGTCAATCAGAATGCCGGCAACGCCAACGTTGACCACATCCTGAAATGTAAGACGGAAGCCATACAGTATGATGCCTAATCTAAGTATTTTCTTTGAACAGAATTGTATTCCGGGAACCCAGGTATCAGGCAGGTGATTGCGCAGACTGTTTGCATAAAGCATACCTAAAATAATGCCGATGATCATAGGACTGAATGACAAACTTTTTATGACATCGGCATCGCCGATGTAAAAAGCTGCACATGAAAAAAGGAAAATCAGCAGTATTCCATGTAGCATGCTGCTACGTTTTTCTGAAAGCATATCAAGTATATTTTTGTAGATTTAGATAATCGAATTGTCACTCATTCCAGATGTTCCATGCGGCAAAGGCTTGGAGCAGCAGCATTTCCAACCCATTTTTTGTCTCGGCTCCACGTTCTGCCGCCTTACGCATAAACAATGTGGTGTCGGGATTATACAGCAGGTCATAGCATAAATGGTCAGGAGTGAGAAGGTGATACGGAATGTCGGGCGATTCGTCCACATGCGGATACATTCCCAATGGAGTGGTGTTTACGATTACTTTGTGTGTATCCATAATCTCTTCAGTCAGGTCGTCGTACGTCAATACGCCATTACGGGCCGTACGTGAAACATATGTAGGCTCAACGCCAAGATTTATAAGGCCTTGCCTGATAGCTTTGGCTGCACCACCCGTTCCCAGGACCAATGCTTTGTTGCGGGTCGGTGTAATTAATTGGGAAATTGAATTGCAGAAACCGATTATATCAGAATTGTAACCTTTGAATTTAAGTTCTCCGTTTTTACCGCGAATGAATTTGATTACGTTCACGGCTCCGATTTTAGCTGCGTCCGCATCCATTTCGTCCATAAAAGGAATCACCTTTTCTTTGTAAGGAATGGTTACGTTTAGTCCGTTCAGATTAGAATGTCCGCTTATGACATCTTTCAGCTCGTTTATATCCGGAATTTCGAAATTTACATATTTGGCATTTATTAGCTCCGCCTCGAATTTCTGATTGAAATAGTTTTGTGAGAATGAGTGGCCGAGCGGATAACCTATTAGGCCATATAATTTAAAATCTCTGTCTGACATAAATATATTGGTTCTGATTTCGTATATTATTCTATTGTAACGGGACTATACTTTAAGGAATATGCGGTTGCGATATAACACATAGAGAAATCCCCAGCACACGGCTATGTAGGCCAATGACGATCCGATTGGTTGGATTGCTTCAGGCAGCCAACTTATGAGTCCATTGAAAATGGCTCCTGCCGTGAATTGAAACGAAATGAATTTCTGAGCGAGATATATGGTGATTGAATTCATTCCAATCACAACGAAGAAAAATGTCCAACCCTGAATGTCCTTTACATCGATGATGTAGTAAAACAAGGCAAACAGTATAAGCGATATACCTCCCACCAGGCAAACGAACGAACTACTCCAAAGGTGCTTATTGATAGGAAACACCATATTCCACAAAAGACCGATTACAATGAGTGCCACGCCGAGACATGCCATAATCATACATTTCTTTGATTCGCTGCAGCCTGTGGTTTGCGATTTGACAAAATTACCGGTAAGCATTCCGAGCAAGGCTGTCGATATTGCCGGTATAGTAGAGAATATGCCTTCAGGGTCATGTATGCCGTTGTTTAACACTCCCGGGAGTAACAGTCGGTCAATATATCCTGTTAGGGCCCCTTCCATTGAAAATCTGTCGATTCCATCGGCGTTGGGGAGTGGTATGAATGCCATTGCAAGCCAATAGCCAATGAGTATCAAGGTAGCCCATATGATTCGACCTTTATTTCCAGTGTGTATGAATATCAAAGCTCCGAACATCCAGCCTAGGCCGATTCTACCAAGCACGCTTGCATAGCGTTGTGTCTCGAAATCAAAAGCCAGTAACCCGTTATATATCATTCCAAGAAACACAAGTATAATGCCACGTTTCAATATTTTTAAATGTATCTGGCTTTCAGTGCGTCCGTTTGCTCGTTGTTTTGCCAACGAAAACGGAAAAGAGATGCCGGCAATGAACAAAAACAGCGGAAATATCAAATCTTTGAAGTGAAATCCGTGCCAAGGAACGTGTGACATATGTTCGGCTACTCGGTCGAAGAATGGTATCTGAAGCCACGCAGCAAGTGCTACGAAAAATGGACTTGCACCCATAATGAACAGCATATCAAATCCACGAAGCGTGTCAATGGAGCGTAGCCTCTTGGATTGTTCTTGTCTTATACTCATTTTTATATATTTAAAAGGTTGATTCAATATAAAATCTCACAAAATTACGTTTTAATTGTCAAATATCCATTAAATTTGCCGTAAAAAGATTTGTTATGCAACGTCTTTATGAATTATATAGATGCTATACCGGGGTGGAGCCGGTGACATGCGAACCTTTGGCGGCAGCAGGGTCGAATCGTCGTTATTACAGGCTGAGTGGTCCGGTCAGTGTGATTGGCACTGTTGGTGATGACGTGTCGGAAAATGAGGCGTTTCTTTACCTCTCGGAGCATTTTAGGGCTAAAGGGCTTCCTGTTCCTGAAATCTATGGCTATAATGAATATAAATCGGCTTATATCCAGGAAGATTTGGGTAATGTGTCGCTCTTCGATATAATTAAATCCGAAGGATTCAGCGACAGAACTATCGGACTTATGAAAAAGTCGATTGACGCATTGGTCGCTGTGCAGCATAAGGGAGTTGAGGGACTTGATGCTGCCAGATGCTATCCGCGTGCAGAAATGGATGTCCGCAGTGTGATGTGGGATTTGAACTATTTCAAATATTGTTTTTTGAAGTCGACAGGTCTGGAATTTTCCGATGAACGGCTTGAAAATGACTTCGAAACGTTTACGTCCATTCTCACATCTGAAACATTCGGCACGTTTATGTATCGTGATTTCCAGTCGCGTAATATAATGATAGTGGACGAATCGCCTCGTCTAATAGATTATCAAAGTGGCCGTGTAGGGCCTGCTACTTATGATTTGGTGTCATTTCTTTGGCAAGCACGTGCTGCAATTCCACAGAATTTGCGTGACGAACTCATTGATTACTATGTAGAGGTAGTTGGACGATACGCAACGGTGGATATTCCAGATTTCAGGAAACGCTTGCCGCTATATGTACTTTTTCGCACTATGCAGGTGCTTGGCGCATATGGATTCCGTGGTTATGTAGAACATAAAAGTCATTTTTTGCAAAGCATTATCCCGGCAATATCTAATCTTAGAGACATATTGGCGTCAGATTTTCCGCAACTGCCATATCTTACTGAATTGCTGAAACGGGTTGTCGACTTGCCGCGTTTCGCAAAAGAACCTGAACGTTCCAGTTTGATTGTTAAAGTATATAGCTTCTCGTATAAAAAGGGCATACCTGAGGATTATTCGGGAAATGGGGGTGGCTTCGTGTTTGATTGTAGAGCCATTCATAATCCGGGTCGTTATGATTGCTATAAGCAACTGACCGGTATGGATGAACCCGTAGTTAAATTTCTTGAGGAAAATGGCGAAGTATTCAAATTTCTTGATGCCGTATATGAATTGGTTGACCCGGCGGTTGAACGCTATATAAGTCGAGGTTTTACAGACTTGATGGTTTGTTTTGGCTGCACCGGCGGACGACATCGTTCGGTTTATTGTGCCCAGCATTTGGCCGAGCATCTGCGAGATGCTTATGGGGTGAGGGTTGTGCTAAATCATCGCGAAAGGAACGTAACCCGTATATTCGAAGAAAAATGAGAGCTATGATATTTGCAGCCGGATTGGGCACCCGGCTTAGGCCAATCACCGATTCGATGCCTAAAGCACTGGTTGAGGTTGGTGGCAGGCCAATGCTTCACCACGTTTTGATGCGTCTAATTGAGGTGGGCATAACGGAAGTTGTCATAAATGTGCATCACTTTGCTTTGATGATATCTGACTATCTTAAACGTAACGGCAACTTCGGTCTGACTATTCATATATCTGATGAGTCTGGCCAACTGCTCGATACGGGAGGAGGCATATTGGCTGCTCGTAAATGGCTCGACCGAGCCGATGGCCAGCCGTTTGTGGTGTATAATGCCGATATACTGACCAATTTCAACTTGGCAGATATGATATGCAGCCACATCAATCATAAGGCCGACTCGACATTGTTGGTGTCAGATAGACCGACCTTACGATATTTTCTTTTCGATGAATCGTCTGACCGTTTGCGTGGCTGGACTAATATATCCACCGGTGAAGTGCGTCCACGTGGATTAGATGAATCGTGTTGTCGTAAATATGCGTTTGGAGGCATACATATCCTTTCGCCATCAGTGTTTAATCTATTGGAGTCATATTCATCAAAATCGGGTAGCGTATTTTCAATTACGCCATTTTATGTCGATGTATGCAATAAACTGAACATACAGCTATATAAGCCGGTAGAGCCTTACCGTTGGATTGACATTGGCAAGCATACGTCCCTAATCGAAGCCCGTAGGCTATATGAGATTGAGTAATATTAAAATATGATAAAAAACGGCATCTACAATCAGTGGATGCCGTTTTTTATCATATTTTATTTATCATTTTGATTATTTCGTAGCGTCAGGGGTTTCTCCGGGCTTTAACCAGCGGTCAAACCATCGGAAGAACAAACTCTGCCACATAACTGCATTCTGCGGTTTGAGCGTCCAGTGGTTTTCCTCGGGGAACAAGACCATTTCTGCGGGGATGCTGCGAAGTTTGGCCGCATTGAATGCCATTTCGCCCTGCGACGAAAGAATGCGGTAGTCAAATTCTCCATGCGTTATCATGATTGGCGTATCCCACTTGTCGACAAAGCGGTGGGGTGAATTGGCAAAAGTACGTTGCGCAATGGCATTGCTCTTGTCCCAGAATGGGCCACCCAGATCCCAGTTGGCAAACCACAT
>CAZRJT010000057.1:0-13221 GCA_964600585.1 uncultured Bacteroides sp.
ACTATATAATAGGGTATAATAAAATTTGAAAAAATATTACGGAATTGTTACAATAGAAGCGTCGGGTGTGCTGTTGCCGACATTGCGTAGGCGGAAAAGAAACGTGGGATTTCGGGAATTTGAACGGTTGTGTTGTTATAATATAAGATAATGATTAATTTTGTAGGATTTAAATAAATTTGTATGATGACATTTGAAGAACTTGGCGTTAGAGACGACCTGCGCCGTGCAATAGAAGAACTTGGATTTGAAATGCCGATGCCTGTACAGGAAAAGGTGATACCGCATCTGCTTAAAGAGGATGGCGACGTGGTGGCACTTGCACAGACGGGGACCGGAAAAACGGCGGCATTCGGCTTGCCCCTTCTTCAACGCATAGATCCGGAAAAGCGCGTGCCGCAGGCTTTGATATTGTCGCCAACTCGAGAGTTGTGCCTGCAGATAGGCAGTGACCTCGCCGACTTCTCCAAATATATGCCGGCGGTAAAGGTGTTGCCAGTGTACGGAGGTTCGAGCATAGAGAGCCAGATACGCTCGTTGCGCGACGGAGTGCAGATAATAGTGGCAACTCCGGGCCGACTGATAGACTTGATAAATCGCGGAGTCGTGAATCTGACCGACGTGCACACTGTGGTGCTCGACGAGGCAGACGAAATGCTGAACATGGGATTTCTGGACTCGATAGACGACATATTGTCGCATGTGCCTGAAGACAGGAAGATGCTTATGTTTTCGGCGACGATGCCTAACGAAATAGCCAAGATAGCGAAAAAGTACATGCACAATCCGGTGGAATTCGTGATAGGTAACCGCAACGAAGGCGCCGCCAACGTGAAGCATGTGTACTATATGGTGAATGCCCGCGACAAATACCTGGCATTGAAGCGTGTGGCCGATGATTCGCCAAATATATATGCCATAATCTTCTGCCGCACCCGCCGCGACACGCAGGAGGTGGCCGACAAACTGATCCAGGACGGATACAATGCAGACGCATTGCATGGAGATCTGTCGCAGCAGCAGCGCGACATAGTTATGAAGAAATTTCGCGACGGCGTGATAAGAATGCTCGTAGCGACGGACGTTGCAGCCCGAGGCCTTGACGTGGACGACCTGACTCACGTGATAAACTATGGGTTGCCAGACGATACGGCGGTGTATACGCACCGTTCGGGCCGCACCGGCAGGGCCGGAAAAACCGGTGTGTCAGTTGCAATAATCCACTCTCGCGAGAAAGGTAAACTCAGAGAAATCGAAAAGAAGATAGGAAAGACGTTTGAACGAAAGGACGTGCCGACGCCTGAACATATCATAGAGAAGCAGCTGTATAACCTGGCAGACCGCCTGGAACGCGTGAAAGTGGATGACGGCGAGATTGACAAGTATATGGAGGGCGTGAGCCGCAAGCTCGGCTGGCTATCGCAGGAGGATTTGCTGAAGCGAGTGCTTTCGCTTGAGTTCAACCGTCTGCTCGACTACTATAAGGATGCTCCGGCGATAGACAATATAGACGAAAAGCCGAAGAAGGAGAAGAAGGATTCGGCTCCGCGTACAGAAAAAGATAAGGACAGACGAACGGCTTCGCGTGGCATGGCCCGAATATATGTGAGCGCAGGCAAGAGCGACGGATTTTATGCCGGCAACCTTATAGAGCTGCTGAACCATGCCGTGCCCGGCAAGCGCGTTGACGTTGGCCGGATAGACCTGATGCCAGGCTATTCGCTTTTCGATGTTCCGAAGGGCGACGCCCGCAGGGTGATAGACGGCCTCACCGGAAGCGAATTCATGGGCAAGAGACTGTATAGCGAAGAGGCTGAAAAGGACAAGAACTATGCCCGCGCGGCGTCGCGCAAAAAACGCGATGCGGTGACTGAAGCATTTGAAAACGCGGAAACGCAATATGAGTATTTCATGAAGAAAAGCCGTGGCGGCTCAAAAAAGCCCGGCAAGAAGAAAAGAAAATAACCAATAACCAAATGTAGGATGAAGTCAGTTAAGAGATTAGGATCCACAATGGCCGTTGCCGCCATATGCGCCGTGAGCGCCTGGGGCGAGATTACGGCCACTGACGCATTTGTTTCGGCCCCCCAGAACATATTTCCGCTTCTTGACGCGAACACGCGCATGGATATGGTGGATTATTTCAACAGCGGTTCGGACAAGGCGTCGGTGAATGCCCTTAAAGGGAAATCGCGCGTAGTTTCGATAGATCCTCAGAAGCTTGAGGTGAACATGACAGATGCGTCGAGCAATCAGGTGATAGTGCTGCCAACGAAGGACGGCGAGCTGATAGGCCTTATAGCAACCGTGGCGACTCCGGCCCCGGACAGCAACCTGAACGTGTTCAGCTCAGACTGGACCGACATACCGACGGAGCAGGTGTTCACACGTCCGTTGCTGGCAGACTGGTTGTCGGCCGAAGGAAAGAAGAATCAGGACGAGGTGGAGATGATGGTTCCGTTCCTGCTTGTGAGCTATGACTATGAGCCGTCAAGCAAGACTCTGACGCTTACGAACAATACGAAGGATTTTCTGTCGGAAGACATATATGAAATGGTGGCTCCGTATCTGCTGCCCATGCTCAAATATGTATGGAACGGGAAGAAGTTCGTGAATGCAAAGTGAGCGAAAAGTGACGAGGGACGGATTGGGGCCACGGGCACTGACGCTTAGAGAATTGAACAGGCGCATAGCGGGCCTGGTGTCGGTGCCTGAGACGCAGGACGTGTGGGTGACCGCCGAACTGAGCGACGTGCGCGTGAGCGGCGGGCACTGCTATATGGAGCTCGTGGAAAAAAATGAGGCCACGGGGGGAGTGGAAGCGCGTCTGCGCGGCATCATCTGGGCGAATGCTTATGGCCGAATCAGCGTTGAATTTTCGTCGGTGACCGGGAGCAGGCTTTCGACGGGAATGAAGGTGATGGTGAGAGGAAGCGTGAATTATCACGCCGCCTTCGGGCTGTCGCTGGTGATAAGCGGCATCAATCCGGAGTTTACGATAGGCGACGTTGCGCGCCGTCGCCGCGAGATACTCGACAGGCTTATGCGTGAAGGCGTGGCTGAAGACAATCGCCGGCTGGAATGGCCGACGTTGGCCAACAGAGTGGCCGTCATTTCGGCCAAGGGGGCTGCGGGCTACGGTGATTTCATCAATCATCTGTATGGCAATCCTAGGAATCTGCGATTCAAGTGCAAGCTGTTTGCGGCGGTGATGCAGGGCGAACGGACGGCGCGTTCGGTGATAGACGCATTGGAACGGATAATGGCGGAGTGCGAGCAATGGGACTGCGTGGTGATAATACGCGGAGGTGGCGCGACGAGCGACCTGCTTGCATTCGACGACTATGACCTGGCTTCGAGCGTGGCGCAGTTTCCGCTGCCGGTGGTGGTGGGCATAGGGCATGAACGTGACGTGACGGTGCTTGACTACGTGGCTAATATGAGGGTGAAAACTCCGACGGCGGCAGCCGAATGGCTGATAGGGCACGGAGAGGGCGCGTTGGACAGACTACGCGAGCTGGCATTGGAGATAGGGCGTGCGGCGGTGGAGAAGACCGGCGGGAGCCGAACACAGCTGGCTTATTGCGAAGGATTGCTACCGGTGGCGGCAAGAGGCGTGATTGAGCGTGCGAATGTGCGTATGGGTCGCGGCGCGATGAGCGTGTCGGGTGTGATAGGGCGCAGAATCAGTTCTGAGCTGTCGAGGTTGTCGCATTACGTTGAGATGGTGGGCGTAGGAGGAGAGAATGCGATAAAGCATCAGCGCGAACGGCTTGACGCGAGGGCGCGTCTGGTGGAAGTGTTGTCGCCCCAGTCGACACTCAACCGAGGATATTCGCTGACGCTCGTGAACGGAAAGTCGGTGAAAAGCGCGTCAGAGGTGGCCCCGGGAAGCGTAATCGAGACGCTGCTGGCAGACGGAACGGTGCGCTCGGTGGCAGAGTGAACGGCTGCATTTTGTGGCGTTTGGTTTGGATATGTGCTTAATAATGCCTAACTTTGAGGCGGATAATCATCAAGTGCAATCAAATAATTCAAACCAAAAATAGACCTTAACAAATGAAAATGCGAATCGTATTCGTTTTGGTTTTGTTGGCAGCATTCGGCGAGGCATTTGCCTATTCGCCTGTCGGAGACAGAATCAAAACCCGTTGGGCCTCGACAGTGACGCCTGAAAATGTGTGGCAGGAATATCCGCGTCCGATGATGGCGCGCGATGCATGGGAAAACCTTGATGGCTTGTGGGACTATGCCATAGTGGCTAAAGACGCGGCGGCTCCAACGGAATACGACGGAGAGATATTGGTGCCGTTCGCCGTAGAATCGAGCCTGTCGGGCGTAGGCAAGACGGTTGGAGCTAATCAGGCATTGTGGTATAAGAGAGATTTCACCATTCCGAGTTCGTGGAAGGGTAAGGACGTTATGCTTAATTTCGGTGCCGTGGACTGGCAATGCGACGTGTGGGTGAACGACGTGAAAGTCGGCGAACATAAGGGGGGATATACGCCTTTCGGGATGAATATCACACAGGCATTGAACGCTAAAGGCGCAAATCAGATAGTGGTGCGTGTATGGGATCCGACAAATCGCGGCTATCAGCCAGTTGGGAAGCAGATGGAAAATCCGAACGGGATATGGTATACGCCTGTTACGGGCATCTGGCAGACGGTGTGGCTCGAGCCGGTGTTGCGTACGCACATCGCCTCGCTGCGCACGTTGCCCGACATAGATAAAAATATGCTGACCGTGACGGTGGAACCTTCGGTGGCATCGGCGGGCCAGCTTGCAGAAGTGACAGTGAAGGATGGCGAAACAGTCGTTGCGTCGGGCAAAAGCGTCAATGGACGTCCGATAGAAATCAGAATGCCGGCAGACGCAAAACTTTGGTCGCCCGACAGCCCATTCCTGTACGATGTGAAGGTGGCTTTGTATGAGGACGGCAAGCTTGTGGACGAAGTGGACAGCTACACGGCGATGCGCAAAATATCGACAAAGCGCGACGGCCAGGGCCGCGTGAGGATGCAGCTCAACAACAAGGATTTGTTTCAGTATGGCCCGCTCGATCAGGGCTGGTGGCCAGACGGACTTTACACGGCGCCGTCGTATGAAGCGATGATCTATGACGTGGACAAGACCAAGGACTGGGGCTTCAATATGATACGCAAACACGTGAAAGTGGAGCCGGCATTGTGGTATACGTATTGCGATAAAGCGGGCATCCTCGTATGGCAAGATATGCCGAGCGGGGACAACGGACGTGGAAATCAGTGGCAGAACCACAATTATTTCAATGGATCGGAGTTCAAACGTTCGGAAGAGAGCGAAGCGAATTATCGCAGGGAGTGGAAGGAGATAATGGATTATCTGTACAATTATCCGTGCGTTGTGACCTGGGTGCCTTTCAATGAGGGCTGGGGCCAGTTTAAAACAGAGGAAATCACCGACTGGACCAAGGCTTATGACCCGTCGCGTCTGGTGAATCCGGCCAGCGGGGGCAACTTCTTTGCCTGTGGCGACATACTTGACCTCCATAATTATCCGGGCCCGGCGATGTATCTTTATGATGGTCAGCGCGCGAACGTGCTGGGCGAATTCGGCGGCATAGGCCTCGTTAAGGAGGGGCATCTTTGGACTCCCGACCGCAATTGGGGCTATATTCAGTTCAAGGACGAAAAGGAGGTGACCGACGAGTATGTGAAGTACGTGAATCAGCTGATAGATATGGTAGAGGCCGGATTTACGGGTGCCGTTTACACGCAAACTACGGACGTAGAAGTGGAAGTGAATGGCCTTATGACTTATGACCGCGAAAAGGTGAAGGTGGACGAAAACCGCGTCAGAGAGGTGAATAAGAAGCTTGTGAACAGCCTTAACAAATAATAGTCAAATCATTATTATAACAACAGTATGAAGAGCAAAGTATTGTCAATTGCAATCGGAGCGTTGCTTTGCAGCTGCACGCAGCAGGGTGGCGAAGAGTCGAAGACGCTGTCGGGCTTGAATCCGAGCGATTTTGAAAGTGTGGTGGACGGAAAGCCGACCGCATTGTACGTCCTGAAGAATGCCGCCGGAATGGAGGCATGTATAACTAATTTTGGCGGTCGCGTGGTGTCGCTGATGGTTCCGGACCGTAACGGGAATATGACTGATGTCGTGCTGGGCCATGACTCGATAGCCGACTATGTGAATATAGATGGAAATTTCGGAGCACTTATAGGCCGTTATGGCAACCGTATCGGCGATGCCAAGTTTACGCTTGACGGAGTGGAGTATAATCTGCCTCAGAATAATTTCGGACATTGTCTGCATGGCGGCGACAAGGGATTTCATGCGGCAGTGTGGACAGCTGACCAACTCAACGACTCGACTCTTAAGCTGCAACTCGAAACACCCGACGGATATGAAAATTTCCCGGGGAAGGTGGATGTGACGGTAGTCTATTCGCTCACGGCCGACAATGCTTTGAACATAAGCTATGAGGCAACGACTGATAAGCCTACTATACTGAATCTGACCAATCACTCGTATTTTAATCTAAGCGGTGATGCTTCGAAAGACATCCTTAATGAGGTGGTGTGGTTCGACGCAGATAATTTCACTCCTGTTGACAGCACGTTCATGACTACGGGCGAAATCCGCAGCGTGGAGGGAACGCCGTTCGACTTCCGTGAGCCGAAAGCCGTAGGCCGCGATATAGAAGCCGATGACGAGCAACTTCACAATGGCAAGGGTTATGACCATAATTTCGTTCTGAACCATCCGGGCGATTTGTCGCAGGTGGCCGCCAGAGTGGTTGACCCGGAAACGGGCATCTGCCTTGAAGTGTTCACTGACGAGCCGGGCGTGCAGTTCTATGTAGGAAACTTCCTGGACGGCACCGTGACCGGAAAGAAGGGTGTGGCTTATCCGGTTCGGTCGGCATTGTGCATTGAAACCCAGCATTTCCCCGATTCGCCCAATAAGCCAGAATGGCCGAGCGTGGTTGTGAGACCGGGCGATGTTTACAAAAGCAATTGTATCTACAAATTTTCGGTTGCCGAGTAATTGATTTTATGCAGGCCCGTCTTATGAGCGAGGGCCGTTGTGCAGCGGGCGTATTGCGCCCTGCCAAATAAAAAAGAATGCCGATGAAATTTATCGGCATTCTTTTCGTCTAATAAATAGGCGGCACTACCGGGAATGGTGGTGTGCACGGATATTTGTATAACGAAACCGATATAAGAGAAGAGAATATGGAACATGAAGAAAAATTGAAATTCAAACCGGTTGAAGAACTGTCGTACAATCAGGCGGTGGCCGAGCTGGAAGCAATATTGCGCAATATGCAGAGCGACGGATGCGACATCGACAGTCTGGCGGCATATACGCGTCGGGCGACGGCCTTGATAGGCGAATGCCGCAGTCGTCTGACAACTACTGAAGAGGAGCTGAAAACGATTCTTGCCGACCTTGAAAAGTAGGGGATATGCTGAAGGGTGCATTGGTGGCGTTGAGCATGATGACGGGTATGACGTTGTGTGCTCGCGAAGGCTTTGCGGGCTGGTGGAAAGGTCAGGTTTCGGTGGTGCCGATAGTGTTCCATATGTTCGACTCGGAGGATGCGTTGAAGGTCACTATGGACAGTCCGACGCAAGGCGTGCGCGGTATTCCGTGCGGCGACGCGGAAGTGAATGGGGATACCATCAGAATAGACATTCCCAGCATACGCGGGCGTTTTGAGGGCGTTTTGTCGGCTGACGGGTCGAGTATCGCAGGCACATTTACCCAGGGCGTATCGTTGGCTACAACGTTGGTGCGTACCACGGAGTCGGAAGTGTCAATCAATCGTCCGCAGGAGCCTCGTCCGCCATTTATGTATCAAGTCGAGGAGGTGTCGTTCGGCCATGGCGGCGTAGATTTGGCCGGTACGCTGACCAAGCCTTATTATTCGATGCAAAAGCCAGGAGCAGTTGTGCTGATTTCGGGTTCGGGGCTGCAGAATAGGGATGAGGAAATGCTCGGCCATAAGCCGTTTGCGGTGATAGCTGATTATCTTACCCGTGCCGGTTGGGCAGTGCTGAGATATGATGACAGGGGCGTTGGCGGCTCAAGCGCCGGAACACCCGATGACACAACATTTGATTATGCCGAGGATGCCATGTCGGCATTGAGGTATCTTAAAGGACGTTCGGACATAGACTCGTCATGCGTCGGCTTGCTGGGGCATAGCGAGGGCGGAACGATTGCTTTTATTGATGCGGCCGAGTATCCGGATGAGGTGGCATTTGTGGTGTCGCTGGCCGGAATGGCAGTGAAAGGGCGCGATTTGATGCTTAAGCAGAATTCTGCAATTGCGGAATTTCGCGGGGTTCCGCTTGACGCGGAGCAGACCGACAGACTCCAAAAGATTTTTACGGCAATAGACACGGTAGAGGATATTGCGGAGCTTGGCAGGGTGATAGAAGAGACGGCAAAGGAAGAAGGCCGAGCCGATGAGGCTGTGAAGCAGACCGTGCGGGCGATGACGCAGCCATGGTATGTGAATTTCGTGCGGCTCGATGCCACGGCGTATTTGCCGAAGGTTGAATGTCCGGTTCTGGCCCTTAATGGAGATTATGATTTTCAGGTAGATGCGGATATGAATCTTGAGTCGATCAGGCAGCTGGTGCCTCAGGCCAAGGTGAAATGTTACGAAGGACTTAACCACTTGTTTCAGAAAGCGTCGAACCGTCGGGAGAGTATGAATTACGGCAATATAGAGGAGACGATAAACGACCAAGTTCTGAAAGATATAGCTGATTTTTTGTTGTCGGTTAGGCTCGGCAGGTAAAATATTTTCGATAATGGCTTGTTAAAATAGAAGATAATGACTACCTTTGCACAGTTTTTTCAAAAAGAATATAATAAGCTGTGGGAAAATTTACAGAATATAAGCTTCCATTGAAGAGTATGCCGGCGGGCACTCATGAATTTGAGTATAAGCTGGGCAAACAGTTCTTTGTGAATATGGAAAGTGAAGATATTCATGACGCCGACCTGACGGTGAAGCTTACGGTTGTTCACAAATCGGATATGTATGACGTCAGTTTCAACATATCGGGCACAGTGACGCTGATATGCGACAGGTGTCTTGACGATCTGCTGTTTCCGATTGAAGCCGATTACCATATCACAGTGAAGTATGGCGATGACTACAATGACGATTCGGACGATTTGCTCGTGATACCGGAGAGCGACAATTATCTCAATGTGGCTTATATGATTTATGATACCGTGGCTTTGGCTATTCCGATGAAGCATGTTCATCCGCTGGGCAAATGCAATCGCCAGATGAGCGCAATGCTCAAGAAGCATCGTACGCATCAGGGCGATGAGGATGCCGAGCTTGAAAATGCGCTTATCGATGAAATGGAAGTAATGGAAGCCAACGACAGCGAAAAGATGGAATCGGATCCGCGTTGGGACGGACTGAAGAAGCTTTCATCGAACGGAGACACAGAAATGTAATTAAAAATAGAAACTAAACAACAATAAGAAAATGGCACATCCTAAACGCAAACAATCAAAGACTCGTACAGCAAAGCGTAGAACTCACGATAAGGCTGTAGCTCCTACATTGGCACTCTGCCCCAACTGCGGTGCATGGCATATCTATCACACCGTATGTGGTGAATGTGGCTATTATCGCGGAAAAATCGCTATCGAAAAGGCTGAGGCTATCTAAGCCGGCGTGAAGCACGCACGCATGCCACATAAGAAATAAGCGGCATTATCAGAACCAATATCTCCTGAAAATGTGGTGAAAACAATTTTGGGAGATTTTTTTCATTAAAAAAATCAAAGACATTATGCTGAACGCGAGAATTTCCGGTATAGCATCGTATGCCCCTGACGATATTCTGGACAACGACATGTTGTCGAAGATGGTGGACACCAATGACGAGTGGATTACCACACGTGTTGGCATCAAGCAGCGCAGAATACTTAAGAAGGAAAATGCCGGCTCATCGTATCTGGGCGTTCAAGCGGTAAATCGCCTGCTTGAATCGACCGGAGTCAAACCAGAAGAGGTGGAGTTGCTCATATGCGCAACTTCCAATCCCGACTATCGTTTCCCATCAACGGGCTCGGTCATCGCGCACGAATGCGGTATGAAAAACGCATATGCCTACGACATCCAGGCAGCTTGTGCGGGTTTCCTTGTGGCGCTTGAAGATGGAGCAGCCTACATAAAGTCGGGGCTGCGTAAAAAAGTAGTAATCGTTGCGGCCGAGAAGATGTCGTCGATGGTGAATTATTCTGATCGTACCACTTGCCCGCTGTTTGGCGATGCCGCCGCCGCCGTTATGCTTGAACCCACCGATCGTGCGGTAGGCGTGATTGACGGAGTGTTCCATGTGGATGGAGAAGGTCGAGACCATTTGCTGATGAAGGCCGGCGGTTCTGTTTTGCCCGCATCGCATGAAACGGTTGACCGCGGCGAACATTACATCTTCCAGGATGGCCGCCATGTTTATAAACATGCCGTTACCGATATGCTCGAATCGTCGCTTTGCATAGCTGAGCGCAACGGTTTGACAATGGAAAGTGTCAATTGGCTCATACCTCATCAGGCAAACCTCAGAATCATCGAAGCGGTTTCGTCGCGTGCCGGCATCGCTCCGGAAAAAGTGCTGGTCAACATAGAGCATTATGGCAACACGAGTGCGGCATCTATACCGTTGTGTCTTGATGAATACAAGAATCGCATAAAGAAGGGTGATAAGTTGATATTGACGGCATTCGGAGCCGGATTTACATGGGGCGCAATGTATGTCATATGGGACATCTAATGGCTTTAGATTATTTAAAAAGTTATAAAATAGCATCTTTTTAGATGCTATTTTTGTTTTATTAGAAAATTTAAAACTTAAAGACTTAAAGATATGGCAGAACATAAAGCTGGATTTGTAAACATCGTAGGCAATCCGAACGTAGGAAAATCGACCCTTATGAATGATTTGGTGGGGGAACGTGTAAGTATCATAACCTCTAAAGCTCAGACAACCCGCCACCGAATAATGGGAATTGTCAATGCGCCTGACTATCAAATTGTGTTTTCTGATACGCCCGGCGTTCTGGCCCCCAAATATAAACTTCAGGAAAGTATGCTGGGATATTCAGAGGGAGCGTTGACTGATGCCGACATATTGCTTTACGTGACCGATGTGATAGAGGATCCGACCAAAAATGCCGATTTTCTTGCAAAAGTTGCTAAGGAGACTGTGCCGGTACTTTTGGTAATAAATAAAATAGATTTGCTGAAAGGCGGACAAACGGAGCTGGAGATGATCGTAAAGCGTTGGAAAGAACTTCTTCCGAACGCCGAGGTTTTCCCGACATCGGCAAAAGAGCATTTCAATGTGACTAATATTATGGCCCGCATAGTGGAATTGCTCCCTGAATCGGCTCCTTATTTTGGCAAGGATGCGCTAACTGACAAGCCAGCAAGATTCTTCGTTACGGAGATAATCAGGGAGAAGATATTGCTTAATTATGACAAGGAAGTGCCTTATTCGGCAGAAGTCATAGTCGAAAAATTTGACGAAAAAGAGGGTGCCATCCATATTATGGCCGTAATCTATGTTGAACGCGATACGCAAAAAGGCATACTTATAGGTAAAGGCGGAGCGAAACTTAAGAAAGTAGGCACTGAAGCGCGTAAGGATATTGAGGCATTTTTTGGAAAGAGTGTGTATCTTGAATTGTTTGTGAAAGTGGAGCCAAATTGGCGAAATAGAGAGAATAAGCTTCGTTCATTTGGATACATTGAATAATTGTGATGTGGGATAAAATGCGTATATTTGCATATCACGAATAAAAGAAACTATAATATTATGGGACAATTGGTAGCTATCGTAGGTCGGCCAAATGTGGGCAAGTCCACGCTTTTCAATCGTTTGACGCAGAGCCGTACAGCGATAGTAGATGATACAGCCGGCACTACCCGCGACCGGCAATATGGCAAGGTGGACTGGAACGGGAAAGAATTCTCGATTGTCGATACCGGCGGATGGGTGGTGAATAGCGAGGACATATTTGAGAATGAGATAAACAAGCAAGTCAATGTGGCCATAGAGCAGGCCGATGAAATATTGTTTGTGGTCGATGCAATGAACGGAGTTACCGATCTTGACGACCACGTGGCCGAGATATTGCGCAAGTCGCGTAAGCCGGTGATATTGGTAGCCAACAAGGTTGATTCAGGCGACTGGCTCTATAATGTGCCTGAGTTTTATAGCCTGGGCCTTGGCGAACCTTATCCGGTTTCGGCAGTGAACGGATTCGGTACAGGCGATCTGCTTGATGAAGTAGTGAAAAAGCTTCCGGAGAAAGATGTGGATTCGGAAGATGAACTTGAAGATATACCGAAGTTTGCCATTGTCGGACGTCCAAATGCCGGCAAGTCGTCGATAATAAATGCTTTCATTGGCGAAGATCGCCATATTGTGACTGATATAGCCGGTACGACCCGTGACAGTATATATACGCGGTATAATAAGTTTGGCTTCGATTTTTATCTTGTTGATACGGCGGGCATTCGCAAAAAGGCGAAGGTCAATGAGGACATCGAGTATTATTCGGTGATTAGAAGCATACGTGCCATAGAAGCTTCGGATGTGTGCATACTGATGATTGATGCCACTAGGGGCATAGAGAGTCAGGATGTGAATATATTCTCGTTGATACAGCGAAATAAGAAGGGTCTCGTGGTGTGTGTAAACAAATGGGATCTTGTTGAAAACAAGAGTCAGGCCGCAATATCGCATTTTGAAGCCGCCATACGCGAGCGGTTTGCACCGTTTGTCGATTTTCCGATTATATTCACTTCGGCATTGACCAAGCAGCGTATCTATAAGGTGCTTGAAACAGCGGTGGAGGTTTATGGCAATCGTAAGCGTGTGGTGCCTACTTCGCAGTTGAACACCGTGATGCTTGAGGCCATTGCTGCGTATCCGCCGCCAGCAAATAAGGGCAAGTATGTTAAGATAAAGTATGTCACGATGCTTAAGGGCTCGCCAGTGCCCACGTTCATATTTTTCTGCAATTTGCCGCAGTGGGTCAAGGAGCCTTATCGAAGGTATCTTGAGAATAAGATACGTGAGAATTGGGATTTTACCGGTACGCCCATCAATGTATATATGAGGGAGAAATAAGTATCGGAGAATGTTTTAAAATCATAAAAGTCAGGCACAGCGCATT
>CAZRJT010000058.1:0-13215 GCA_964600585.1 uncultured Bacteroides sp.
GCGTCCTACGAATTGGTTCCGGCCGATGTTCAGGAAAAACTGCTTAAGGAATACGCTGAAAAGAATGTTGAAGAATAACACACTATCCGATCATTCTCCCTACTTCTCATAATAATAAGTGCAGCTTCATCGAATGGAGCTGCACTTGATTTTTATTGCCGAGATACTTAATTATTGGGGTAGGTGGCAGACTATTGCCTCCATATGACACTTATTTATGTGCATTCTCGATTATGTAGTTTTTGACCTTCTGGAACAAATCGGTCGCAAACACAAAATCATTTAAAGCTTGATTTGTAGTCAAATATATCTCGTTCTTATCACCCACCCATTCACGATACCCCTTATTCAGGAATATGATGTTTTCTCCGATGCCAAGCACCGAATTCATATCATGGGTATTTATGATTGTGGTTATGTTATATTCGTGGGTGATATCGCTCAAAAGCTCATCGATTAATATTGACGTGCGCGGGTCGAGTCCTGAGTTCGGTTCGTCACAAAACAGATATTTCGGGTTCAACGCAATAGCGCGGGCAATTGCCACACGTTTTTGCATACCTCCCGACAATTCCGACGGATACTTCTTGTCGGCGCCATTCAGATTCACCCTTTCCAGACAGAACAATGCACGGTCGCGCATTTCTCCCTGGCTCATGTCGGTGAACATCGAAAGGGGGAACATCACGTTTCCAAGAACGGTTTCCGAGTCGAACAATGCCGAGCCCTGGAACAGCATCCCGATTTCCTCGCGTAAACTTTTTATCTGTGCTGAGTCCATTTTCATAAAATCGCGTCCGTCATACAGTATCTCTCCTTCTTCCGGTCGCACCAATCCTACGATCGACTTCATAAGCACGGTCTTTCCCGAGCCGCTTTGACCAATTATCAGATTTGTCTTTCCTGCATCGAATGTAGCGCTCACGTCGTGCAGAATCGTCTTACCGTCAAATGATTTAGTGATATGTCTTACTTCTATCATTGCAGCAACAATTTGGTTAATATAACGTCCATCAGCAAAATGAAGATACTGCTCGACACAACCGCATTGGTGCTTGCCTTGCCCACTTCAAGTGCGCCACCTTTTACGTAATATCCGCAGAAAGCCGATATGGAACTTATGATGTATGCAAAGAACAGCGACTTTATGAACCCGTACCACACATACCACTCCTGGAACAAGGCCTGAAGACCGTAGACGTAACGCGATACGGATATCAAATCAGTGAAAACCGCCACTCCAAAACCGCCGAAAAGCGACGTGGCAATGCAGAATGCCACGAGCACAGGCATAAAAAGTACAAATCCAACCACTTTGGGCAAAACAAGATAATTGCATGAATTCACGCCCATTATCTCCAACGCATCGATTTGTTCGGTCACACGCATTGTGCCGATTTCCGATGCGATGTTGGAGCCGACCTTACCTGCGAGTATCAGACACAATATGGAGTTCGAAAACTCCAGCAACACGATGTCGCGCGTGGCCAGGCCGACTGAATAACTTGGAATCAAGGGTGACGATATGTTAAGTTGCATCTGTATCGCTATCACAGCTCCGATGAATATCGATATGATCATAACGAGCGGGATTGAATCTATGCCGAGCTTTGTGATTTCGAATATAGTACGGTTGAAAAACACCTTCCACTTGTCCGGAATGGTGAACACCCGTCTCATAAACAGGCAATATTTGCCGAATTTGGTTAACGATGATGTCAATATCATATCAGTTCCATTTGTTTCGTTTCGTTTTCAACCCACAAATTTACGTATTTTTTTGTCATCAGGCTAACCTAATTCGTTTCACTTAAGGGCTAAAAATTGGCTTATTTGGGATTAATCCGTGCTTTCTTGGCTATTTACAACCTTTTTCATTAATTTTGCACGAAGAAAAATTTGATGCCTTTGATTATATGGAACAGGAAAAAATGGTGTTGCGCACCAAAAACTTAGTCAAAAAATATCGTCAGCGCACAGTGGTGAATGACGTGTCCATCGAAGTGAAGCAAGGCGAGATTGTGGGTTTGCTCGGGCCGAATGGTGCCGGGAAGACCACCACTTTCTATATGACCGTAGGGCTTATAACTCCTAATCAGGGCGAGATATTCCTTGACGATTTGAACATCACAAAATTCCCCGTATATAAACGCGCAAAGAACGGCATCGGATATCTTGCGCAGGAACCATCCGT
Organism: uncultured Bacteroides sp.; assembly: GCA_964600585.1. Lineage (GTDB taxonomy): Bacteria > Bacteroidota > Bacteroidia > Bacteroidales > Muribaculaceae > Paramuribaculum. Next base: position 2,195 of record CAZRJT010000058.1, read on the forward strand.
CTTTCGCAAGTTGAGCGTCGAAAACAACATCAGGGCGGTCCTTGAAATGACTGACATGACGCCTGCGCAGCAACGCGAAAAGCTTGAAAGCCTCATAGCCGAATTCCGACTCGAAAAAGTTCGTAAAAATCTTGGCGACCAGCTCTCCGGTGGCGAACGCCGACGCACCGAAATCGCACGTTGCTTGGCAATCAATCCACGTTTCATTATGCTCGACGAGCCTTTTGCCGGGGTCGACCCTATTGCCGTCGAAGACATCCAGTACATTGTCTATAAGCTCAAGGAGAAAAACATAGGCATTTTAATCACCGACCACAATGCTCCCGAGACATTGAGCATCACCGACAGGGCCTATCTGTTGTTTGAAGGAAAAATCCTGTTTCAGGGCACCTCCGAAGAACTTGCCGAAAATCCGATTGTACGCGAAAAATATTTAGGGCGCGGATTTATATTCAACCGAAAAAAATTCGATTAATCCTCTGTCGCAGTCACTGCCGCACGTGCCTTGCAGAGCCTGAACACAATCCATATCAGCACGCAAGTCAACAAAAGGCTTGACGCCGACAGATACTTCTCGCTCGACGAAAAGTCAGTCCCTATCGTGTTCAGGTCAACCGTCATACGGTCAGGCGTAAGCCACATTGCCACAACGGCGAGCGTATTGTTGAACGAATGCGCTATCACCCCGATCCATATATTCCGACTCCACAGCACCACGTAGCCGAAATATGCGCCCAGAAGCAATCTTGGCACGAATCCGAAAAATTGAAAGTGTATCGCCGAGAAAATCAGAGCCGTCGTCCACACAGCTATATGACGGTTCACGTTCGACGTAACAAATAGTCTTTGCATCGTTCCCCTGAAATAGAATTCCTCGCTTAAGCCGGCAAGCACACCCACTATCAGCACACCGATGATTAGGCTGCCAATCGAATTTCCGCCAATCAGAGCCTTCACCATTTCATTTGCCGAATCATCTGCATTGCGCATCCATTGGGCAATAGAATGCATTGATTCAGGCAATTCCAGTCCCGCATTCCATTTTATTATGCCATTCATCACAGGCATTGATGCCACCAGCGTAAGACATACCGTCAAGGCTGTAAGCACATCAACGTTCCGCCTCACCATCAGAAATTCTGCTGGACGCCGAGTTATCAACACGGCCGTTCCTATGGCCGGAACCATCCACATCATCACGTCCTGCAGCACCATCGCAATTCGAAGGCGTGGAGGGGTGGCTCCCTTAAGCGTTAGCACTCCTATTATCACCGAACCGATTATGAAGCACAAAGCTGTTATACACACGAATAACCACACTCTCTTTTGTGTTGGCACTGTAAACGTTATCATACTAGGGTTATATATTATAGATTCAAATAGTAATCTTTCGTAATCATCTTGTATTCCTGTGAATATTCTCCTGAGGCATCCCTTATGTAAAGCTCTTCACGCTTCATGGGGCCCGCATTTCGTGTCAGTTGCCATAAAATTCTTATGGCATCACATCCGGCCTTCGAATGCACCATACACTTTCTCCTGATATGCAGCTTGCACATTGCCGCTTCAAATTCAATCTCATCCTGCGCGTCACGTGGCGAAATCATAGCCAGTTCGCCATTGGCCGACAGATGAGATGCCGCTAGTCTTATAAGCGACACGAACTCAAGGCTATCGCCGCTTCGGGCTATTCCGCGCCATTTCTCCGGGGCTCTCAGTCCCTCGCCGAAAAATGGTGGATTGCTCACAATCAGATTCGGCTGTGGCAGTCTGTCGGCTATCTTCATCACGTCTCCCTCGGCTATTTCCACGCGGTCTCCCCAAGGCGACCTTGCCGCGTTGTATCTTGCCTCGTTGGCTGCCGCAGGGTCTATTTCTATGCCCACGATGTTGCCATTGCATCTTTGTGCGAGCATCAAGGCTATCAATCCCGTGCCCGCGCCCACGTCCCAGATTGTCTGGTCCGTTCCTGCGTCACACCATGCCCCGAGCAACACTCCATCAGTGCCAATCTTCATTGCGCTGTTTTCATTGCTCAGTTCAAATTGCTTGAACTTGAAAATATGTTCTCTAACCTTGCTCACAATGCAAAATTACTACAAAATTCCCATATCGCCCCAATAAAAAATACTCTGTTGTTTCAACTTCCCGAAGTTGGTAATCGTTATAAATTACACACCTAATGTGGGATTAAAGGATGGCTACTTATCCAAAATATTGTATAAATGTTATGTGGCGATAGAAATAAGTGTTAACTTTACTCCCCGAATAAAAATATGGTTATGAAGATAAATGACGCTAAATTTGAAATAAGCAACAGCACCGTGCGCAAATGTCCCGACACTCGCTGCCACGAATATGCCTTTATTGGTCGTTCTAATGTTGGTAAATCATCGCTGATTAATATGCTCACTGGGCGTAAAAATCTCGCTATGACATCATCGACTCCCGGCAAAACAATGCTTATAAATCATTTTAAAATCAACGATTCCTGGTATATTGTCGACCTTCCCGGATACGGATATGCCCGTCGTAACAAAGAGAACCGCGACAGACTGCGCACTATGATTGAAGGTTACATACTCAATCGTTCGCAGATGACAAATCTGTTTCTGCTGATTGATTCCCGCCATGAGCCCCAGAAAATCGATATGGAGTTTATGGAATGGTTAGGTGAAAATCAGATTCCCTTCAGCATCGTGTTCACCAAAGTAGATAAGATGGGAGTCGAAGTGTCCAAGCGAAAAATCGCCGACTATTGTGCCAAGCTTCTTGAAACATGGGAGGAACTTCCACCCGTGTTTGTCACGTCGAGCGAGGATAAGCGCGGTCGTGAGCAGCTCCTCGATTATATCGAAGAACTCAATCGACTTCCCCTTGCGGGCGATGAAAAATAAAACATTCTCGTTTACGGTCAACAATTATCCCTATTCAGTTGTTAAATAATAAAACAGCAACAAAAATCAACAAAATAAATTACGACTATGGATAAGGATAAGAAACAAAAAACATCTGAAGAGAAGATACAGGATGCACTTCAGTATCCCGGTGTGGCTGTCAACGATGCCGACCATAATGATGTTGACGGAGCTCTTGAACGTGAACGAACCCGCACGCTCAACAACAATCCTCGCAACAGCGATATGTAATCTGCTTATATGCCGCACAACTCGTCCCGAACTACTATCCCCGGCCTTTCCGCCGGGGATTTTTATGTTCAGGATGCACATTCGATAAGTTGCATAATGTTAAAACTCCCGACCCTTTGAAGCATTATGCTTGATAAATGAAATTAAAGGTGTAATTTTGTCAAAATAACCCTGTATTCGCAATGGAAACTCAGAACTTCACCAATCACGAACGTCTCCTTTTGTTAGGGCTATACAAAGATTTAGACCGCGTCACACGTTCGGTTGCTTTGCCCGGCGATATTTCGCGCCTGCGCAATGTCATTTCCGATGGCATACGGCAAGGCTATTACGGCCGTGACAGGTTCGGGATCAATAAATTGATTCACAATATGAACACAGCCAAGGAGCTTTGCGAATCGATTGGTCCCGACCGTAATATGATTATGGCCATTCTCTTGTGCGACCTATGTCGTTCCGGTTTTATCACGCTCTCTCTGATTGACGGGCAGTGGAATTCCGATGTCGCAAAATTGGTTGGTGGGCTCCTCAAGGTTTCCACTCTCTACGACCGTCAGGTCGCAGTCGAAAGTGACAACTTCCGCAAGCTCCTCCTCACATTCGCCGAAGACATACGTGTGATCATCATAATGATTGTCGACCGTCTCATTCTTATGAAGGCCATCAATCATCATCCCGACGACAAAATGGTGCGCGACATAGCTTACGAATCAAGCTATCTCTATGCCCCTTTGGCCCATCGACTCGGACTCTACACCATCAAGAGCGAACTCGAGGACATGTCGTTGAAATACACCAATCGCGACATATACACCCGCATTGCCGGTAAACTCAACGAAACCAAAGCCAGCCGCGACGCCTACATCGACTCTTTCATAGCTCCAGTGCGCGAGGCGCTTCTGAAGCATGGGCTTAAATTCGATATAAAAGGGCGCACAAAATCCATCTATTCCATCTGGAATAAGATGAAAAAGCAAAACACCGACATCGAGCATATTTACGACCTTTTTGCTATACGCATCATCTTAGACGTTCCCCCCGAACGCGAGCGAAGTGAATGCTGGATGGCCTATTCTCTCGTCACTGATATGTACCAGCCCAATCCCGCTCGACTTAAGGACTGGCTGAGCATACCCAAAAGCAACGGATACGAATCGCTCCACATCACTGTCAAAGGTCCAGAATCAAAATGGGTCGAAGTCCAGATACGCACGAAGCGTATGGACGTTATAGCCGAAAAAGGTATCGCCGCACACTGGAAATACAAAGGCATTAAGAGCGAAAACGACCTCGATGTATGGATGAATCATGTCCGCGACATTCTCGAAGCCGCCGATTCCGGACCGATGGAGCTGATGAAGAATGTCAAAATGGACATTTACAATAAGGAAGTATTTGTGTTCACGCCCAAAGGCGACCTCCACAAACTCCCACTTGGAGCCACTGTGCTCGACTTCGCCTTCAACATCCATTCTCGCATCGGCTGCACGTGCATCGGTGGAAAAGTCAACAATCGGAGTCGAAAACTCAACTATAAGCTTAAAAGCGGCGATACAGTCGAAATTCTCACATCTCCCAATCAGGTTCCAAAACCCGACTGGCTCAACTTTGTAGTCACGTCAAAGGCCCGCACAAAGATTCGCCAGACTATAAACGAGCTCAATAATCGCTCTTCCGAACTCGGCAAAGAGCTTCTTCAGCGACGCTTCAAAAATCGTAAAATCGACATTGATGAAGCCTCGCTTATGAAGGTCATAAAACGCCTCGGCTACAAGACCGTCACCGATTTCTACAATGCCATAGCATCCGAGTCTCTAGACATCAACCAGATAATTGCCGAATACGAACACATCGAGCAGAAAAACGACGCTCCCGCCGAAACGCGTTCTGCCGAGGAGTTCACTCTCCAGACGCCTCAAGGCGCCGTCGACGATGCGCGTACCTCGTCCGATGTCCTCGTCATCGGCAACGACATCAAAGGCATAAACTACCGTCTGTCTAAATGCTGCAATCCAATCTATGGCGACGACGTTTTCGGATTCATTTCTGCCGAAGGTGTCATTAAGATACATCGTTCCGACTGTCCAAATGCGCGCAACATACGCACCCGCTATCCCTATCGCATTATCACCACTCGCTGGTCTGGAAAAATAGGGCAGCAGTTCGCAGCTACGCTTCGCATCATCGGTCACGACGACATCGGCATCGTCACAAACATCACGTCAATCATCAACAAAGAAAAAGACACCTCGCTTCGCAGTATAGCCATCGACTCCAACGATGGCATTTTCCAGGGCCACATAACAGTCGGCACCGTTAACATCGAATCGTTAAACAACTTAATCAAGAAAATCAAAACCGTAAAAGGAGTTAAAGATGTTCAGCGCAACAATTAAACCATCAGTCTTTACTGTCGCTATTGCCGTTATGTTCGCTTCATGCGATTCCGACCGCAAAGCCGCCCAATCGCTTCTCGACCAGGCCACTCAGGCTGTCGACGACGCAAATTTCAGTCAGGCTATCACTCTTCTCGACTCAATTGAGTCTGCTTATCCGGCGCAGATCGATGTCCGTCGCGACGGCATGCATCTCCGCCCACGTGCCATCGAGGGGCTTACGCTGCTCGAGTTGCAGACTGTCGATTCGATATGTGCCGTTCAGCAGATTGAAGGCGATTCGCTTCGCCAGATTCTTGAATTTGTTGAAAATCCTGTCGAAGGCTATTACGTTAGCAAAGCCATTAAAGGTAAAATTCCGGCGTCGGCTCCTGGTCTATATGCTCGTATGTCGCCTGACGGACACTTCTATGTCATTTCCTCTTCCAAAAAGAAAGTCAAAAGCACTGCCGTCGCAATATCCAATTCTCAGGCCGAAGCTCGTTCTGCTACGGTTAATTACGATGGCGAACGCAACGACCGCTCTCTTGGCACCGAAGTTATCACCTTTATGCAGTCCGAATGCGACACTATAGGCCGGTTTGCTGTCGAAAACGAAAACGTCCCGCTGAAACTTCACTTCTATGGCGACACCTCTTATTCCATCGATCTTCCGGCCGACCAGCTTAAAGCTCTTGCCGACACCTATCGTGCTGCTCAGGCTGTCACTCGTTTCAAGCTTGCACAGCTCAATAAGGCTCGTCTCGAAAAACAACTTGACGTCGCTCGCAGTCAAATGGCCCGCACATTCCGCGAAGATAGCGAGAAGAAATAGGTCTCGCGTCACATCCTTACTCATATTGCTCCGAAAGCTCTATCGGTTGGCTTTCGGAGCTTTTTGTGTCTTAATTTATAGCTGATTGATTTTAATTGGGTTAAACGTATGGTGGTCACAGTTCATACGTAAAAAATCACGAAAAGAGAAAATTCGCCCGATTCCACCGCCTCTCTCGTTTTATCTTTGCACCCGTCGGAGCCCCCGGCTTCATTTTATCATTACTCAGATTCTACCTGCACCTCGACGGTACACATCTTTTTAACATTCTCATTGACTGAAATTTTTTGATATTGTGTCGACCAAACTCTATTATATCGGCGCGGGCAACACATCCCGACATCCGGGCCAATATCATCAGTATGATGATGTCACCAAGGTTCTGACGGTAATTCCCTGTGCCGATTCTGGGAAAATCAGGTACTGTCTTGGCGAAATTCACAAGTCGATCCATAATGCTGCCGTCATTGATGGATGTTTGCGTTATACTTTGTACTTTTGTGGGCAGATTGGATGTCTCTATTGATGCAACATAAGATTTTGTGTCAAGTGTAAAATTGTTCATAATTGCATATTTATCAATGTTTTAAGTTTCGAATAATTTGACACTTGACCAAATTTATGCACAGATAAAATTCTGAATATTAGTTGGCTAGACCCAATTTATTGACATCTCATGACATTTGTTCATTTTTGATTATATCGGTTGTATGTCGCCTATTAAATATGGGGATTTCTCGTTCCGCAAAGAGATTTTAAATGAGAGAGCCGTGAAAGAGCCGTGCTCCAGCCCTGTGGCCCCCGACATTGCTGTTGCACAGAATAAAATTAATTCTTATCTTTGCCATCGGCATATCGCAAGCAGAGGCCTACATATTTCCATTCAACGGATATGCGGGTGATGTGGGCGGATGCAAAATTTTATAAAGAAAGCGTTACTTGACGCTCTTTCTTGACGTTCTGAAACCTGGAAAATTTCATTCTCAGTCAAGAATGCAGCAACGGTAGGCGCCTATGTGGATATGTATATCTCTTATTTCCGGGATGCGTGAGCACCTTGGAAATATATGCATATTTGCGTGAGGCCTCTGCGGCGTTGCTCGTTCTACTGAGAAGGGCAATTCCAGGGCCTCAGAACGTGGAACGGGTAACAAGTAGACCCCCACGCAATCTTTTTTTACACTAATAAAAAAACTCAGGGCTCATCTTGGGTGTCGTAGAGCCAGCGATCAATTATGAAAACTAATTTTCTAAAAGTTCCATTGGCAATGGTCATCTCTGTATTGTGCATCGGTCTTTTCTCTTGTGGCGGTGGCGATGATGACCCGGTAGAATTGAATCTCTCGCCTACTTCAATTTCTTTGGACTACCGCTCTGGCAGCAATTCCACCTTTTCAATTACGTGCAACAGCGACTGGAGTATAACTGGTATTCCCGACTGGATCAGCTTGTCGCAATCATCCGGCAAAGGCAATTCGACGATAGTAGTCACTGCCACATCTGAAAACAGAGATTCCTCGCCAAGATCAGGTTCAATTGTCGTTACATGCGGTGACATTACCAAAATCGTCAATGTTACGCAAAATCAGACTGAATACACAAACTCGATAGTGGGCACTTGGTTTCTTGATGTAAGTGATGTGACTTACTATGACAGATATACCTTGGTCTTTAACAACGATAATTCCGGATACATTCAAAACGACTATGGTTCAAGGGCTGATATCTCCGAAACGATGTATTTCGATTGGAGCCTGACTGACACAAGTGATGGCCGGAAGCGGTTGTCGGTAATTTATACCCGTGGCGACAAAGACATTCTGCCGTTTGAAGGACATTACGCCCAATGGAATCTGATGGTAACCGTTGCAGGTGGCACTCTAAGCGTCCAGCTATCTAATAACACCGTAATGCTGTTCAAACGAATGTAGCCATCACTACTCCATAGCCAAACGAGTTCTTGTTTTTATCGGCGCAACCACATAAAAAAGAACTAATCTATTAACTGCTAAGCGTATTTTGCATATGCCCATATGGCGTATGAAACGGATTTGATTGACTGTTAATTGTCTATATCTTCAATGTGATTGCGCTGTATTTTTACCCTTCAATAGCTGTTCACCACATTTAAATCACTATGAAAATTTTAAATTTAATCGTATTACGACTATTCTCTATAACGCTTCCTCTGATATTGTTTTCGTGTCACAAAGAAAACACCCCCGAAGTTCCGGATGTGCCCGAAGTCCCGGATGTGCCAACTATGACAGATATGATAGTGGGTACTTGGTCCGATGACGGCACTGACGATTGGGTATATGAGAGCTTCGACAGCGACGCGTATGGATTTGAGTTCAAAAAGGATGGTAAATGTTATATCCATTCGTCACTCCCGAGTGCAGGCACCTATGAGTTGGATGATAATCTTCTTATAATTACCTATGTATATTCTGGTAATAATTATATTGACACGTATATCGTCAAAGAACTCACAAAAGACACTCTTGTTCTTCGTGAATTCTATAGTAATGGAGACGATGACTGGGAAGATACTATCTATTACCGTGTAGATTGAATACGAATCAACATAAAACGGTATTTTGATATTACATCCGGGATGTTTGTTGCAACGATTATTAGCATCCCGGTGTAATTATTTTTAGCTGACAGCAATAAATAATTATAGATACGAAATTACATCCTTTGATAAACGTGATTCTGATTATATGGCTGATGTCGATTACGACGATAGTTACGTTTAACGTATTGTGGATATGGATGAGTGGCCTTTCATACAGTTTATTGTCGGAACCGTCCGTATGGGGTTGGACACATGCATTGGCCGTGCTTATCTCAGCCCCTGCCGTTTTTTGGTCCAAATATGGGTGGTGGGTGTCAATATGCATATTGGCGCTTCTTGACATATTTTTGGTTTGTAATCTGATGTATTTCGATACGTTTGGTTCGCAGATTCCATTGAGTGCATACGGTTTGATAATGAATTTGCGTGGATTTATCGATTCTGTAGTCGACAGCTTTCAATGGACTTATCTTTTCTTCCCGGCATTTTTAGTCACAACAATGTTGCTATGCTCATCTAAAAGAAATGAAAGCTTATCCCCCTTAACTCGACGAGCATATCTGCTTGTAGCTACATTGACACCTTTGATCGTTGCTTCCACATTTAACATCCAGGAACCATTCCGACAACGTTATCAAAGGCTTAGATATACCCATAGTGAAAATATGTCAATTGCTGTGCTATACTCGCCGTTCACTAATTTAGCAAGTCAATTTAGAGACTTCAACAGATTGAAATTAAACGACAAAGAGCGTCGTAGCATCAACATGCTTATACAACAGAACAAAAAATGTGTGCAAAACAGGAGTGGAGGGCGCCGATATATGTCGTTAATAATCATACTCCTTGAATCTTTCGAGAGTTTTGTTATTGATTTGACTATAAATGGGCAACCTATTGCGCCAAACATCAGCCGTATGACTCACGAAGATGGGGCCCTATACGTAGCAAATGTAATGCCTATGGTTGGAACGGCCCGCTCAATGGACGCTCAACTTCTTGTGAATTGCGGTCTTATCCCACCGTCAAACGAAGCGTTTTGCTTTACATATCCGGGTAATCAATATCCTTCAATTGCCAAAATAATGGCCGACAAGCGGAGTACCAACATACGTTGCTGTATGACAACCGATTTGTCATCGACCTACAATCAATCAGCGATTGCACGTGCATTCGGTTACAATAAACTCAAGACAAGAAGCGACTACCAAACCTACCCACCAGATGCGATACATGTTGATGACAGTGTTTTCTTCGCTCAATCAACTCATATGCTGGCCGACAGCATATGGCCAATAGGAGTGTCTGCCGTCATTCAAATGGTGAGCTATTCATGCCATACGCCATTTCAACTTCCGGGTGGGGCAACTCGCTTAGATTTCGCTGGTATTCATCCAATAATGGCAAAATATCTGAATGTAATACATTTTTCCGATGCTGCCGTAGGACGTTTTGTTGAATATCTCAAACGACGAACAGACTACGAATCAATGCTTGTTGTTATTACTGGCGACCACAATGCATTTTCATTCGCTCGCCGTGCAAAATACGGCTCTGGTAAATTTGGGAGCGACAAATCGGTAACCCCGTTGATAATTCTCAACTCTCCGGTATCTGGAAAGATTGAACATATTGTGATGCAATCTGCAATCTTTCCCACATTGCTTGAACTTTTGGACTTGACGGATAGTGATTGGCCGGGTATAGGGCAATCTGTATTCAACGCCGATACAACTATTTATGAAGCAAGATACATCTCTGATTTGATAATGAGGTATGATTATTTGGGGCGTCGTTAATATTATCTTGTCCTACGTCATTGATTAAGAAATTCCGGATATGACTCTTTTATCGTTCAGCGTCGTAGGCACATCTATATGCCACAACCTGTCAACCCCACATAAAAAGGAAAATTCGCTCGATTTCCCCGCCTCGCGTACTTACCTTTGTACCCGTCGGAGCTTCCTGCTCCGTTCACCTAATCTCTAACCTAATCCCTCTGCCTTCTGACCTATGACTTCACACTGTTCCACCGCAAAATATGCTATGCTGCGCCCACGGCCCCTGTTCAGGCCGCGGGC
>CAZRJT010000059.1:0-13212 GCA_964600585.1 uncultured Bacteroides sp.
ACCCGGTCTCCCCGCAGTTTGTGAAAATCGCGGGGCAGGGCACACCCCACCGCCCCCGAGTCCGACAGTACGGCAAATCCCCCATCCCATCAAAACACTAATGAATGCGGCAGCTGCCCTCGCGAGAGCTGAATCGTGAACTATCCGCCGTCCGGGTTCCTCACCCCGCGGCGCGACAAGCCCGGTCAGCCAAAAAGGTAGCAAGAGAACATTGAAATCGTTGGTTTTTTAGTGCTGTTGCATCAACGCATCATTCGTAATCATATTCCAGTGAATACGAGTCGACTAAAAGCACCGCTCCGTTACCGCCGGTATAGAAGTCGCCATATTTGCTCGATGCCGAAACTACGATGATGTATCTGGGCTTACGGTTTGTGGCCACATATACCAGTGGCACCTTTACGTCGACAAATCCATCTGTGCTGTAACCCATCTGTACGTGTCCGTAGGCTATCACGCCTGGATCCGACGGGTTGAATAGATGGCGGTCGCTTCGCTTGGTGCGTATCTCGTATGGCTCGTCCCAATCGCCTAATGCACACCACACAGTGCACGTGTCAGGTTGTCCCTTCATATCCTCGAAGCCGCTTGACACGTGCGATATTGGTGCAGTAGTATATTTCACGCGACTTTTCAATGCAGTCGGACGCATATCGAACGGTCGGCCGAATGACAACACGCCGTCAGTTCCGTCTGTACGCACGTAATAGCCTGAGAATAGATTCCCGGAAGCCAATTTGCCCAACGCGCCTATTCCCACGAACTTGGTCTGCAATTCTGCGCCACGATAGCCCGTGAGTGAGTTTATGTCGGTGATAGGCACGGTATTGCTTGGGCCAAGTATTGTTGCGCCCTTGTTGCCTGTTCCCCAGAATGCATCCTCATCCTTCCCCCACGGGCACCACACACGTCCGTCGAGCCACCAGTTTTCCAAGTTCGCGTTAGGCAGCTGTATGTTGCTTCCGGTTGTGAATCCTACCGGTTCAGTATAGTCGCTATCGCTGAATGCTCGCACCTCGTAGTTCGTTTCGGCCTGTAGATGAATCAGCCGCGCCACGAAATTTCCACCTGAGGCCGTAATCCACACCTTAGGCACCACGGTCCAATCCTGGTTTCCGCTTTTGCGGTATTCGAAGCCGTTGTTTTTGCCCTCTTCTGCACTTGCATAGCACCAAGCCACATTGGTCCAGGCGTCTACGCTCGATATAGCCACCGTAGTTTTGGCATGTTCCACGGTTATGGTCCATCGCGTAGTGCGTCCGAATTCCGTCACATCAACCGTCACCGGACGTGTGAAGTCTACGTAACGTCCCTCTATGCGAGGTTGCATGGTGGCTGTGCCTCCCCCAAGCTTAACGCTGTTAACCCTAACCGACCCAAGCGACACGCTTTCGGCCACATAAGCCCTGACCGTATGCTGATCCGGGTCTATCGTCGAGGCTCCCACCTGATTGCTTATAGCGAAGTATCGCTCAATATTCTGTATCGCCTCTATTTGCCACGTGAAGTCATAGTAAAGACTCAGGGTCACTTCGTATGGTGTCGACAAATCGATGCCGGAAATGAAGGCTATCGAATCGGTCATGCGTGCTCCCGCGCTTATGGCGCAGTCGGTTACCATCACATTCTTGATGTCGGCTTCTTCATTTAAAAACACTGTGGCTACTCTTGACGCCGAATCGATGGCTGCCGTGCGCAGTTGGTGTGCAACGTCAAGATGCGTGAAATTCGGTTGCGTGCGCGGATAGGGCAAGTCATTCTTTATACATCCCGTCGCTACTGATATAATTAACGATGTGGCGATTGCCACTCTGAGGCTTATGCCCGATAGTTTAAATGTGAACACCTATGCCGAAATTTATATTAAACAGATTGAACTTGAAATTGGCCCCGCTGCTGAAGCGCGAGCCCTCTTCCGCATTGTTGGTGCGCTGCTTTTCGTTGCGTAGCTTGATGCCGAACACCCCGAACGATACGTTGAAGCCGATATTGTCCGTGATGAACATACAAACGCCCGGACTGAAATTGAGTGATGCCTCGGTTATGGTGGTACGTGTGTCGCGGAGCACATTGTCATAATAGCGCTTGAATCTCGATGAGCCCGCTCCGAAACTGAGGTCTACCTCATTGAATATGGCAAAACGCTTCTCTGAACTGAGCCCTATGTAGTTTCGATAGAACAGGCCGGTAGAATAATTTGACGAATAATAGCTCACGTTCTTGATGTCGAAATTTATGTCTTCGCCTATGTCCACAGCCAGTCGTCCAAGGTTCATCTCGCTTCGTGTATAGTTGAATTTCAATCCGAGTGCTTGGTTATTTCGGATGAAAAAGCCCAACGTCGGCTTTATCGAATATTGCTTCCCTTCGAAGTCGAAATCTTTGATGGCCGACAGCAGTTGTACATCGTCAGCATCGAATTCGCCATACGACGCCGTGATACCGAACACCCACGTACCTTTCGGTATGATTAGATAGTTGTACAACCCACGGTCATATCTCCCGAAATTATGTTCCGGTATGACTATGCTTACCGTGTCATTTCCTACTATCACTTTCTCGTCAAGCAGGCTCTTGGGGATTCTTGATAAATCCGGATGAATTGTCACGCCGTCTGTGTCGACGATTGTTTGGGCTCCCACGTTTATGAATCCTAACGACAGTCCCAATGTTATGATGATGTGATATAATGTTTTCATAGCTTGTCAATTATAGGTAAAAGGCAACTCCAAATGATATTGAAAACAGATTGACCTTGAAATTCGCATGTTTCGAATTGCGAGTCGACACGTACACCTGGTCGGTAGTGGCACGCGTATGGGTATATCCGAACCCCAGAACGCCGACATTGACTTCAAGTGCCGAGTAATTATTGAGAAACATTATAAATCCCGGTGCCAGACCGATGTTCAGTCCGAAATTACGTTCGAACGTACCGGTCAGGTTGTCGCCCGTACCGTTCGATATTTTCGACTGGCCGCCGCTGAGTTCAAGCTGCAGCTCATTGAACAGGCCGAAGCGCATACTGTTGCCGAACGAAATATAGTTTCTCAGACATGCTGTGCCATAGAAATTGGAATTGATGGCATATAGATTGTCGGCGTCGTATGATGTCGACGAATCAAGTATCACCGAACCGTTTTCTATCAAAGCCTTCGTTCGGCGATATCCAAATTTCGCCCCCGCGGCCATATTGTCGGCAAAGCTGTACATAAGCATCGGGCTTACCTTGAACGAATAAGCGTCGCCCGATATGTTTTCTACTATCAGAAACTGGTAATTATCCTGATTGTCCTGTGTATAGTTTACGCTGACACCGGTAATCCACTGTCCTTTAGGTATGAACGATATCTGTTGGAGCCCTCTTTCGAATTTTTCCTGAGCACCGATGTCAGGAGTCGAAAAGTGTGCCAGAGCTATTAGGGCCCATATTATCCACCTTGCTTGTTTCATAATGAGACGTTATGATGTGTGATGATGTTTATTAATACGAAAATGTGAGTTGGTCTATCCAAAGACTACTCCCTATTGACGATGAAGTTTCAGGATTGTCGGTCGTAACCACGTTTTGGCTCTCTTCGTCTATGTCACCTATCTTAATGGTCGACGATAACATAATTTTCACCTTCGAGGCCTTCACTCCGAAATGATTATAGGTCAAGGGTATGCTGAATGCCTTGTAGCCCGAAACGGGCGACAAGTGTCCTTCAGCCTCAGCTATTACAGTCTCCTCGCCGTCAACAATGCCTAATACCGTTATTTTTGCCAGTCCGAGGTCGTTAGGATCATGCGGATCGCTGAGATATTTGTAAAAGCCGTTCAATGCCATTGGTCTCGATGATATAGGCATCCCTTCGTTGTAGGTTTCGGTCATTGTCAAAGCGTCAAACCGGTAGCTCCCCAAAAATATTTTGCCTGCGGCCCTGTGCGATATGTGGGGGATGTTGCGGCTATATTCGACGTATGGTGTCGATGTCTGGAGGTAGGGTGCTATATCTTCACCGTTCAAGTCCCAGCCTACGCTCTGCAGTTTAACAGCGAAACCACCGCTATATGCATCGTAAACCGTGTAGACCGACGGTTGCATATACCAGGTGTTGTGTCGTTTAGCTGCACGGTTGAAAGTTTTCGAATTAGTATTGGCCCACTCCTTTGGCGTTGACAGTTTGAACGACGTACGGTTAAGTTGATTGAAAATCGACACAATCGATTGCGAATAAATTCCCCCGCTCGGCATATTGGCGTACTCTATGGTGAGTCTTTGGTCCTCGAAATCGTAATTTGGTATTGACGACGTGGATTCTGTCACGGATATGGCATTGGCATGGAATCCTGTCTTCAGGTCGTTCAGTACGGTTACCGCGAAATTATATTTTTTTGCCGGTTGCAGTCCCGACACTGTTATTTCTCCCTTTTCCTCATCACGTACTATCGACACCATTTTCTCATCTCCGGCATAGATGTGTGCCATAGATGTGATTATTTCAGTCAATTCAGTGTTTTCTGGCACAATGCGTATCACGGCTTTTAGGGCATACGCATCAACATCTATCGAAAATTTTGGCGAAATGCGTGGAATGGTTAATTCCGACTTTACAAGTCCGCAATAAGTCAACCGTGCTATCTGATCGTCAATTCCGTCATTTATGCCCACCGTGAGTTTATATGTATGGTTGCCGATCGGTTCAATATTCTTGATGGTGCCGGGAGTCCAACTTCCTTTTTTGTCGAACAGGTCTACTCCTAATTTTTCAGGCTCTTCGACCGGACACAGCACTGTGATTTCTGTCTCGTTTACTCCTATGGTTGCAGGAGAAATGTTTAGCACTTTTATGTCTACGGGCATTATGTCGATTTCGATGTATGCTACTTCTGACTCTTTTCCGTTTTCGTTTCTCGCTATGGCCGCAAACACCGGCTTTTCATTGTCGGCAGGGGAGTGCAACGTAGCTATCGCTTCGGTGAAGTCAACAGTCGTTTCGTTTCCGGCTGTCGACACTTTCAATCCTAAGTCAGTCATTTTAGATGCCTCCGAATCCGACATTCGTAACACGTCAATTTCTGCCGGCCATCCTTTAGACATCAGTTCCTGTGAATTGATTGTCAGCAGTAGCGATTTAAGTGTCGGCGACTTAGCTTTGAAGCATAGCGGTCCAGACGGCATTACTCCTTCTGCTATCTGATAAACGTCGCCCGATTCGAATCCGCAGGTGGATAGCTCCGGTGAATTGGATCTTACGAACTCAGGTGTGAGCTTCACTATTAAATCGTCGGTATGCATCTTTTCATCGAACGACACCGACACTTCCGGTATGTTGTTGATGAGAGTCATGTCAACGGTGGCAAGATAGTAATAACGAGCCTGTGTATCAGGTATGGTAACCACGAATGTCTCTATTGACTCACCGTCGGGAAATGTCAGAAGCAATGACAAATCCGTGTCTCCGGGCAATAAGAATGCCGGGCGCTTCTCGTAAGAAGTATAGGTTATATAAGACCCTCCTGCACTATGGAATCTCAACGCACACTTCTTGAAATACGATGTCATATTTTCAGTGAATGCCACTTCAATCATTGCGTTTGCAAGTCGGCACTCTACCTTTAAAGGAGTCGATTCTCCATCATTGACACTGCATTTTGCTTGCCCATAGAAATATGGCTTGTTGAATCCTTCGATTGAAATCCCCCCTGTATATGCTTCCATTATGTACTCTCCGGGATTCAATGGCTCGTTCATTGGATAGTCGTCGTATGAGCTCCATTTTTTGCTTAGTCCGCCGTTCAGGTCGGTCAATTTCAGGTTAAAGTCCGCCGAAGTAGGTACATCGCTAATCACGGTGGTCAGAATCTTGTCAACCGCAACAACCACCTCGCTGTTCACTTCAATCGATGGCTCTATGAATCCTGCTCCCGATTGATTTTTTTCGTACTCGTCAACACACCCGGCTCCCACTGTCAGGAGAAGGCATATCACCATTGTATGTATCAGTATGCGCGTGGTCGCCATTATTTTATTTTTTTGAACCGCATCAGTCAAATAGTCATCGGCTTATGGCATATTATTCTTTCTGGTTACTGATGATTTATTTGAATGTAACAGTCCTGTTAAACACGAAGTTAGCTATTGTATATATAATCATTCCCATCAAAGTGGCAATTCCGTAACCACTGATTGAGAAACCAAGAATGTCAATTATGATGTCTCCTATTGGTGTATGTTCGGTAAGCAGCCAGGTGGCAAGGAGCTGCAATCCATAACATAAAATGAAGCCCACGCAGAATCTAAATGCTTCACGCACCACTCCGTTATGTGAACGGAACACCCAGACTTTATTCCATATGAACGAATTGATGAAACCGGCAATATAACCAATGGCATTCGATACCCATGGGTTGAAACCGATTAGGCTTTTACATACGAATATCACAAGCAGTGTAACCATTGTGTTGATAACACCCACTGCTCCGTAGCGTATGAACTGAATCATTGATTGTCTGTCGGTGTATGACATGGATTTTTATTCGTTGGTTTTATTAGGTTCTTTGTTGTAATATCGGCAAGCTTCCCTCAGACCGCAGTTCAGACAATCCGGTCGACGGGCTTTGCAAACATATCGTCCGTGGAGTATCAGCCAATGATGGGCTCGGGCAACCAGATTGGCCGGAATGTACTTTATGAGCGTACGTTCTGTCTCGAGTGGAGTTTTACTGTCGGTGGTCAGGCCTATGCGTTCGCTTACTCTGAACACGTGGGTGTCCACGGCCATTGCTGATTGATTGAACACTACCGATAGAATTACATTGGCTGTTTTACGACCAACTCCCGGCAATGACAGTAGAGAGCCAAGGTCCGAAGGGACCTCGCCTCCGAAATCCGACACAAGTCTTCGTGCCATTCCTATCAGGTTGCGGGTCTTGTTATTAGGATATGATACTGATTGTATGTACGGAAACACCTCTTCTTCCGTTGCTTTCGCCATATCGTATGGTGTGGGGAATGCGGCCCATAGTGCCGGTGTGATTTTATTGATTCGCACATCTGTGCATTGAGCCGATAATATCACGGCAACGAGCAGCTGATATGGGTTGTCGTAACGCAATTCAGTACGTGGTTCGGGCATTTCGTGCTCGAACCAATCTATGACATATCGATATCTTTCTTCGATTGTCATATGGCAATGTTATCGGGCGCTTTTAAACTCTTCAAGGAAACGTTTGTCGTTTTCCGAGAACATTCTCAAGTCCTTTACTTGGTATTTTAGGTTGGTGATGCGTTCCACTCCCATACCAAGTGCATAGCCGCTATAAACGTGGCTGTCGATTCCGCACGCCTCAAGCACATTTGGGTCAACCATACCGCATCCCAGAATTTCAACCCATCCCGTGTGCTTACAGAACGAGCAGCCTTTTCCTCCGCAGAGATTGCACGATATGTCCATTTCTGCTGACGGTTCGGTGAAGGGGAAATAGCTTGGGCGCAAGCGTATTTTGGTCTCAGGACCAAACATTTCGCGTGCAAAATACAATAGGGTTTGTTTCAAATCGGCAAACGACACGTTTTTGTCTACGTAAAGAGCTTCAACCTGGTGGAAAAAGCAATGGGCGCGTGCCGATATGGCTTCGTTTCGATACACTCTTCCGGGGCAGATGATTCGGATTGGCGGTTGTGTCTTTTCCATCACTCTGGTCTGTACCGACGATGTGTGGGTTCTGAGCAGCACGTCAGGCGAACGTTGAATGAAGAACGTATCCTGCATATCGCGTGCCGGATGATCTGCGGCAAAGTTCAATGACGAAAATACGTGCCAGTCGTCTTCTATTTCGGGGCCTTCAGCAATGGTGAAGCCTAAGCGTGAGAATATAGACACGATTTCGTTGCGAACTATCGATAGCGGATGACGCGACCCAAGCGGCATCGCTGCAGCCGTACGGCTCAAATCCAGCGATTCATCAATTGAATCGGTTGCTTCGGATGCTTCACGTAGGAGATTGATTTTTTCAGTGGCAAAATCTTTCAATTCGTTTAGAGGCTTGCCAATCTCTTTCTTTTGTTCCGGAGGCAATTGTCTGAATTCGTTGAATAGAATGGAAATTATGCCTTTTTTACTGAGGTATTTTATTCTTAGAGCTTCTACGTCGGCCGCATTCGAAGCTGCCAATGACTCGATTTCGGCCTTTAGGTTATTGATTTTGTCAATCATTGCTATATGGTCATATTTAATTTACTGCGGCAAATTTACAAATTTTTCCGCTTATAGCGACCATTACTGACGTAATAGTTGCTATCTTTGTCTCTTGATGACTTCAAAATCGTTTATAGATGGATTTATTTGTGCAATCGGTTGAGAAATGTTTGCGTGAAATAGGTGTTGACTCCCGACGACCTTTGGTTATGGCTTTGAGTGGCGGTGCCGACTCTGTTGCTCTTGCCGATGTTTTGTGTCGGTTGGGATACAAATGTATAGCAGCCCATTGTAATTTCCATTTGAGAGGTGTGGAAAGTAATCGCGACCAATTGTTTGTAGAGAATTTTTGCGCCGATAGGGGAATTGAATGCATAGTAAAGCATTTTGATGTCCAATCTTATCGTAATAAGGTGAATGCGTCGGTTGAAATGGCATGCCGCGATTTACGATACGAATGGTTTGAGAATTTGCGCGTAGATAGGGGTGCGCAAGCGATTGCGGTGGCCCACCATGCCGATGATAACATTGAAACTGTGCTACTTAATTTGATACGTGGCACCGGAATAAAGGGATTGCGAGGAATGCGAGTCAAAAACGGCCATATCATTCGGCCTATGTTGTATTGCACTCGGTCGCAGGTTGAAGAATACCTTGGTGCTCACGATATAGATTATGTTACGGATAGCACTAATAGAGAGAACGACTATACGCGCAACAAAATACGCAATGTATTGTTGCCGCTTATGACTTCGTTATTCCCATCGGTCAAGAAATCTATTGAGTTGACAGCCAGAAATCTCAGCGTAACGGAGAGTTTTCTTGACAAGGCTCTTGAAGCTGAGTTTACAAAGTATGCGTCAGGGCCTATTACTTTTGACCTTCGTAAATTGGTTGAAACGAATAGTCTGAATGACGCTGAGTTTATTTTATATGAATGGATCAAACGCACCTATGCGAGTAGCCATTTGACAATGAGGGTGTCTGATATTATAAGCTCGGTAAATCAGTCTGGAAAGATTTTTCCTACGGATGATGGATACTATTTCATAGACAGGGGCATTCTTAAGTATGAGGCCAAGCATAATGGCGTCAATGAAGTTTTTCCGTTCAATGTCGAATGTATGGATGCGAATGCATATGATCCTGAATATGGTGATTATGTGGCCTGTTTCGATGGTGAGCTGTTGCAATCGGATTTGGGGTCATTATGGAGCCGTCATTGGCAGAATGGAGATCGTATGCAGCCATTCGGTATGTATGGCTCAAAAAAATTAAGTGATATATTTTCCAATGCAAAGATTTCGATAGCTGATAAAAGTCGCATTCCATTGTTGATGTGTGGGGAGCGGATACTTTGGATTCCCGGCGTGCGTCGAAGCTCCCTTTTTCCAGTCACGCCCACAACCACCACTGTGGTACGAGTCACATATGAAGACAAAACAGATGAATCACGAAACATAATGTGACAAATGTGGCTGTGGATTACCACAGCCACATTTGTCATTGGATTTTAGTTCTCAGTTTAATCGACGGTTATTTCGTCGACAAACAAGAATCCATTATTGCCCGCTCCACCATGCCAGTCAGGGATGGTCTTTTCAGTAATAGCTGTTACTTTTACGTATCGGGCATTTACAGGATTGAATTTCAAGGAATGGGTTATGATTTCATCAACTTGTCCGGTCATCTGAGGATAAGATTCATTAGCTACTTCGGTAAAAGTCGCTCCGTCATTCGACACTTCTACGATTATGCCTCTTGCATCAAATATCCAGTCTCCGGTAGTCACGCAGCATCTTACGCTAACTTTTGAAACTTCAACGTCTTTCTGTAAGTTTATTACGGCTACAAGGTCGGCTCCGTAGAATCCCATCCAAAAACCATTGTTGAATCCCTTCGGGCCAAGTTTTCCATCAACCAGAGTTGCGGCTCCGGATGCACGGTAGCTGGAATGTGGCTGGTTAAGGATGGTGATGGGGTGGGCGGTCGATTTGCTGAATGTTACGCTATCGGCAAAAAGTTTGCTTGGTTTCGAGTTGCGCAACGCAATAGCTTTTAGCACTGTCGATGAATCGAGAACGATAGGGGCATTGTATGTCATTGACTTTTCAGTCGGCATTGTGCCGTCAGTCGTATAATATATTGGTGCATTGTCGAATGTGGTGAGGGTTGCGATGATAGTGTTGTTCAGTGTATCGGCCTCAAGCGAGCCTTTGATGTTGAACACATGAGTAGCATAGTTATATCCGTTTGCATCATAATGATTTATAATCTGTGGCAAACGAGAAGCGAAGTCTTCGAAATTTTTCTTGTCAGCTTGGCTCCATTGAATTTCGCTTAACGCAGCCATTCGCGGCAACGCCATATACTGTACTTGGCTGAATGTAGGCATATATTCTGTCCAAAGGTTTGCTTGTACGCCTTTTATTAGTGAATTCTGTTCATCGGACAGATGTTTTGAGTATGGTTCGTAGCTGTACACACGTTCTATCGGTAGATAACCGCCAATGGCATCAGGCTCGTTTTCACGGTCGAGCGTTTGATAATAATCGAAGTACAGATAAGTGTTTGGAGTCATGATTACTTCATGGTTCTGGCGAGCGGCTTCAATTCCTCCACTTTCTCCGCGCCATGACATCACTACGGCACCCGGAGCCAGGCCACCTTCAAGAATTTCGTCCCAGCCTATGATTTTTTTGCCGCGAGATGTCAAGAAATTGCTCGCGAAATTGATTACATAGCTCTGGAGCTTTTCTTCTTTAGTGCTGTGTGCATCGGTTTTCAGGCCGAGCTCGCGGATTTTGGCTTGGCACTTTTCGCATTCATGCCATCTGATTTTGGGGCATTCATCGCCACCGATATGCACGTATTCTGAGGGGAATATATCGGCAATTTCGCCTAACACATCTTTAATTAGCATATAGGTTGAGTCGTTGCCGGCACAAAGAACGTCGGGTGAAACGCCCCATATCTGCCATACATCGTATGGTCCGCCGGTGCAGCCGAGATTGGGGTAGGCGGTTAGAGCACCGAGCATATGTCCGGGCATATCTATTTCCGGAATCACAGTGATGTGACGTTTTGATGCGTAGTCCACTATTTCACGGGCTTGTTCCTGAGTGAAATATCCGTCGTAGGGAATGCTGTCGTACACGCCTGAGTTATGACCGATTACAGTGCCTTTACGTTTTGACCCTATTTCGGTTAATTCCGGATGGCTTTTTATTTCGATTCGCCATCCCTGGTCGTCGGTCAGATGCCAGTGGAACGTATTCATATTATGTAAAGCCAACATATCGATGTATGATTTCACTGAATCTACGTCGAAAAAGTGGCGGGCGACGTCGAGATGAGCACCACGATAACCAAAGCGTGGCTGGTCCGATATTATGGCTGCCGGAAATAGTATGTCCTGGCTTTTTTTAGCTTCTGGAATGGATTTTCGGAGCGTCTGTATGCCGTAGAACGTACCGGCATTCGAAGCTCCGTTTATGTTTATGGCCGATGGTGTAACCTCGATTGTGTATGCCTCAGAGTTGGCATTCGATAATTTTGAATTTAGGTTTATTGCATTGTCGGCCAATTCTCCCTGCTTTATTTTGAGAGCATGTCCGGTAAGATTCTGAATATATTCCGATAGAAATTCGGCCTCGTTTTTCAACGAATCATTGTCGGTAGGATAAGTGATTACGGTAGACTTTGTTAATTTGAATGGTTGTTTCGATGTGTCGAGGGTGATTTCTTGCGGAATGGGCACAATCCGGTAATTTGCTTCTTGTTCAAAATTGGAACATCCCGCAAACAGCATTCCTGCTACACACAATGTAAGAAGATGTTTTTTTCTCATATAGTTCGGTTTATTGAAGGGGTTATCGTGATATATAGATTTGTACGACAGTTGTTGGGTGCAAAGATAGTAAATATTTGATGTAACAACTGCTTTAGCTTAGTGTAAATTAAGCTGACGCGATTGTGCAGGTTGTCGTTTGGTTGAAATCGTTTTTATGGTGTCGTTATCCAGACCTGGAATCAGATATGAAACGATGTTTAGTTCATATTCCAATATAAATATGACTGTGGCTGTTTTATTATGAGATCGGTACATTCTGACTTCATTAAATCTTGTGGAGAATTCTTGGAATATCAAATTTTTTGATCTCCATGCGCATCGCAGATATAATTCACGCTTTTCATCTACGAACGAATGATGCACAACGAAAAGTCGATTTTGAAATTCCTTCCTTACACCTTGGCTCTGATTTTCATAAAAATAGTCAATAATCGATTGTTGATTGCTCAGAATCCTATTGATTGACGAGCGTAATTTACGAGGAATGATTGTGCTTTTTAAATCGAAATCAAATGAATTGTTGAATATTATGTCGTACGACCTATCTTTGACATTTGGATTAGGGGTCACATTTTTATTTAAGCAAAATAGATATTCATCGCATTTAGAACACATCCACAGATACCATCGATGCTTAAAATAGATTTGTTTTACTTCGGGTAAGTGGGCTATTTTTCGCAATAGAGTTTCATACGAATCGATGTTGAACATATCTATGCTTGCATCAAAAGCATCATTTTGTACAGCACCCCAGTTCAGTGGCATTTGGGAGGCCAGTTGACGAAGTTCGTCGGATAGTCGGTTGAATTCGGAAGGGGTCATCATAATAAGCTGAGAAAATAATACTCTACAAAAGTAATGAATTTAGTTGATGTTGAATGTGTTTGACGGGAGGAATGTTGTTTTTTTGCTATTTAATAGGATAAAATTGATGTTGTTTTGATAACTATTATGTGGATTAAAAATAAATTGTAATTTTGCAACCAAAGTATTTCCGAATGCTTTGAAAATAAATATTATGATGAAAACCAATATTGAGAGTGGAGTTTTATCTGTTTATTCATAGTGGTGAATGTTTTAAGAATTACATATTTATTAGATATATGGCGGAAATCATATCTCATAATGAATAATAGCAGTTTTTTAATAATGAAAAGAAACGACATCTCTCATTTA
>CAZRJT010000060.1:0-13149 GCA_964600585.1 uncultured Bacteroides sp.
CGACCTTCGGAACCACAATCCGACGTTCTAACCAACTGAACTATGCTCACCATTTAAATGGTGTGTCTTATTTTTTGACGCTGCAAAGTTACTGCAAAGTTTTTAAATAGACAATAGTTCTATGGTAAAAAAAGTGGCCAAAGAGATTATTTTTACGCGATTTTCCTGATATCAATTCTGATTCTTATGCTCACCACTTGAGCATAGGTTTTGAACAATAAGGCATACGGGGTAATTTGATGAATGGCGTGCAGTCGCGAGGCACATTAACATTATGTTGAGTAAAAATGCTTTCGGCATTCTTTACAAACGCGTCTCGTTTTATGGCTGCGTCGCCGATTAGCGTTTTTTCTACTGGCACTACTTTGTATGTGTCGTTGGGGCTTTGAGGTGGAACGGTGAAAATCAGACGATATGATGCTCCGGCCACGTATGGCAATCCAAGCGAATTACGAGTGATATTCACTTTTACCATTGCTCCTCCACGGGTGTCGGTGGTGCGCATTCCTGAAATGAAGTTTCCAAGCGAATACACCAATAGTTTGTTGCGTCCGGTGGCTTTATCGGTTCGAAGTTCAAATGGCTGTATTACATGCGGATGTGAACCTATTATCATATCCGCTCCCATATCGAATATCTTGTCGGCCAACTTCTGTTGCGACGCATTTGGCAATAATTTATATTCGTCGCCCCAATGTATGCACACTGTCACCAATTCTGCCCCCGACTCTTTGGCAGTAGTTATATCCTCCTCGATTTTCTTTGTGTCGATTCGGTTCACTATGACGTTGCCTTGCTCTGTGATTCCGTTTGTGCCGTAAGTATAGTTTAAGAATGCAATCTTAATGCTGTTGATGTCCACAATCATCGGACTCACTGAATCGGCATGGGCCTTATCATAGTATGTGCCTATATGTGCCACATTCAGAGAGTCAAGCACATTGATGGTTCGCCGTAGTCCTTGGTCGCGTCGGTCGAGTGTATGATTGTTGGCCGTCAGAAGCAAATCAAATCCCACATCTACCAGTGCCTTTGCATACGAATCGGGTGCCGAAAAAGTCGGGTAGCCTGAATATCTTGGTGCACCGCCGAGGGGTGTCTCAAGATTTGCCACGGCATAATCGGCAGACTCGATATACGGCTTCAGAGCTTTGAAGCTCGGAGTGTAATCGTAAGAGCCGTCACTGCATCGGGCTGCATCAAGCTGGCTTTGGTGCTGCATAGCATCGCCCACGAACACAATTTGAGTTGTGTCGGGGGCGAATAATGAAGCAATTGATATGACGAGGGAGAGAGCGAATATCATGACATTACGCCGGATAGATTTCGTGCGATGCAGCCAGAAGGGTGTTTTTCATCAATGACACGATTGTCATTGGGCCTACCCCTCCGGGCACTGGTGTAATCCATGCACATTTGGGCTCTACATTGGCAAAGTCCACGTCACCACTCAGGCGGAATCCACTCTTACGTGTGGAATCAGGAACACGTGTCGTGCCCACGTCGATAACGGTAGCACCGTCCTTCACCATATCAGCCGTCACGAATCCGGGCTGTCCAAGGGCAGCGATGATGATGTCGGCATCGGCACAGATTTCTTTTATGTTTTTCGTCGCACTGTGGCATACTGTCACAGTTGCATCACCTGGATTATGCTTTTGCATCATAAGGGTGGCCATCGGCTTGCCCACAATATTGCTTCGGCCCAGCACCACGCATTTTGCACCACGAGTCGGTATGTCATATCGTGCAAGTAATTCCATTATTCCGGCTGGCGTTGCCGACACGAAGCATGGCAGACCTATCGACATACGGCCTACATTGATTGGGTGAAAGCCGTCTACATCCTTTTTATAGTCAATGGCTTCTATTATTTTCTGTTCAGAGATGTGGCGCGGAAGTGGCAGCTGAACGATGAATCCGTCGACATCGGTGTCGTTGTTTAGTCTATCGATTGTGTCGAGCAATTCTTGCTCCGTTACGTCCGATTCATAGCGTATTAGCGTAGAAGTGAAACCGCACTGTTCGCAAGCCTTGATTTTGTGTGCTACATAAGTTTCGCTTCCTCCATCATGGCCAACCAGAATGGCAGCCAGGTGCGGACGCTTTTTTCCTTCGGCAACCATTTTTTCAACAGTCTGAGCAATCTCGCTCTTTATATCATCAGATATTTTTTTACCGTCAATCAGCATATATGTAATTTTATTGGTGTAAAATATATTGTTGTTTTATCGACGGCGCATTCCACGCATCATTTTCATCGGATTTTTCATCGAAGTTGCCATCTTCATCATTTTGCGAGTTTCGTCGAACTGTTTGATTAGTCGGTTTACCTCCTGGATTGATGTGCCTGAGCCTTTCGCAATTCTTTGGCGTCGACTTCCGTTGATGATGTCGGGATTTGCGCGTTCGGCTTTAGTCATCGAATGGATTATTGCTTCAACGCTCTTGAATGCATTGTCGTCAATGTCGATGTCTTTGATGGCCTTGCCCACGCCAGGTATCATTGACGCAAGTTCCTTGATGTTGCCCATTTTCTTGATTTGCTGTATCTGATTCAGAAAATCATCGAAATTGAATTGGTTTTTAGCTATTTTACGCTGGAGTTCACGGGCTTCTTTCTCGTTGTATGCATTTTGGGCCTTTTCCACAAGCGACACGATGTCACCCATGCCCAAAATGCGGTCGGCCATACGGCTTGGATGGAACAAATCGAGTGCATCCATCTTCTCGCCCGTACCCACGAATTTTATCGGCTTTGTGACAACGGTGCGTATCGACAAGGCAGCACCGCCGCGAGTGTCGCCGTCGAGCTTCGTCAGTACCACGCCGTCGAAGTCCAGACGATCGTTGAATTCCTTGGCTGTGTTAACTGCATCCTGACCGGTCATTGAATCGACAACAAAAAGAGTTTCATTCGGATGAATGGCCTTCTTTATGTTTTCGATTTCATTCATCATCTGTTCGTCAACGGCAAGACGTCCGGCCGTATCGACTATCACCAGGTCAAGATGTTGCTCTTTTGCATATTTTATGGCGTTTAGCGCTATTTCCACCGGATTGTTATTTCCCTCTTCGGTATAGACGGGAACTCCGATTTGTTCGCCAAGAACACGCAACTGTTCGATTGCCGCAGGACGATAAACGTCGCAGGCCACGAGCAACGGGCGTTTGGCTTTTTCGCTTTTAAGCTTTTTCGCTATTTTTGCCGAGAATGTAGTTTTACCCGAACCTTGCAGACCCGACATCAATATCACAGTCGGATTTCCAGAGAGGTTCAGCTGTGCGGTTTCTCCACCCATAAGCGAAGTCAGCTCGTCATGTACTATTTTCACCATCAACTCACTTGGCTTGATGGCATTGATTACATTCTGACCTAATGCTTTAGCTTTTACGGTGTCGGTGAATTGCTTGGCTACTTTGTAGTTTACGTCCGCGTCAAGCAGTGCACGGCGCACGTCCTTAAGGGTTTCCGCTACGTTTATCTCAGTGATTTTGCCTTGCCCCTTAAGAAGTTTAAAACTTCGTTCGAGCCGTTCGCTTAGATTTTCAAACATATATCAGTGTTTTTTTATTTTATCAGTTTATTGGTTTCGGTGTCGGGGAACACCACTGTTGGGGTGAAGTTGCGCGCTTCTTCAAAAGGCATTAGCGCATAACTCATTATAATCACAATGTCGCCTTTATGCACTTTTCGTGCCGCTGCGCCGTTAAGGCATATCACGCCTGATGAGCGCGGCCCTTTTATGACGTATGTGTCAAATCGCTCACCGTTGTTATTGTCAACGATATATACTCGTTCGCCGGCTATTATATTGGCAGCGTCCATCAAATCCTCATCTATGGTGATGCTGCCGATATAGTCCAGATTGGCTTCTGTTACGGTCACTCTATGGATTTTTGATTTCAATACTTCAATCTGCATAGCGGTGATTTTGATTTTGTTTTTTAATACTTGATGTTGTCGATTAATCTAACGTCGCCACAGTACACTGTTATACAGCCTACTGGATAGTCCGTATTTTCCCAGTCTGATATAGGTTGCATAGTATGACCATCGACTATCTCATAATATTCTGTGGTGAGGAATGGGAACGAATCCACTGTATCAGTTACGTATTTTTTTATATCCTCAACAGTGCGTTTTTTGGCTAATTCGACGCTCTGAACCAATGTGCGGTGTATCACCGGGGCTATTGCCCGTTGTTCTTCGCTGAGTCGCACATTGCGGCTCGACATAGCCAGACCGTCGGCCTCGCGTTTTATGGGGCATTCCACAATTTCGATGTCGAATCCCTCGAGCTCAACCATTCGGTGTATAACGGCAATCTGTTGGAAGTCTTTTTCTCCGAAATATGCCTTGTCAGCACCCGTCATAGCAAATAGCTTGCTGACTATTTGAGCTACGCCGTTGAAATGTCCCGGACGCATAGCGCCTTCCATCACTTCTGCAACCGGTCCTAGGTCAAATATTCGTGTATCTGGCTCCGGGTAAATTTCTTCAACCGACGGAATAAAGGCGTAGTCAACTCCGGCTGTCTCAAGTTTAGCGCAGTCGGCGGCTTCAGTGCGAGGATATGTGCGTAAATCATCGGGGTTGTTGAACTGTGTAGGATTAACGAACAGGCTGACAACAACTATGTCATTTTCCTTGCGGGCACGTTCGATTAACGACAAATGTCCACTATGAAGGGCTCCCATGGTCGGTACTAATCCGATGGAATGCCCTTGAGCTTTTTCGGCTGTCATAGCATCCTTAAGCTCACAGACTTTACGTAGAATTTTCATTTTTATAAAAAAATTAGCGTAGTGCTTATTTTTAGCGATACAAAATTAGTGAAATATCCGTTTATGGCAAAGTGTTTGGCAAAATATGCCGCTTAAGGGGTTGTGCGTTTCATCGATTTCCATTAATTTTACATTAAATTATCAAGTTTATGGAACAGGAATTCACCTCTGTGATACTCGAAACGGCTGTGACCGAACTGTCGAAATTGCCTGGTGTAGGGCGTAAGACGGCTTTGCGGTTGGCTCTCCACATATTGCGGCGTGATGAAAGCGAGGGGGTAGCTCTCGGAGAAGCGATTATAAATCTACGCAAAAACATTAAATATTGTACGGTATGCCATAATATATCTCAGGATGATGTTTGTCAGATATGCAGTTCGTCCCGGCGCGACCATAGCACAGTGTGTGTGGTTGAAAACGTGCGCGATGTGATGAGCATTGAGAATACCGGTCAATACAATGGTTTATATCACGTGTTGGGTGGAGTCATTTCTCCGATGGACGGGGTAGGGCCTGATATGCTTCAGATTGATTCGCTTGTTGAGCGCGTGGCGTCAGGCGACATTAAGGAAGTGATCTTTGCCCTTGGTGCCACGATGGAAGGGGAAACTACGAATTTCTATATTTACCGTAAGCTTATGCCTTATGAAAAAGTGAGTGTTACTCAGCTTGCAAGAGGTGTTGCCGTAGGAAATGAGATAGAATATACCGATGAAATAACATTGGGGCGCTCGCTGATTCAGCGCACTTTGTTTTCCGATACATTTAAAATCTGATTTTGACTATGGGAGTTTTATCGGATGATAGGCTTGAACTAAGGGCGTTGGAACCTTCGGATCTCGACACTCTTTATAGATGGGAGAATGACACCGCATTATGGGAGGTTGGTGTTGTCGTAACGCCATATTCGCGCAAACAATTGTGGGACTACATAGAGAACTATGACGGTAACATATATTCTGCCGGTCAGTTACGTCTGATGGTGGTTGAACGAAAGTCGCTCAACGTCGTAGGTGCGGTCGATTTATTTGATTTCGACCCGGTAAATCGTCGATGTTCTATCGGACTTCTGATTGATAAGTCGTATGCGGGTTGCGGTTATGGATTTCGTACAATGAAAATTGTAGAAGAATACGCCCGAATTTCGCTTGGCTTGCATCAGATATGGTGCATAATACCGCAGGATAATGCCGGCTGCCGTCATCTGTTCGACAAATTAGGCTATAAAGTATGCGGATATTTGCGTTCATGGCTGAGGCGTGGCGAGTCTTATATCGGTGCTTACCTATACCAATGTATGCTTTGAATTGATGCACGATGAGCTTTGCGCGTGGCAAGCTCATAGGGTCAAAATTCGTTTATGGCGATTCTTATTGCCGTGAGCCGTTTCAGGAGCGTGGATAGTTGATTGAGGGGTAGCATGTTGGCACCGTCACTCTTGGCTGTGCTTGGTGTCGGGTGCGTTTCTATGAACAGTCCGTCAACGCCAACGGCTATGCCGGCGCGAGCTATGGTTTCTATGAGGTCGGGACGTCCCCCTGTCACTCCTGCTTTCTGGTTGGGTTGCTGAAGTGAATGCGTTGCATCAAGAATCACCGGACATCCGAATTTCTGCATTGTCGGGATTCCTCTGAAATCGACCAACAAATCTTGATAGCCGAACGATACGCCACGTTCGGTAACGGCCACGTCGGTACCTCCTGCATCACGCACTTTCTGTACAGCAAATTCCATAGCTTCAGGCGATAAAAACTGTCCTTTTTTTATGTTTACTGTTTTTCCGGTGCGGGCTGCTGCCACCAGTAAATCAGTTTGACGGCATAGAAATGCAGGTATTTGCAGCACATCGACATATTCCGCGGCCATTTCAGCTTCGTTGGCCGAATGAATGTCGGTTACCACGGGAATTTCGAATGTCTCTCGTACTTTTCTTAAAACTTTTAAGGCCTCGATGTCACCGATGCCTGTGAATGAATCGATTCGAGAGCGATTGGCTTTGCGGTATGAACCTTTAAAAACATATGGAATGTTGAGCTCCGAGGTGATCTTTACGATGGTCTCGGCTATATCCATAGCCATTTTCTCACCCTCTATCACGCAAGGACCGGCAAGTAAAAAGAAATTAGACGATGCGGGCAATATTTTCAGTTCCATATTTTATCGGTTTATTTGGTTGATTATGTGCAATGTGTGGCAAGCTGCAACGGCAGCCGTTTCGGTGCGGAGCCTGTTTTCACCAAGTGACACCGGAATCCATCCTTTGTTCAAGGCATTCATTATTTCTTCAGGCGCAAAGTCGCCTTCAGGGCCTATAAGTACTATCGACGGTGAATTTGGGCTACACTCTTTTGCCAGAAGTTTACGTGGAATGCTTTTATCGCAATATGCAATATATTTATTATATGTATCGAATCCGTTTATTACGTCCGTAACCGGAGTCATAGGTGAAATTTCTGGCAATACAGCCTTGAGAGATTGTTTCATAGCCGCAATGGCTATTTTTTCCAGACGTTCAATTTTTATGTCTTTTCGCTCCGAATGCTGACAGCGTATCGGGATTATGCGGTTTACGCCTATTTCGGTAAGCTTTTCCACCATCCACTCCATTCGGTCGAGATGCTTGGTCGGAGCCACTGCCACCACGATGTCATTTGTCCAAGGCAACGGTGCTTCTGCCGTTTCGATAATCTCCACCGTTGTATGTTTCTGATGCGCGCTGACTATAACACAAGTATATCTGTGGCCTTTGCCGTCGATTACTTCAATTTTGTCTCCTTCTTTCATACGTAGCACTCTAATGCAGTGACCCGATTCTGTCTCAGGTATGGTTAGGGTGCGGATGATGTCGGGTGCGTAAAATTGTATCATAGCCATGGATTGATTAAGCTTCGGAAGAAGATTGGTTGTTTCGTTTACGGTTCAATATTTCACTTACTTTTGCCGCCTCTTCATATTCTTCGGCTTCGATTAATTTTTTTAGGGTGCGTTCCAATTCCTCGATTGCATAGTTTTCGAGTTTTGGCGAATCAGACGCATCCGAATGTTCGGAATCGTCACGTGAATTGTCGTCGTAGCTTTTTTCGCCGTGCACGTCCATTACGAATCCTGTTTCGTCAATAATCTCTTTGGTCGTATAGATTGGGGCTTGTGTTCGCATTGCAATCGCTATCGCATCAGATGTACGTGAATCGATTACAACTTGTCGCTCGCCATCGGTGAATGTCAGCTCAGAAGAAAATATGCCATCTTCAAACCGGTATATGAACACTTCTTTAAGCTTTATTCCGAATGTGTGCGCAAAACTGACAAATAAATCGTGAGTCATCGGTCGGGGAGGTGTTATGCTTTCCATCCTTAGGGCTATCGACTGTGCCTCTGCTGCGCCAATGACCACCGGAATGCGATATGGCCCATCGACCTGAGCCAAAATAAGCGCATATGCGCCTGACTGTATCTGACTGTATGAAATGCCCAGAACTTTAAGTCTTATGCGTTCATTCATAATCTTAGTTTATTACATTGTTATATTGCGTCCGGTTATGATTCCGCTCCCATAGCATAATTTCCGGTCAGAATCGTATATTATTGTAAACTGTCCAGGCGCGATACCTTGTATTTTACTGTCACTTTCAATCACATACTCCGAATCGGCGATTCTTGACATGCGTCCTTCGAAAAATTCAGGCGTGTGGCGATTCTTGAATGTTATAGCCACATTGTTGCATTCCTCAGGCCAAGGGTCGATTGAGATCCAGTGCATCTCATCTAAATGGATGGTCTTGCCGTACTGTTTCTCCGTGTCGTAGCCATTTGACACGTATATCACATTGTCATGCACATTTTTCTTCACTACGTACCATGGCCCTCCACTAAGTCCAAGTCCTTTTCGCTGTCCTATGGTGTGGAACCAATAACCATTGTGCTCGCCCAATTTTTTTCCGGTCTCAATCTCAACGATAGGCCCCTTTCGAGTGCCGAGATGGCGTCGTATGAAATCATTGTAATTTATTTTTCCGAGGAAACATATTCCTTGGCTGTCGCGACGATATGCATTTGGCATATTGGTTTCTATCGCAATTTCTCGCACTTTGGCCTTCGGTATGTCTCCAAGAGGAAACATCAGATGGGTTAATTGTTGATAGTCGATTCGTGCCAAGAAATCAGTTTGGTCTTTTACCGGGTCCACTGCCGTTCCAAGAAATGTAATGCCGTCGATTATACGTGTGGTGGCATAGTGTCCGGTGGCGGTTTTATCAAATAGATGTCCCCAGCGTTGTTCGAAAAAGCCGAATTTTATCATCTTATTGCACATTATGTCGGGATTGGGAGTAAGACCGCTCTTTACCGTTCGTAATGCATACTCCATAACATTCTCCCAATACTCTTCATGTAATGACACAATGTCGAACGGCAGGCCGAATTTGGCCGCAATGAATTGACACATCTCAATGTCTTCTTCGGCTGAACAATCGCCTTCGTCAGTGTCGAGGCCGATTCTTATATAGAACAAGTGCAAGTCGTGTCCTTGCTGCAACAGTTGATGCACTGCCACAGCGCTATCGACGCCACCTGATATTAATACTGCGATTTTCATAAGCAGAACACTGTTTATGCATTAGCGTTACACTTCTTCAAGTTCTTCGGCTTCGTCTTTTCCGTGGGAATTGATTATGAACAATGATATGAAATAGTCCAAAGATATTTTCCCGGGGCCTGAAATCAAAATGAAGAAATATATACCTATAAACATTATCGGTAGATAGCCAGGCTGAGTGCTGTCGATGCCATATATTAATGTGTTTGGCAACAAATCGTGTAAAATATAATATTCAGCAGCTATCATCGACAGAATTGGTGGTATGGTGGAAAGACGTGTAAGAAATCCTACCATTATGAACAATGAGCATATCAATTCCGTGATAATCATAAGCGTTAGACATGTGGCTGGTGAAAGGCCGAATAGCGTTGGAAATGATAAGCTCAGTTCTGAATAGCTTATTAGATGTCGTATTCCGAATTGCATAAACATCACTCCGACAAACAGGCGTATGAACAAACGGCCCATATTGCTATATGTATATCCCGTAAAACGCAGGAAGATATTGGCTATCAGTTGATTTAATTTACTCATAGGCGTTTGTCGATTGATGGATTTTATGGAAATAGTTGCAATTTTAGGGAGTTACAGGCGTTGGATTATGCTGAGCACATAATTGATGTCAGCATTTTTTGCCTGAATCACATTATTTTCGTCTATCAGATAAAATGACGGGGTCTCACGTATATCGTAAATTTCATCTGCTTCAGGCGATGCGCCGACCACCCATGTGTCGGGATATATCTTTGTCGCTTCCATCCATTTTTCGTCTGCATCGCCAGGCGTAATGGATATCACTTTCATGATTCCATTTTTTATCAGATAGGATGCTTTGATGTCGGCGTCCAGGCGGGCGCGAGCCTGACGGCAATCGTCGCAATCCGGGTCGTTAAAAAATAGCACTACTACTGACACCGTGGTGTCGGCTTTATATGTGCCTTCATTTCCGTTACGGTCAATGTATTTTAATTCCGGAGCAGATGCTCCCAATTGAGTATTCGATAAGATACGCGCAAAGTGGTCGAATCGCTGTTTATTCGCTTTGTCTATTTTTTTGTTTTTTGCTACGGCCTGTGCAAATGGCAAATATAGTTCATCAGACCAAAACTTGGCAGAATCACTATAAAGATATTCTTCGGCCTTACGAGCGATGAACAAAAGGTCGTCGGGCTGTTTTTCAAGCTTTTTTAAGAAGTTGTCAATTGACATATGAACTGTGTCGGCCGCCGCATATGGCATAAATGACAAATAGTCATTAAATGATTCCGCCATTTTGGGACGATTGGAAAACGACTTTTTCAAATCGCAAAAATCCCAGAAATGCATCAGCATATAGTTAGTGCGCCCCCTGAGGGTCGAAATGGAGTCGGGTACAGTCGGATACTGAAATAAGGTGGTTGGCTCTTGTGAATAAGCCATCGGCAACAATGTTACTATTAAAAATATTGAAATAAGTAGTCGTCTCATAATACAAAAAAATTTGGCATAAGATTTGCAATCACAAAGATAACTATTTAATGAGAAAATATGAAAGTAAGTGGGTTTAAAATTTACTTATGTTGCTTAAAATAGTTTTTGAAAAATACTCAACTATTACTGACCTTTGATTGTTAGAATATTAAAAAATCGCTAATACTATTTATTTAAGATATTATGAACTTCAATAATTTTACGATTAAATCCCAGGAAGCCATTCAAAAAGCTGTGGAGATCACCAAGGCTGAAGGCAATCAGGCTATCGAGCCGGTGCATTTGCTTAAAGGTGTCATTGCAGAAGGCGAATCGCTGATAAAGTTTATTTTTGCTAAAGTTGGTGCCAATGCGGTGCAACTCAATGCACAAGTTGACAGGGAAATATCAACTCTGCCCAAAGTGTCTGGCGGCGAACCTTATCTGAGTCGTACTTCCAATGATGTATTGCAGAAAGCCTTGGATATTGCCAAGTCGCA
The DNA here is from genome assembly GCA_964600585.1 of uncultured Bacteroides sp. Classification (GTDB taxonomy): domain Bacteria; phylum Bacteroidota; class Bacteroidia; order Bacteroidales; family Muribaculaceae; genus Paramuribaculum. The sequence goes on from CAZRJT010000060.1 coordinate 11,335, forward strand.
AGGCGATGAGTATGTCACTCTTGAAGCATTGCTGCTGGCTATATTTACAATAAACACTCCGGCATCGACGATATTGAAAGATGCAGGATTAAGTGAGAAAGAACTTAAGAGTGCCATTGAGGAGCTCCGAAAAGGTAAAAAAGCAACCGATCAAAGTGCTGAAGATACTTATAATGCACTGAGCAAGTATGCTATCAACCTCAATGAAAGAGCCCGAAGCGGAAAGCTCGATCCGGTCATCGGCCGTGATGACGAAATACGTAGAGTGTTGCAGATATTGAGCCGTCGAACAAAAAATAATCCTATGCTTATTGGTGAGCCGGGTACCGGTAAAACGGCCATAGCTGAAGGTTTGGCACAACGAATCGTTCGAGGCGACGTGCCTGAAAATCTTCGCTCTAAGCAAATATTCTCGCTCGATATGGGTGCTTTGGTCGCCGGTGCAAAATACAAAGGCGAGTTCGAAGAACGTCTTAAGGCTATTGTGAACGAAGTGACTCAGAGTGATGGCGAAATAATTCTTTTCATCGATGAAATACATACATTGGTCGGAGCCGGCAAAGGTGAGGGCGCGATGGATGCCGCCAATATCTTGAAACCGGCATTGGCCCGTGGCGAACTTCGTAGTATTGGAGCTACGACACTCGATGAATATCAGAAATACTTCGAAAAAGACAAAGCATTGGAACGCCGTTTCCAGAAGGTTATGGTCAATGAACCTGATGAAATGAGTGCTATCGCAATTTTGCGTGGCTTGAAAGAGCGTTATGAAAACCACCATAAGGTGCGCATCCGTGACGAAGCGATTATCGCGGCCGTGCAGTTGTCGGAACGTTATATAACCGATAGGTTTTTGCCCGATAAAGCCATTGATTTGGTGGATGAAGCCGCATCTAAGCTTCGTTTGGAAATTGACTCCGTGCCTCAGGCTCTTGATGAAATAACACGAATGATTGCCCAGAAGGAAATCGAACGCGAGGCAATAAAGCGTGAAGGTGATCAGGCAAAAGTTAAGGATATCGAAAAAGACCTTGCCGAATTGCGTGAGGAGGAAAAAGAATATATGGCCAAATGGAAGGCTGAAAAAGACCTCATAAACCGTATACAGCAAAATAAGATAGATATTGAACAACTCAATTTCGACGCTGAAAGGGCCGAACGGGAAGGCGATTATGCCAAAGTGGCAGAAATCCGTTACTCAAAAGTACAGCAGAAGGAAAAGGAAAATGCTGAAATTCAGGAACAGCTCAAAATGATGCAGGGCGAAAAAGCTCTGATAAAAGAAGAGGTGGATTCCGAAGACATAGCCGACGTCGTTTCGAGATGGACCGGAATACCCGTCAACAAAATGGTGCAGAGCGAAAAAGAGAAACTTTTGCATCTTGAAGAAGAGCTTCACAACCGAGTTATCGGTCAAGAAGATGCCATAAGGGCTATTGCTGACGCGGTTAGGCGCAGCCGTGCCGGGTTGAATGACCCTCGTCGTCCTATCGGTTCGTTCATTTTCCTTGGCACTACCGGTGTAGGAAAAACTGAATTGGCCAAAGCTCTTGCCGAATATTTGTTCGATGACGAGAATATGATGACTCGTATCGATATGAGTGAATATCAGGAGAAGCACACAGTGTCACGTCTGGTCGGAGCGCCTCCCGGATACGTCGGTTACGAAGAGGGTGGCCAGCTCACAGAGGCTGTGCGCAGAAAACCCTACTCTGTAGTGTGGTTCGATGAGATAGAGAAAGCTCACCCCGATGTATTCAGCATCTTGTTGCAGGTACTCGACGATGGTCGTTTGACCGATAATAAGGGTCGGCT
>CAZRJT010000061.1:0-12968 GCA_964600585.1 uncultured Bacteroides sp.
ACTCCCGGTATGCGTATGCTCGAAAAAGAGGCCGTCAAAATTGGAGGCGGAATGAATCATCGCATCGGGCTTTTCGATATGATTCTCATAAAAGACAATCATGTCGATTTTGCCGGTGGCATACCTCAAGCTGTTGCTGCTGCAAAAGAATACTGCAAAAAGAATGGCAAAAATCTGAAAATAGAGGTTGAAGTACGCAACACAGACGAGATAATTCAAGCCCTCGAAGCCGGTGTCGACCGCATAATGCTCGACAACTTCACTCCCGAACGCACTCGCGAAGCCGTGAAACTCATAAACGGCCGCACCGAAATAGAGTCATCGGGAGGCATCACCATCGACACACTGCGCGAATATGGCGAATGTGGCGTCGACTTCATATCGGTAGGCGCACTGACCCATTCGGTGAAAGGACTCGATATGAGCTTCAAAGCCTGCTGATAAAAATCAATCAACAACGTTTCAAGGCCATCATATCCTCAACCGTAAATGCGGAAAAGCCCGATATGATGGCTTTTGCCTTGCCTTCAAGTTCACTCGCCGGATATGTAGTTGCCAATGCAATCACAGTGGCACCGGATGCGTTACCGGCCTGAAGCCCCTGAATGGAATCTTCGAAAACGAAACAATCGACCGCATCGCATCCTAACGATTTAGCCCCAAGAATATATCCTTCCGGATCAGGCTTCGAACGACTCACCATATCTCCTACGATAAACGCATCGAAATAATTGCGAAAATCCGGATGCTGTCTATATAACTTCGACATTTTCATATTGTCGCTGCTCGTAACGACAGCAGTCGGAATTCTCCGCGACTTAAGTTCTGTCAGAAAATCTATTACGCCAGGATATAGCGGAAAAGACATATTATCCTCAAATTCATTGACTCTACGCACTATGTCATCACGCACTTCAACCGGATAACGCTCCAATATTTTGGTCAAAGTAGTGCCTTTTATAGCTATTGCATAATCAGGTATTCCGGTCGGGTATACACTTTCCATTCCATTCCAGAACTGCGTATACTGACTCTCGCTATCTACAAGCACGCCATCAAGGTCAAATAAAACTCCGGTTGTCTTCTTTGTCATATTTCAAAAATGTACTTTTATGTGAATTTTTGACAAAATTAATAATGCATTTTATATTTTTTGCCGCCCAATGCGTTAATTTTGCACAATAATATCATATATATGAGTCAGGACACTTCGACTACACCTACCTCTCTAGGCACCCAATCGATTGGCAAGCTATTGGTTCAATATTCCGTGCCGGCCATTATTGCAAGCGTGGCCACATCGCTTTACAATATCATCGACAGCATATTCATCGGCCGAGGAGTTGGAGCTATGGCCATTGCCGGACTTGCTATCACTTTTCCGCTTATGAATCTGGTTATAGCCTTCTGTACGCTCATTGCCGTAGGCGGAGCCACTATAAGTTCCATATTCCTTGGACAGAAGAATATAGCGCGAGCCACTGACGTAGTCAACAACGTCTTCGTTCTATGCCTCATACACTCCATCGTGTTCGGAGGACTTACGCTCATATTTCTCGACCCGATTCTATACTTTTTCGGAGCCACACCCGAAACTATTCCGTATGCCCGCGAATTTATGACGGTGATATTGCTCGGAACTCCGATTTCCTATGTATTCATCGGACTTAACAACCTTATGCGCGCCACCGGCTACCCACGCAAGGCTATGGTTTCAGCACTGTTGTCAGTAGGTGTCAACATAATTTTAGCCCCGATTTTCATATTTATGCTCGACTGGGGCATAAAAGGTGCCGCATTAGCCACAGTGTGCGGCCAATCTGCAGCTTGTATCTGGGTTCTTTGTCACTTCCTTTCTAAAAAGAGCTTCGTGTATCTGAAACGCGACAACCGCTGGCTCACTCCCGGAATCATCCAGCGAATCTATGCCATCGGACTATCACCTTTTCTTATGAACGTATGCGCGTGCATTGTCGTAATATTCATAAACAAAGCTCTGCTCGAATACGGAGCCGACAATGGCAACCTCGCCGTCGGAGCTTATGGCATAATCAACCGCACAACAATGTTCTTCGTAATGATTGTGTTTGGCGTCACACAAGGTATGCAGCCTATTCTCGGGTTCAATTACGGAGCCAATCAGTGGTCGAGAGTGAAAGCCACTCTCAGAACCGGCATTTGGATTGGAGTCGCCATCACCACTACCGGATGCCTGATCACCGAATTGATGCCAAACACGGTCAGTTCGCTATTCACCATCGACCCGACCCTGATCGACATCGCGCGTCGCGGATTCCGCGTATATTTCATATGCTATCCGGTGGTAGGATGCCAGATTGTAATACAAAATTTCTTCCAATCGGTCGGTAAGCCTAAAATATCAATATTCCTCTCTCTCACCCGACAGCTAATATTCCTGATTCCGTTACTCATAATATTGCCGCGATATCTAGGAGTCGACGGTGTGTGGACGAGTATGGCCGCATCTGACCTTGTGGCATTTTTCTTTGCGTTATTCACACTGATATATGAAATCCACCGACACGACAAGAAAGCCCACGGCCAGTCTGCTGTCCAAACGGCGACAAACAATTGACACAGTGGCGGCGTTCTAAAATAATAATCACTTACTAAATGAATTATTATGAAAAAGAAACTGACCATTGCTTTGGTAGCACACGACCAACGCAAAGCCGACATGGTGTCGTGGGTAAAATATAACGCCATAACCCTCTCGCAGCATAGGCTGATATGCACCGGAACCACCGGTAAGTTGGTTGAAGATGCCTTTAACGAACTCTCTATTAAAGCCGAAGTCATACGAATGAATTCGGGCCCGATGGGTGGCGATGCAGAAATTGCGGCGATGGTGGTTCGCAATGAAATCGACTTGGCTGTATTCCTCATCGACGACCTCAACCCTCAGCCACACGAAGCTGACATCCAGATGCTTCTACGTCAATGCCGACTCCATAATGTGCCAATTGCATGCAACCGCATAAGTGCCGATTTGATGATATCGAGTTCGCTGTGGGACGATGAAACTTACGTGCCCACCGAACAGACCTACGTGAAATTCAACCGACAAGAATAAACATATGATTGAAGAACTGCAGCTACGAGTGACACCGGAAACGGCTAGCACACCTCTACGGTTAACAGCCGAAGTCAGTACCATACTCGGCATTGACGCAAACCGCATCACACACATTGCCATTCTCAAACGCTCAATCGATGCTCGACAACGCAAAATAATGATAATCCTTTCGGTCAAGGTATTCATCGACCGCAAACCCGACAACGACTCGATAGCTGAACCAGTCGATTATCCCCCACTCCCCTCCTCCGCCCGACAATGCGTTGTGGTGGGCTCGGGACCGGCAGGACTGTTTGCCGCCTTACGCCTTATCGAGCTGGGGATACGTCCAATCGTGCTTGAGCGCGGTAAAGACGTCGATTCTCGACGAATCGATATGGCAAAAATTTCACGCGAAAACGTTGTCGACCCCGAATCCAACTATTGCTTCGGCGAAGGCGGCGCCGGGGCATACTCCGATGGAAAGCTATATACCCGCAGCAAAAAGCGCGGGTCAAACGACAAAGTGCTGAATATTCTCCACCAGCACGGAGCTTCAGCCGACATATTGATTGATGCACACCCCCATATCGGCACCGACAAATTGCCTGAAGTCATAAAGGCCATACGGCATACCATCATCAACTCGGGAGGAGAAGTCCATTTTTCAACAAAAGTAACGTCAATTAACGTCTCTGACGGCATAGTAACCGGTGTCACCACCGACGACGGCAAGTTGTTCGACGGGCCCGTCATACTTGCTACAGGTCATTCGGCTCGCGATGTATACCATATGCTCCAGTCAATGAACGTATCGCTCCAACCCAAAGGCATTGCTGTCGGGGTTCGCCTCGAGCACCCCCAGACCCTCATCGACCGTATCCGCTACCATAACCCGAACGGTCGCGGCAAATATCTGCCTCCGGCCGAATACTCCTTGCTCACACGCATCGACGGCAGGGCCGTATATTCATTTTGCATGTGTCCTGGAGGATTCGTCATTCCGGCCTCCAGTGGCCCAGACCAGCTCGTGGTAAACGGTATGTCGCCATCAAATCGAGGCACTCGTTGGGCCAATTCGGGCATGGTGGTAGAAGTGCTGCCTGAAGACTTACCCGAATACGATGCCTACGGCGATTTGAAAATGATGAAATATCAGCAAGACATCGAAGCTCGGTTCTATGAGGATGCACAAAAATCGCAGAATGCCCCGGCACAGCGAATGGTTGATTTTGTAAATGGCAAAATGTCAACCAATCTACCGGAAACCTCCTATGCTCCCGGCATACATCCTGCAAGAATCGACCAATTGCTACCAACGCCCATTGCCAAGCGTCTGCAAAAAGCATTCAAAGAATTTGGGGCCAAGAACAAAGGTTTTCTTACCAATGAGGCCATATTATTGGGAGATGAAACCCGCACATCAGCACCGGTAAGAGTACCGCGCGATTCTGAGACACTGCAACACGTCGACCTAAAAGGCTTGTTTCCCTGTGGCGAAGGAGCTGGCTATGCTGGTGGAATTGTTTCGGCAGCAATCGATGGAGATAGATGTGCTGATGCCGTAGCTGCATATCTTTCCGATAAAGAACGAGAATAGACTCTTCCGACTATAAACGAATCGTGGCCAACTCCTCATAAACAAGGAGTCGGCCACGATTCGTCATTTCAAGCTACGGCTATTTTAGTAAACCTTACCATTCGGATCGGCTTCACGGCTGTTTCCGGGATAAATCTTTATCATCACAACGCCATGCGATGGCACCATAGCAGAGAATTTCTCCTTGGCTTCTTTCTGCCATACGTCCTGCTGACGCCAAAGATCACGGATGGTCTGTTGACCACGTATTCCAAAATCAGATGGCGATACAACCATATTGCGCTCCGCATCGCTGAAGTTGAACAATCCGACAGCCAGACTTCCGTCAACTAACGGCTTGGCATATACGACACTATATTCGTCTTTGAATATTGGCACTGCCTGGTAGCCCAATTCATCCTGATGGACATCAATTATTTCGCTATTTCGCAACAGACTAAGCGTAAAATCGTCAAGCTGAGTCATATCACATCCAAGGAACATCGGCGATGCGAGTATCGACCACAACGACACGTGAGTATATTGTTCGTCGGGAGTAAGGCGCGAATGGTGCAATTCGCCATCCCAACCCACAACGCCAATCACCATCATATCCGTATCGGCCCAATGGCCCGGCACATTATACGGTGCCCACTTGTCCTGTGCGAATCCAATTTTACTCATATTGCCCCACGTGTCGCGGATGTCGCCGGTAGTACGATAGCAATTTGGATATCTTGCCCATTGAGGAGCGTCGCCCCAATGTGCAGCGTTCGACATTCCGAAAAGGATGTCACGGTCAGTGTCACGAAGAGCATCAATCATCTCCTTTACGTAATATAACTGATTCGGTGTCCAGTCATATTTAAGATAGTCCACACCCCAGTCGGCCCATTGTTTAGTGTCATTTTTCACAAAGGAATATTTTGAATTTTTCCAGTTGTAATATCTTGCAGGCCAATCTTCCTGATAACCAGGCTGCATAAAGAGACCCTTCGTCGGCTTTTCGCTAACGCTGTCGCGTCCAATCCATTCGTATGTTCCTTCAGGATTATCTGCATAGCTTCCGATAAATCCGGCATAGGTTCCGACCCAGGGAGCAGAATATATTCCGAATCTTAGACCCTCAGCGTGCAACTCATCAATGAGGCCTTTCATATCCTTGAACTTCTCGGGGTTTGGCTGAATGGCATTGTGTTTTCCGCCACGCACGCCTTGCCATCCGTCGTCGACATTGATATAGCTCCATCCATAATTAATCAAATCGTTATCTACCATCGATTTGGCCGTTTCACGAACAAGATTTTCGTCGATAAGCAAGCCCCAGCAATTCCAACTGCTCCAACCCAATGGAGGCGTCAACGCCAATTCGTCGCCAATTTTGATTGTGAAATCACGCTGCGCGGAGCCAAGTGCATTTTTAGCCGTAAGTTTCACGGGATAAGTACCCTTCTTTTTTGCAACGCCTGTTATTATTCCGGTGGTCGGATCAAGTTTCAACCCTTTTGGCAGTCCTTCAGCCGAAAATACCATTGGACGTTCGCCCGTGCATGGAATGCGATAAAGAAACTTTGAGCCCGGACGTGCACCAAATACTTTCGCTCCATTTATACGCGGAGTTTTCGGTGCGGGCGGAGTAAGAATGTACTTTGAATTATCGATTTTGGGCAACGTATCGCGCTCTGCCGGACACTGGGCCGAGACCGACACGCCTAACAGCATGCCACATACAATAACTAAAGTCTGAACACATTTCATAATGCAAATAGTTGTTTAAGTTAGTGATGTTGTATAGTCTTTATTTTTTAAAATCCGATAACCGCACGGATATTCAATTCAATGCGATTATCGGATTTATAAGCTAATATCAAACTTGGGCCAATGTTTACCCAATTACGTTATTACTGGGCATTATTTTCGTGACGCGGACCACGGTTGTTGCCACCCTCACGACGCGGGCCACGGTCACCGCCCTCGCGGCGCGGGCCGCGGTTATTGCCGCCTTCACGACGCGGGCCACGGTCGCCACGCGGAGCGCGTTCACGTTCTACATAGCCTTCCGGCTTTGGCTGAAGAGCTCGCATCGAAAGACGATATTTACCTGTCTTTTTATCGATTTCAATCAACTTCACCTCCACCTGGTCGCCTTCCTTCAGGCCGGAAGCTTCCATATTGTCAAGGCGTTCCCAAGAAATTTCAGAAATATGCAGAAGTCCGTCGCGATTAGGCATAAACTCTACAAATGCGCCGAAATCGAGAATCGAACGCACTTTGCCGGAATATACTTTACCTTCCTCTGGGAGTTCCACTATGGCATTTATCATTTCCAATGCCTTATCAATAGAGGCCTTGTTCGATGCAGCTACTTCTATGTAACCACCCTCGTCAATCTCGTCGATTGAAACTGTCGCACCGCTCGCTTCCTGAATACCCTGAATTACTTTTCCGCCCGGGCCTATCACAGCACCGATGAGATCCTTGGGTATAAGCATAGTGACAATGCGTGGAACGTGAGGCTTATAGTCTTCGCGCGGCTGAGAGATGGTTTCGTTTATTATATTCAATATGTGCATACGACCATCGCGTGCCTGCAAAAGTGCGCGTTCAAGAATTTCATATGACAAGCCATCGCACTTGATGTCCATCTGAGTAGCTGTGATACCATTTTCAGTACCGGTCACCTTGAAGTCCATATCACCAAGGTGGTCTTCATCGCCGAGTATATCGGACAATACGGCATATTTCGGACTTTCCGTATCCGTAATCAATCCCATTGCAATACCGCTCACGGGCTTCTTCATCTTTACACCCGCATCGAGCAATGCAAGAGTGCCGGCGCAAACAGTAGCCATCGACGACGAACCGTTGGATTCAAGAATATCGCTGACGATGCGGCATACGTAGGGGAAATCATCGGGGAACATACGCTTCAACGCTCTGTGGGCAAGATTGCCGTGGCCCACTTCACGTCGACCAACGCCACGAACCGGCTTAGCCTCGCCAGTCGAGAATGGCGGGAAATTATAATGCAACAAGAAACGTTCACGACCCTGATTGATTACGTCGTCAACAATCTTTTCATCAAGTTTAGTTCCAAGCGTAACGGTTGAAAGCGACTGGGTTTCACCACGAGTGAACACTGCCGATCCGTGGGGGCCCGGAATATAGTCCACCTCACACCATATCGGACGTATTTCAGTCGTCTTACGGCCATCCAGACGAACGCCCTCGTCAAGTATGCAACGACGCACGGCCTCCTTCTCAACATCGTGATAGTAACGCTTCACAAGAGGTGTCTTGGCTTCCTTCTCTTCTTCGGGAAGAGAATCGATGTATTCCTGGCAGATAGCGTCGAAACTATCCTGACGCCAATGCTTGTCGGCATTTCCGGCTTTTGCGATGGCATAAGCCTTGTCATAACATTTTTCGCGCACGTCCTTGCGAAGTTCTTCGTCATTCACCTCATGGCAATACTCGCGTTTCACAGTGCTGCCCACTTCCTTTGCGAGCTCAACCTGTGCCTCGCACTGCACTTTTATTGCGGCATGGGCAGCTTTAAGGGCGGCCAGAAGGTCGGCTTCCGACACTTCATTCATTTCGCCCTCAACCATCATAATGTTATCGTAAGTTGCACCAACCATCAATTCCATATCAGCTTTTTCGAGCTGAGCAAAAGTGGGGTTGATTACGAATTCTCCATCGATACGCGCAACACGCACCTCCGAAATCGGGCCATTGAACGGTATATCGCTCACAGCAAGCGCTGCCGATGCGGCCAAACCGGCCAATGCATCAGGAATGTCCTCACCGTCGGTCGAATACAACGTTATGTTCACAAACGTATCGGCATGGTAATTATCCGGGAACAACGGGCGCAAAACGCGGTCTACCAGACGTGCTGTCAATATTTCATAATCCGATGCGCGACCCTCTCTTTTCAAGAAGCCGCCCGGAAAACGTCCGAATGACGAAAATTTTTCTTTGTACTCTACTTGAAGGGGCATAAAATCAACGCCTTCACCGGCTTCCTTTGCAGAAACCACTGTGGCGAGGAGCATTGTGTTGCCCATGCGCAGCTCTACCGCTCCATCGGCTTGCTTGGCCAGTTTGCCAGTCTCGATTGTGATGGTGCGTCCATCAGGCAGCTCGATGGTTTTTTTGATTGGATGTAACATAAATTTATCTCGTAATATATACTATTTGTTTCTTCGTTGGAAAAATCATACAAAGTTATGAATTAAATATGAGATATTTAACATATTGAGGAAGAATCTTTGTTTTTATGTGACATTTTATGTCGCAAGCTCACAATGAAACTATTGCGGCGACATTATGGAACTTATCGTTTTTGTTGTCGACCGCGACCATATACCGACATCAGCGACTCATAATAACCCTCTCGTGAATAACGTCTTATGGCCGATTCGAAAATTGACTCATAGTTCCATTGCCGATTCCATGCCAAGCGTATCGACGTTGTCAGCGATTCAACATCGCCTGAAGCAAACGTCAATCCGCAATCGCCAGCTATTAGCTCCGGCAGGCCGGCCACATCCGATACTACGGCAGGAGTTCCGCACACCAACGACTCTATGACACTTAACGGATTATTCTCATTACACTCCGACGGCATCACCGAAAACCGAGCATTACAGAGTATCTTGCTCACCTCTTCCGGCGAAACGAGTCCAAGAAAACGGATATTTTCACAGTTACGATAACGAGCCCTCATTTCTTCTCCAAGCTCACCATCTCCGGCCACCACTAATTCATAGGGTAACGACGAGGCTGCTTTCAGCAACGTTTCAACCCCCTTTTCCGAAGAAAGACGCCCTACATAACAATAGTATGTTCTCTCTCGCTTTACCACAACCGCAGGTTCGACATCGACAAAATTACCCAGATGGACCAATTTGTCGGCATCATATCCCCCTCTTTTCATCTTTTCAAGGATGAAGCCGCTGGGGCAGATGAACGCATCGACCCACTTCTGCAATCTACGCCGATTCCATCGCAATCGTTCGGCATATCCCAACAAACTGGCCGAAATTGAGCGTTTCATACATCGACATTCCAATACACGCCATGGCGAATCGACGCATTCACTGCACCATTCGCCATTTTTAGAGCACGTATATGCCGGACACAGCAATTTATAATCATGCATAGTCCACACCACCTTTGCGCCCGATTCTCGGGCCATACGGGCTACTAAAGGTGAAAGATATGAATGCACATTGTTAAGATGAACTACATCGGGCCTAAAATCATCGAGCAAACTCTTAAACCTTGCCGACATTGCCCGGTCGACGCCAAGCACTCGACGCATTCCGCGAATCTTATCGAAGATGCCACCTGAAAACGACACCTCGTCGGCAAAATATCGCTCATATTTCGACGGCAAATTATCTGGTGTGCGCATTGAGTAGACTGCAACCTCATGTCCACGTGACGCCAATAGCTTTTCGAGGTTCAATGAATAAATGCAATCACCGCCACGCCGATAGTAGAACTTATTTACAACGAGTATCTTGAATTTCATTCAGCAAAAATAGCAATTAATTTGATTCCAAGGCCTACGATGCGACGACATAAGACACAAAAAATGACGACTCGCCGAATTCTGAAGCCGGCGAGCCGTCATTTATAACGTCAGCTATTATCGTATTATTCCAAATCTCGTGGAATGGCTACGATTTTAAGATTCTGCGCTCTGATAAAGTCGACAATCGCATCACGCACTTCGCCGGGAGTCACATCAGCTTCTATGCGCTTCAACGCATTGAACACAGACGTTCCGGTTTGATAAACGTGGCGATAAGCCTTTGCAATATCATCGATTTGCGCATCGGTGTAGCCCCCCTTACGGAGAATCACCGCATTCACGCCGAAATAACTTGTTGGATTATGCGCCATAATCACGAACGGCGGGACATTACCGGCCACTCGACAACCGCCTTTGATTAGCACCCAATCGCCAAGCTTGCTATTCTCATGGACAATCACGCCCGACGACAAAATCGAGCAACGTCCCACTTCTGCATCACCGGCTATCGTCACGCTGTTTCCTATGACTGCGTGGTCGCTCACTTTCGTGTCATGGCCAATGTGCGTTTCAGCCATAATGAATATGTTGTTTCCGATGCGCGTACCGCCGCCGACCGAAATGCCGCGGTTTATTATCACGTGCTCTCTTATTACGTTATTATCACCTATATAGCAGTACGTATCTTCGCCGTGCCAACGAAAATCCTGAGGATCGGCGCCTATTATGGAGCCTTGATACACCTTGTTATTATTACCCATACGCGTTCCGTGAACAATGCTCGTATAGGGCATAATTTCACATCCGTCGCCAATCTCCACATTCGAATCGATGTACGCGAACGGATGTATCTTAACATTTTCGCCAAGCTTCGCCGTAGGGCTCACATAGGCCAATGGACTTATTTCGTTTGCCATAGATGGATTGATTTAAAGTTTTTTATATTTATCTGCCTCCGCCAAGCGATTGATAGAGATTTATCACTGCGCTTGCCATACTTTGCTCACAGGCAATCACCGAAGTCTGGGCTCTCAACAGATTCTGTTGGGCCGTAAGCACTTCGAGATATGTGGTCGACTGGGTTCCTAACGTCAGAAGCACCTGAGTATACTCCACTGCTTTCGCAAGGCTCTCAACCTGCTTTTCAAGCCATTCACGCTTTTCGATATTACTCTCATAGGTAGTCATAGCATTGCTCACTTCAGCACTGGCATTCAGCAACGCATACTCAAAATTATTCATTGCCTGCTTTTGCTGGGCCTTCGAAGCCTCAAGGCGTGCGATGTTACTTCCGCGCGAGAACAAAGGCATCGTGAGCGAACCCGCCAGCTGCACAAAAAATTCAGCAGGATTCACCACCATCGAACCAATAAGGTTGGTGAATCCGCCATTGGCAGTTATCGCCAAACCCGGATAGAATGCGGCACGCGCTCCTGCCATAGTATAATATGCCGCAGCCAATGACTGTTCAGCGGCCCGGACATCAGGACGTGCTGCAAGCTCACGCATCGGAATCCGGTCGCGCAGGATAGCCGGCACATCCATTTTTGCATCAGTGCTTACATTCCATTTTTGCGGAAGTACATTCAACAACAGCGACATAGTGTTGTTCAGCTCATGAAGCGACTCTTTTATACCCACGATTGATGCCAATATTCCATAATATTGCGCCTCGCTCTGAACTACGGCTGCTTCGGTAATTCCGACCGACGCCATCTTCAGATTCTTCATCGTGGCAACGCTCTCTTTCCAACTTTCGGCTGTTGCTTCGTTGAGCGCAAGCTGACACTCGAGCGAAACGAGTCCATAATAGCAATTTGCCACCGCGGCAATTATTTGAGAGCGAACGGCTTGTTCATAATGCTTAGTCTGGTAATATGAAGCCTGAGCCGTGCGTTTGTTATTGAGTAGCTTTCCAAACACATCAACCTCCCAGCTCACCGACATCGGCAACTGATAACTCCATGAAAAAGAATTCGAGCCAAACTTAGCCCCAGAACCGTTGGGCGCCAATGCCACGCTGGGGAAATAGCTAAGCTTTGCCCCCTTAAGTGAAGCATGGGCTATGTCGACATTAAGCTTAGCATTACGCAGATCCTTGTTATTGGCCAATGCCATTTCTATCAAATCGACCAAAACGGGGTCAGTGAACACCTGTTGCCAACGCAAATTTCCGAAAGACGCCGTATCGGCCTCCGCCTCAAGAGCCTTAACATATTCAGCTGCGATAGCCGAATCCTTGGGCATCTTGAATTTCTTATATACGTTGCAGCTACTGAGCATCGCGACGCCCAGCACTGCAACTATAACCAACTGTATATTTCTGATTTTCATAAATAGCTATTTGTGATTGATTAGCGTGAATATTGCTCAATTTCTTTTTCAATACCCTCATTGTCGGTGTCTTCCCACTTGAGAGGTGTGATCTTCTCCTGAAGCATCTGGAACACCACGAACAATGCCGGCACAAGGAAAATCTGGAATAGCATACCTATCAACATACCGCCTACCGAACCAGTGCCAAGCGCCTTATTGCCGTTAGCACCTACGCCCGATGCGAACATCATTGGCAACAGACCGATAATGAGCGCAAACGATGTCATAAGAATTGGTCGCAAACGAGCGGCCGCACCATTGATGGCCGAATTGATTATCGACATACCGGTGCGACGGCGTTCGAGAGCAAATTCCACTATCAATATGGCATTCTTGGCCAGAAGGCCTATAAGCATAATCAACGCAATCTGCAGATAGATATTGTTTGAGAT
>CAZRJT010000062.1:0-12550 GCA_964600585.1 uncultured Bacteroides sp.
TACCGCTCTATTTTTAACCTTAAACCTAAACATCTTTTGGTCCTTCGTGCTTGTGTAAGTCCGAAGGATTTTTTTATTCACGATGGGCGGCGTGATCAGGTAATTTGTAGGATAGTGTTTATTTGAGTAACTTTGTGGGAGAAGCTAAGGCCAATTGTTGAGCCTGCGGGTGAAGGATGTATAATCGGTATCAGTCAAATTTTTCGGACTTATGTTTTTTAAGATATTCAAATCGTACGTAATGCGGGTCGCGTTGTGGTGTGTTGTAACGTTTGCTATGGTAATAACGCCGATGGAGGGCAACGCTCAGGGAGCATATGACTTTTCTAAAATAAAAATGGAGCGTCTAGGACGCGGAGTGGCGGTAGTGAGGGAGTCGGATGATTCGGTGGTGGTTACTTGGCGCTATTTGTCGAGGGATAGTGAGGATGAGCGTTTCGACGTATATCGCGACGGGCATAAGGTGAACGGCGAGCCAATAATGCGGGCAACCTTCTTTAAGGATTACCTTCCGAAGGGTCGTGGCGCAACGTATGTGGTGAAGGCTTTGATGGGAGGCGAGTGCGGAGGGTCAACACTGGCTACGGATGCCCCGACAGGATATATCGATATAGCACTCGACAAGCCTGATTCTGGAATTGATCCGCTTGGAAATGAATATTCATATGTGGCAAATGATGCGAGTGTTGGAGACGTGGACGGCGACGGGGAGATGGAAATATTTCTGAAGTGGGATCCTACGAATTCGCACGACAACGCACATGACGGATTCACAGGCCCGACATTGATAGATTGCTATAAACTCGACGGAACCAAGTTATGGCGCATTGATTTAGGCATAAACATAAGGTCAGGCGCGCATTATACTCAATTTTTAGTGGCGGATTTCGATGGCGACGGGTGTGCGGAGATGATATGTAAGACTGCAGACGGAACGCAGGATGGCGTTGGCCGCATTATAGGCGACCGACGGGCTGATTTCCGCAATATGAAAGGCAGAGTGATAGCCGGACCTGAGTATCTTACGGTGTTCGACGGTAAAACCGGTGCGGCTTTGGCTACTACGGATTATAAGGCGGCAAGGGGTGAGCTCAAGGACTGGGGTGATAGCTATGCTAATAGGTCGGAACGTTATCTTGCGGCGACAGCTTATCTTGGCGGTGTAACGCCGTCGGCTGTGATGTGCCGGGGATATTATGCTAAGAGCGTGCTTGCTGCCTTTGACTGGGATGGTACGGAACTGAAATTGCGCTGGATGTTTGACAGTGACAATCCGGGTTTTGAGGCATATGCGGGCCAGGGAAACCATAACCTTAGAGTGGCTGATGTTGACCATGATGGTCTGGACGAAATAATCTATGGTCAAATGGCCGTTGACCATGACGGCACGGGTCTTTATTCGACGGGGTTGTGTCACGGCGATGCAATGCATCTGATTTCTGACCCGGAGAACGCCAAATACTATGTGTGGGGGTGCCATGAGAATAAAAAGGATGGCACCACTCTGCGCGACGCAGCGACCGGGGAAGTGTTATTGCGCTATCCGAGCGATAGGGATATTGGACGATGTATGGCGGCCGACATAGATGGGAAGCATAGGGGAGTTGAATTGTGGTCGCCCAGCACTGGGGGTGTGCGAGGTTTCGACGGAGAGCTAATATCTCCTGAAATTAAGCCAGGGAGCGCCGTATCGGCCGGAATTCCTGTGAATATGGCTGTATGGTGGGATGGCGACCTGCTCAGGGAATTACTCGACAGGAACCAAGTGAGCAAATATAATCCGGAAACGGGAGGGTGCGAAGTTATAAAGGTGTTCGATGGGTGTATATGGAATAATGGAACAAAAGCCACCCCATGTCTGCAAGGAGACATAACGGGCGACTGGCGTGAAGAGGTGTTGATGCGCACGGATGACAGCAGTCATCTGCGGTTGTATGTGAGCACGGTGCCGACTGAATACAGATTCCATACGTTTCTTGAAGATCCGGCTTATCGGCATAGTGTCGCAAATCAGAATGTGGCGTATAATCAGCCTACACAGCCCGGATTCTATTTCGGCCCAGACCTGAAGGGACGTAAATTCAGAGGAACTGTGGTGGAATGAACCGGTTAAGTCCTTCCTTCGGGTCTGTGCGGCGATTGATTTAGCCGCTGTGCGTGGGGGGTAGCGTTGAAGTCAGAGGTAGCGTGTCGAGATGACGTTGAGACGGTCGTCGAGTTCGAACAGCCAAGGAGTGCCGGTGGGAATTTCTACCGATACGATTTCGCTGGCGGTGAGGTTTTGCAGAAGCATGTCGAGTCCGCGCAAGCTATTGCCATGGGCTGTTACCAATACATCGTCATAGAGCTGTAAAGCTGGAGCTATGTGTTCGTCCCATGCAGACTTCACACGTGCGATGGCATCTTGAAGCGATTCGGCAAGTGGAAGTTGAGCTTGCGAAAGTGCGTCATAGCGAGGGTCGTTGCCGGGATATCGGGAGTCGTCGGGTGTGAGCAGCGGAGGTAGGGCTCCAAAGCTGCGGCGCCATTCCTGTACTTGTTCAGCGCCATATTGTTTTGCGGTTTCGGCTTTATTGAGTCCTTGGAGGGCACCGTAATGACGCTCGTTGAGGTGCCAGTCTTTTATGGTCGGAATCCAGTCGCGTTCCATCGCAGCCAGCGCAATTTGCTGGGTGTGGATGGCACGGCGTAGGACAGAAGTGAATGCGATGCGGGGCAATATGCCGGCATCGCGCATTTTGATTCCGGCTTCGAAAGCTTCACGTCGGCCTTGTTCTGAGAGTTCGACATCGGTCCATCCGGTGAACCGGTTTTCGAGGTTCCATTGACTTTGTCCGTGTCTTAAAAGTATCAGTCGTTTCATATCGGAGTTAAAAGCTGTTGTTTGTATGGCAAATCGTTTAAATTCGGAACGCGTCGGAGTGCGTGATTGTTTTGGCCCGGGTGAAAAGGCTGAAATTTATGGTCAAAACGACCAAAAAAACGGCTATTTTGTTATATATTTGTATTAGAATTTGGAGAATCTAAGCAGAAATGACGGAAGATAGGATTATAGATGTAATAAGAGATAAGTTTTCAATATCGCAACTTAACGATATGCAGTTGGCTATGCTTGCCACCGCGTCGAAACGGGTGGAGCTGATAGCTCCGACGGGGTCGGGTAAGACATTGGCTTTTTCGGTATATGTATTGAAGCGATTGCGCAGTGTCGGAACGGGCTTGCAAGCATTAGTGGCCGTTCCGTCGCGTGAACTTGCGTTGCAGGTGGGCGAAGTGCTCCGGCGTGTGGCCGGAGGATATAAGACGTCAGTGTTTTATGGCGGCCATGCGATGACTGAAGAGGTGAATTCATTGTCGGTTGTTCCTGACATATTGGTGACTACCCCGGGACGTCTGACCGATCATCTTGAGCGAAGAACGCTTAAAATCGACCGGGTGCCGATGCTAGTACTCGACGAATATGACAAATCGCTTGAACTTGGATTTGAAAAGGAGATGAAACGCATTGTGCGCAGCATGACGTCGCTTTCGAATGTGGTGCTCACGTCGGCCACGCGTATAGAAACGTTTCCTGATTATATGGATTCGTCGAAATTCGAGGTCATCGAATCAGAGGCAGAAAGTGCGCATCCCAAGCTGGATGTGGTGCATATCGAGAGCCCTATGCGCGATAAGATGCAGACGCTCATAGATTTGCTTAAGGCTCTGCCTGATGGAAAGGCGATGGTGTTTGTGAATCATCGTGAAAGTGCTGAAAGGGTGTTTGATCATTTGCGCAAGGCCCGTTTTCCTGCAGGTCTGTACCACGGAGGAATGGAGCAGCGCGAACGTGAGCTTGCCGTGGATTTGTTTAATAACGGCACTACACCGATTCTCGTGTCTACCGACCTGGCTTCGCGCGGTCTCGACGTTGAGGCGATGGACAGTGTGATACACTATCATCTTCCGCCGTCGGCCGAAAGCTGGACTCACCGCAACGGACGGACGGCCCGAATGGGCAAGAGCGGGAGTGTGTATGTGATAACGTCGGAAGCCGATACCATACCGGATTATGTGTCGTGGGAGCGTGAATATGCGCCGATACACGAGAATCCCAATCCGATAAAGGCTCATATGGCCACGTTGTATTTTAATCTTGGCAAGAAAGAGAAGATATCCCGCGGCGATATACTTGGATTCCTGATGGCAAATACGTCGGTCGGGGCCGATGCCATAGGCAAGATTGTGGTTAAGGACCATACTGCCATTGTCGCCGTAAGGCGCGAAGATGCGTCCGAAATGCTTAAAAAACTCGATGGATGCAAAATCAAAAATAAAAAAGTGAGAGTTTCGTTGTTGAAATGATTCGGTTTTTACAAGCTTATGTAATTAAATCAGCACATTTTAATAGAATGTGTGCCATAGGTTAAGGTTATGTTAAAGAACATAATATTGGGAAACTTTCATTATTTTTGCACGTAGAAACATAAATTATGAATTGGATGCCGGCGTACGGTGTCAATATTTTATAGGTATATATGGCTAAAATATCAGGTGCCGTAGACATTAATCAGGAGCGATGTAAAGGTTGTGATCTGTGCGTCGTTGAATGTCCGGTAAGTGTTCTTAAATTGCAGCCTAAGGAGGTTAACAACAGGGGCTATCATTATGCCTATGCCGCAGATCCGGAGCGTTGTATCGGGTGCGCGGCATGTGCAACGGTGTGTCCGGACGGATGCATAACGGTGTACAGGGTTGTTGAAAAGTGAGATGAATAATATGAAGAAATGTATTCCCGAAGATATGGAGACTGAAGTTAAATTGATGAAAGGAAACGAGGCGATTGCCCATGCGGCCATACGTTATGGCGTGGACGGGTATTTCGGCTATCCGATTACACCGCAGAGCGAGATACTTGAAACGCTTGAAGCGGAAATGCCGTGGGAGACCACGGGTATGGTAGTGCTTCAGGCCGAGAGTGAAATATCGTCGATAAATATGGTGTACGGCGGTGCGGCTACCGGGAAAGCTGTTATGACTTCATCGAGTAGTCCCGGCATCAGTCTGATGCAGGAGGGCTTGTCTTATATAGCAGCCGGTGAATTGCCGGCATTGGTGGTGAATGTGATGCGTGGAGGCCCAGGACTGGGCACCATACATCCATCGCAGTCCGATTATTTCCAGGCAACCAAAGGTGGTGGACATGGCGATTACCATTTCATCGTTCTGGCACCGGCTACTGTGCAGGAAATGGCCGATTTCGTAGGATTGGGCTTTGACCTGGCATTTAAATATCGCACGCCGGCAATGATTCTTGCCGATGGCATAGTGGGCCAGATGATGGAAAAGGTGGTGTTGCCGCCATTTCGTCCACGTCGCACCGCAGAGGAGATCGCCCGTCAGTGCCCGTGGGCCATTACCGGGCGCCCGTCGACGCGTAAGCCTAATGTCATGACGACTTTGGAACTTGACAGCGCAAAGATGGAAGAGAACAATCACCGCTTCCAGCAGACCTATCGCCGTATTGAGGAAAATGAGGTGAGATATGAGGGTTATCATCTCGACGATGCCGAATATCTGATAGTGGCATTTGGGTCAATGGCTCGAATATCGCTCAAAGCCATAGAGGACGCAAGGGCCGAGGGAATAAAAATTGGGCTGCTACGGCCTATAACCCTATGGCCGTTTCCATATGAGGCGATTGCCGAAATGTCGCGAAAAGTAAAGGGAATGCTGGTGGTCGAACTGAATGCCGGTCAGATGATTGAAGATGTCAGACTTGCGTCGGAGGGTAGAGTCCCGATATATCATTTCGGACGTATGGGTGGCATCGTGCCCGACCCTGGGCAGGTGCTTGCATCGTTTAACAAATTCTTTCCCGACGCTAAATAAAAGCAAAAACTATGACACTTGAAGAAATAAAACGTCCTGAAAACATAGTCTATTGTAAGCCATCGCTGCTGAACGACAATAATATGCATTATTGCCCCGGATGCTCGCACGGTGTCGTGCATAAGCTGGTGGCCGAAGTGATAGAGGAGATGGGGCTTGAAGATAAAGCGATAGGTATTGCCCCGGTGGGGTGTGCGGTGTTCGCATACAACTATATCGACATCGATTGGATTGAGGCTGCACATGGGCGCGCGCCTGCTGTGGCAACTGCGGTGAAACGTCTGAATCCTGAAAATATGGTGTTTACTTATCAAGGCGATGGCGATTTGGCCGCTATCGGTACCGGTGAAACCATACATGCTGCAAACCGAGGCGAAAACATAGCCATCATATTTATAAACAATGCGATATATGGAATGACCGGTGGTCAGATGGCTCCTACGACATTGGAGGGTATGGTGACGTCGACAACTCCTTATGGACGAAGAATTGACCTGAACGGGTATCCACTCAAAATAAGCGATTTGTTGGTTCAGCTTGAAGGCACATGCTATGTGACGCGACAGTCGGTGCATAATACGGCATCGGTGAAAAAAACGAAGAAGGCTATCCGTAAGGCATTCGAAAATAGCATGGCAGGTCGAGGCACCTCGGTGGTTGAGGTGGTGAGCACATGTAACAGCGGGTGGAAGATGTCGCCCGTAAAATCCAATGAATGGATGGCCGAGCATATGCTTGAGATGTATCCGTTGGGTGATCTTAAAAACACTGTTGACGAAAAATGAAAGAAGAAATAATTATAGCCGGCTTTGGCGGCCAAGGGGTGCTGTCGATGGGCAAGATACTCGCTTATGCCGGATTGATGGATGACCTTGAAGTTACTTGGATGCCGTCGTATGGCCCAGAGCAGCGAGGCGGAACGGCAAATGTCACGGTAATATTGAGCGATAAGGAGATAAGTTCGCCGGTGTTGGACTCGTTTGACACTGCGGTTATTCTTAATCAGCAGAGTCTCGACAAGTTCGAGGATAAGGTGAAGCCCGGTGGAATGCTGATTTACGATCCTTATGGCATACATCGGATGCCTACGCGCACTGATATCGAAATACATCGCATAGATGCGATGGAAGCCACGTTCGACCTGAAAAGTTCGAAAGCCTATAATATGGTGGTGTTGGGCGCATTGCTGAAGCTAAGGCCGATAGTGCCGGTTGATAGCGTGATGGCCGGATTGAAGAAGGTGCTACCGGAGCGTCATCATCATTTGCTTCCGTTGAATCGTGAGGCTATAATGAAAGGAATGGAACTTGTGGATAAATGACTGCTCTGACTTAATTTTTTTGAAAAAAAGAGAGTTTAAAGTGTGGTTTTTTGTGGAAAAACATTTATTTTTGCATCGCAATAAAGTTCATTCGTACAAATCTAAATTAAATTATTATGGCTTACGTAATTACCGACAAATGTGTTGCTTGTGGAACATGTCTTCCCGTATGTCCTGTTGAAGCTATTTCAGAGGGCGATATCTATCACATCGATCCCGATACTTGCATCGAATGTGGTTCATGTGCCGAAGTATGTCCCAGCGAAGCAATCATTCCGGGCTAATCAGAATTCTGATTTGAAAGGATATAAGGGTTCATCCGAAAGGATGGACCCTTCATTTTTTAGTGAAACGAAATTCAGTCTATTGCAAATGTGGCTATGAGCGGGTAGTGGTCGCTTGACGGATTTTTTATACGCGACACGCGTATGGGAGTTAACGGCCCACGATAGAGTATATGATCGATTCGAAAATAGAATCGGTTGCCGTGATAGGTTATTGCCGGGCCTCGTCCTGCCATTCTAAAGGCATCAGTCATATCGTTGCCCATGATGACTCGTTGCGCATAGCATCCTGGGATGTCGTTGAAGTCGCCGCATACGATAGCCGGCCCTTTTATGCTGTCAAGTCGCGCACGTACGTTTTCGGCTTGTAATGCACGATTGCGGAATGCATTTGACAATTTGTCGATTAGATTTGATTTTATGCTACGTATTTCGTTGCGCTTAGTTCGGCCATCGGTGAGTTGGACGTATAGCTCTTTGTCGGCATCGGTGAGCCCGATTGATTGCAAATGGATATTTATTAGGGTTAACTTCAGCGTATCTATCGTTAGTTCGAACGATTCGGATTTAAAGGAGTGTTCGTCTCCGAGGTGCAGATTCAATCGGCGTATGGGATATTTTGATAGCACGGTTTGCCCACCTGGAGAGGGGGCAATGTATGGATACAGTGCTTTTATCGAATCAGTTTGCGATGATGATATGTTTAGTCTCCCAGTGGTTATGGATTCACATTCCTGGAGCGCTACTATGTCGGGATTGGCCTTAATGATGCATTCGAGCGTGCGGTTTATGGTTACGTTTTGAGGTTCGTCCTGATATTGGTAATCCACAAAGCCGTATGTGTTATAGGTCATTAAAGTGAATTCGTGGGCCGATGCCGATGCTGTCGGCTGCGAAAAGTGAATTGGAGAATATGTGGTTATCGATGGCCAGCAGAAGGCGATGACCAAAGCATTGAGCAGAAGCAGTCGCCGATGCCATAGGAGGTTTATGGCAATGAGTATGCCTTGGGCTGCAAGAAACGCCGGAAACATCATAGCCGCAATGGCCGGAATGGTGGTGCGGATTGGATTGACCGTGCCCCCGTATGCCGAAAAAACGGTGAGAGCCGCAATTAAGATATTGAGACCAACCGTGACTATTTGTAATATTCGGCGTATTTGCATAAATGATGGCTTATTTCATTCGGCTGCTGGCGTCGAACAGCTTTTTGCGTTCATCGGGGGTGAGTGATGTGTAGCCCGATTTTTTTATTTTGTCGAGAATCGCATCCAAATCGTTCATATCGTGATGATGGGATTTTCCGTTCGATGCTGATTGGCAAGGGTTCGAGTGCTGCGAACGAAGCGCAGGACGGCGATTCAGTAAATTTGCCATATGGTCGAACAGCTTGTTTATCGGGGCGGTGATGTCAACGCCTTTTTTCAGCGACATTGCATATATTGCGCCGACGGCCGCTCCGCCGATATGTGAGATATGCCCACCGGCATTTACGCCCGAAATGCTCAGGAAGTCGATAAGGATTGTGGCTGCCGCAATCCATTTTAATTTTACGGGGCCGATGAGCAGCAATCCGATTTCGTAGTCGGGAAGCACTATTGCTGTCGCCACAACGATGGCTATGACGGCGGCCGATGCGCCGATAAGC
The DNA here is from genome assembly GCA_964600585.1 of uncultured Bacteroides sp. GTDB lineage: Bacteria > Bacteroidota > Bacteroidia > Bacteroidales > Muribaculaceae > Paramuribaculum. The sequence goes on from CAZRJT010000062.1 coordinate 9,125, forward strand.
GAAGCGTGGACATTGACGAGTCCGGGCATAGTGTTGTAGGCTATGAGATAAAGCAGCGCACCGCCCAGTCCACCCAAAATATAGAGCGCAAGCATGCGTTTAGGGGTGTTGACCGTGAGAAATATTATCCCGAACCAGTACAGCCACAGCATATTGAACACTATATGCATCACATCGAACTGGGTGAACATATAGGATATCAGGGTCCAGGGACGGAATTGAAGAAGCGCGGGTTCGGATGACAATTCAATGGCCGACAGAACGTCGATGAGCCACTGGGGCTGGGCTGCAAGCTGACATATGACGGCGAAGATGCGCAGTAGCAGAAAAACTGCTATGTTTATGTAGATGAGCCGTAATAGAATTGAGCCTTGATGGAATATAGTGGCGATGCGATTAAAAATATTGGCCATGGATTACGCCTTTTTTCTTCCAGTAGTATATCATAATGAATCCGAAAATCATACCTCCGAGGTGGGCGAAGTGCGCCACTCCGTCGTTGGCGTGGCTGATGCCAATGAGGAGCTCAATTATTCCATAGCCTATCACCATCCATTTGGCTTTGATGGGTATCGGAATGAACATAAGATACAACGGCTGGTTGGGAAACAGCATGCCGAATGCGAGCAGAATGCCGTAGACCGCTCCCGAAGCACCTATGGTGACGAGACTGTTGAGGAATGGGAGGTCGTCGCCGGCTGCAAGTCGTGCATTTATGGCGTTGCGCACGTCGATGAAGTCGACATGTTGTGCGTTGGCAAAATATTTTATAAAAATGTCTTCCCAAGTGAATGCCCATACGAGCTCCTGGATGAGAGCTGCGCCTACGCCGCAGGAAATGTAGTAGAACAAATATCGTTCGCTACCGAGGACGCGTTCGAGCGTTATGCCGAACATGAACAAGGAGAACATATTGAATAATATGTGGGCGAATGACCCCGTTGAGTGCATGAACATATATGTGAACAATTGCACCGGATTGAAGTCGGACGCTTTGAGATAATGCAATCCGCCGAAGTCAACGATAGACGACGAGATATGGGCCGGCATAATCATCATTATACCCCATACGACGAAATTTATGATGATGATTGATTTGGTTACAGGAGGAAGGTTGCTTAAAATACCTGATCTCATGTCGGTTAGATATTGAACTTGTGAATAGTGTGAGATTTTCATTGCAAAGGTAAGAAAAAAGAATGTTTTGTGTCGGGAAAAAGGGCTATAAGGCTATAAAATGTAATTTTTTTTGATTTTTTTTCACAATAAGGCTGAATGTTTCACTTTTTAGAGTTATATTTGCGGATATAAAGCTATAAATAATTAATAATCATCAGTTATGAACAAAACAGAGCTAATCAATGCAGTTGCCGAAAAGGCTAACTTGTCAAAAGTGCAGGCCAAAGAAGCCCTTGAAGCTACGTTGAACACCATTACTGAAGCTCTACTTCGTGATGACAAAGTGGCTGTGATTGGGTTCGGAACTTTCAGTGTGGCTGAAAAGAGCGCACGTACGGGCATCAATCCGCGCACAAAGGAAAAAATCGAGATTCCGGCACGTAAAGTCGTTAAATTCAAGCCTGGAGCAGACCTTGACCTCGTGAAATAATTAGGTAGGAACATATAGAACTATTTAAATTTACGAAATTATGAGAGGGACGTGCATCGAAATGACGCACGTCCCTCTCGTGTGATGTTGCTATGTGTTTGTCTATGGTAAGGCCTATTCGTATTGAATGACCGATTTTATTGATTCGATGTTGTGGGGTATTGACCGGTTTGGGTCGAGATAGTGGATGTCGTCGCATCGTTTCATCCATGTCAGTTGTTTTTTTGCGTATACTCGAGTGTTTTTCCCGATGCGGGCAATTGCGGTGTCGAGTGACATCAGCCCATCAAAATATGCAAACATTTCTTTATACCCCACGGTGTTAAGGGCGTTGAGATGCCGCAGGGCGTATACATTGCGGGCCTCGAATTCAAGTCCGGCGGCCACCATTGAATCGACGCGGCGGTTTATTCGGTCGAACAGCTGTTCGCGCGGATAGTCGAATGCAAATTTATATATACGGAAATCGCGGCGTTTTTTACGTCCGGTAAGAAGAGAGGAATATGGCACGCCGGCTTCAAGTGATATCTCTATGGCGTGGACCATACGTTTGTGGTTGTTCCGGTCGACGACATTGTAGTGCATAGGATCGAGTCGGAGCAATGTGGCGCGCACGCCTTCGATGCCTTCATTTGCATATATTGCAGCCGCCCGAGCTCGAACTTCGGGTGAAATGTCGGGTAAATCGTCCATCCCACTCGTGACGGCGTCGATGTACATCATTGACCCGCCGCACATTATAGCATAATCGTTTTCGCCCCACAATTTATTTAGCAGGCATAGAGCGTCGGCTTCGTAGCGGGCCGCACTATAATATTCTTTTAAATCGAGGATGCCGACGAAGTGATGAGGAGCTGCAGACAGCTGTTGAGGCGTCGGAGCCGCAGTGCCGATTGGTATGCCCCGATATAATTGACGGGAATCGGCCGACAATATATGGCAGCCGAGTTCCCGTGCTAATTCTATTGATAAATCGGTCTTACCCGAACCCGTCGGGCCGGTTATTATGACCAGTGTTTTTTGTCCTTGAGCCATTTATTGGCGTTGGCTTATCGCTCGGCAACCAAACGAGCAATCTCGACTATGACCATAACGGCTTTTTCCATCGAAGGGATGGGCACGAATTCATAGCGTCCGTGGAAGTTGAGGCCTCCGGCAAAAATGTTGGGGCATGGAAGGCCTTTGAAGGATAGCTGAGCGCCGTCAGTCCCGCCTCGGATAGGCACTACTTTAGGCGTAACGTCGGCACGACGCATAGCTTCTTCGGCGATTTCGACCACATGCATAACGGGTTCGATTTTTTCGCGCATATTGAAGTATTGGTCTTTGATATCGATTTCGGCCACACCTGGGAATTCTTTGTTGATTTTGCGCGTAAGATGTTCAAGTTCTTTTTTGCGGCTTTCGAAGCGGCCGCGGTCATGGTCGCGTATTATGTAGGTTAGCACTGTTTTTTCTACCGATCCTTCAATCGAGGTCAGATGGTAGAATCCTTCGTAGCCCTCGGTGTGTTCCGGCGTTTCCCAGCGGGGGAGCATGATGATAATCTGGTTTGCGATACGCATGGAGTTAATCATCTTGTGCTTTGCATATCCGGGATGGACGTTTCGTCCGTTTACGGTGATTCGTGCCACTGCGGCATTGAAGTTCTCATATTCGAGTTCGCCGATTTCACCGCCGTCCATCGTGTAGGCCCAATCGGCTCCGAATCTTTTTACGTCAAATTTATGGGCTCCTTGTCCGATTTCTTCATCGGGGTTGAATGCGATGCGGATGTCGCCGTGTTTGATTTCAGGGTGCTTCTTCAGATAGTCGAT
>CAZRJT010000063.1:0-11744 GCA_964600585.1 uncultured Bacteroides sp.
CATATATACGGGAATGATGACCGATACCGGCAACTTCTCATATAACTCAAACGACCCGGCGCTTTATGTCATAATCGCCGACCTTTTGTCCAAAGGCATAGACAAGGATAGGATATATAATGAGGCCTGGAACACCAATAGCGCAAGCCGGCTCCGCTTGTGCGGATATGCGATCTATGAGAAAATGCAGCTCATACCGCAACATCAGATGGCTCTGATTACCCTGTCGCGTCCTGAGCTCAACGAGTTCAATTACGTAAAAGGCGATACGGAGGGGCTTGTCAATAGGCCGTTGAGCATACCGGGGATTACTTACAGCGTGTTTATGCGAGAAGACGAACCGGGCTATGTGAAAGTGTCGATGCGGAGCACCGGCGATTTTCCGGTGAATGCAGTCTGTGCCGACCATTTTGGCGGAGGCGGTCATCTGAATGCCGCCGGAGGCGACTTCAACGGTTCGTTGCATGATGCTGTGAGCTTAATTGTGTCGGTGCTGCCCGATTATGATAAATATTTGCCAGTTGATAACAAAGAATAATATAAATGAAGATAACTTTTAAATATTTCGTAGGATTGGTGCTCGCTATGTTGGGTGCCGGTGTATTTGGCTCATGCAGTGATGGACGCAGCTATGCCGAAATGCTTAACGATGAAAACAAGATAGTGAATTATTTCCTTGCCGACCACAGGGTGGTGACTGAGATTCCGGCAGACACCGTGTTTGAAACCGGTTCGGATGCGCCGTACTATCAGCTTGACGACGACGGCAATATATATATGCAGGTGATAGACCCTGGTTATGGCCCGAAAGCGTTTAACAATCAGGAGGTATATTTCCGTTACACCCGCTATAATCTCTATCAGTACTATTCGCCCGACGAAGAAATAGCCGGTGCGGATGGAAATTCCCAGATATTGGAATTTGGTAATACTTCTTTCCGCTTTGACAATTATAGTTTGCCGTCATCGCAAAAATGGGGTACAGGTATTCAGATGCCACTAAAGTTCCTCCCGCTCAACTGCGAAGTGAACGTAGTGATAAAGTCGACCCTCGGCTCGCCTTCTGAAATGGGAAGTGTCGTACCTTATCTGTTTAACGTGCGCTATTACAAACGCCAGAGTTGACATCAAAAACGAACTCATAATCATATAGAATTTAATATATATGTCTCTCATCAAGTCAATTTCGGGAATTCGCGGCACGATAGGCGGCGTTCCCGGCGATGGTCTTTCTCCATTGGACATCGTGAAATTTACGGCAGCATATGCCACGTTTATAAGAAAAAACACCACTCGCACTTCGAATGTGATTGTCGTAGGACGCGATGCGCGTCTGTCTGGCGAGATGGTGAGCGGAATAGTAGTTTCGACTCTATGCGGTATGGGCTTCGATGTTGTGAACATAGGTTTGGCATCGACCCCGACAACTGAAATTGCCGTTGTTGCCGAAAAAGCTTGTGGCGGCATAATCATTACTGCCAGCCATAATCCCAAACAATGGAATGCATTGAAGCTGCTTAATGAAAATGGCGAATTTCTAAACGACGCACAAGGTAAAGAGGTGCTTAGCATTGCTGCTTCCGATGGATATAGCTTCGTGGAAGTGGACGAATTGGGCCATGAATTCTCGAATACGACGTATAATCGCCGTCATATTGAGCAGGTGCTTGCATTGAAGCTTGTCGACACAAAGGCGATTGCCGACGCCAATTTCACCGTAGCGGTAGATGCCGTAAATTCGGTTGGCGGTGTGGTGATTCCGCAGCTTCTGCGCGCGCTTGGTGTGAAGAATATCATTGAACTCAATTGCGAGGCCACCGGTAGATTTGCTCACACGCCCGAACCCATCCCCGAAAACCTGACTCAGATTTCCGACCTGATGAAAAGCGGCAAAGCCGATGTAGGCTTTGTGGTCGATCCCGACGTCGATCGTCTTGCCATAGTGATGGAAAACGGCGAGATGTTTGTTGAGGAATACACACTTGTGTCAATCGCCGATTACGTTTTGGCAAACACTCCGGGCGCCACAGTTTCCAACCTCAGTTCGTCCAGAGCCCTTCGCGACGTCACTCAGCGTCATGGATGCCAATATTCGGCATCGGCCGTAGGTGAGGTGAATGTTACTACTCTGATGAAAAAAGTTGGCGCGGTTATCGGAGGCGAAGGCAATGGCGGCGTGATATATCCTGAAGCGCATTATGGCCGTGATGCCCTCGTGGGTGTGGCTCTGTTCCTTACCCTATTGGCTAAGTGCGGTAAAAAAGTGAGCGAACTCAAGAAGACCTATCCGGCATATGCGATCGCTAAGAATAAGATTGAACTTACTCCCGATATCGATGTCGACGCCATACTTGCCGAAGTAAAGAAGAAGTATGCGTCAGAGACCATCACCGATATCGACGGTGTGAAAATTGATTTTGCCGATAGTTGGGTGCATCTGCGCAAGTCTAACACCGAACCTATCATCCGCATATATTCCGAGGCTGCCACTATGGAGGCCGCCGATGAATTGGCCAATCAGATTAAGGCAGTCATCACGGCTATGACCCGATGACCAGAATTGTCTTAATGTAGTGATAAAAAGGATGTAACAGCCCGATTCCTGTCGGCCGACCGGCCGACAGGAATCGGGCTTGTGATAATTGATTGTTGATATGGTTCGTCGCATATTAATGTTGTGGATTTTTGCTTGCATTGTATGGAGCAATGCATTTGGAGCGGCTCCGGCTCCGGTAGCTCAGAGCGACACACTCCTCTCGATGGAGCGTTTTGCTCCGCGACACATCATATTGCCCTGCGCTTTGATTGCCATAGGAGCCATAGGAGTCGAAAACGAATGGTTGCGGCATATTAATCGTGATATTGTGAGGCACGTGGGTTCTGACCATAGTTATAGATTTACGGACGCAGCACAATTCGTTGGTGCCGGGGCATATCTTGCCATTGGAGAACTCGGTGTGGAGTCGGTGCATTCGTTGCGTGATAGAGCGCTTGTGCGCATTACCTCAGGCATTATGCTTGAAGCCCTTGTGCAACCGGTGAAACGTATTGTGCATAGTCCCAGACCTGATGGAAGTGATATGCGCTCGTTCCCTTCAGGGCATACGGCGCGCGCGTTTGTAGATGCCGAACTTATTAGAATGGAATATGGGACATGGTGGGGCGTCGGTGCCTACGCGTTTGCTTCGGGCGTAGCGGTTCTACGCGTTTGCGGACGGCACCATTGGCCCACTGACGTGTTGGGCGGCGCGGGCTTCGGAATTCTTGCGGCGAGGATGGGTTGTTGGCTGTTGCCATTCGAAAAGCGTCTTCTCGGCCTTAATCATGACAAGAAATCGGCGGCTATGTTGGCCGTACTCCCGGCTTATTCGCCTTATGGCCGCACTCTGTCGTTAGGAGTTTCCATTGGCTTTTGAATTGGACGTCCCCGCGTCGGAGAGTAGGTTTTGCGTTACTATGGCACATATATTTATAATGTGATTATTGCCAGTTGTCACGATAATGTTGTATATTTGCATAAAATTTGCAAATTAGTAGAAAGTCAGATATTAGCGATGAAAAAATTCAACGAATACGATAATTTTAATCTTTCGCAAATAAATAAGGAAGTTCTTGAAAAATGGAACGAGTCCAAGCTCTTTGAGCAGAGTATGAAAGAACGTGAGGGATGTCCTTCATTTGTGTTCTACGAAGGCCCCCCATCGGCAAATGGTATGCCCGGCATCCACCACGTTATGGCACGAACCATCAAGGACATATTTTGTCGCTATAAAACCATGAAAGGTTTCCACGTTAAACGTAAGGCCGGATGGGACACACATGGGCTGCCCGTAGAGCTTGGCGTGGAGAAGAGCCTGGGCATAACCAAAGAAGATATAGGCAAAAAGATATCAGTCGACGAATATAATGCGGCATGTCGTCGCGAAGTAATGAAATACACCAAAGAATGGGAGACACTGACCAATTCAATGGGCTATTGGGTCGATATGAACGACCCCTACATCACATACGATAACCGCTATATCGAGAGCGTATGGTGGCTCCTACGTCAGCTTTACGACAAGGGATATCTGTATAAAGGTTATACAATTCAGCCTTATTCGCCTGCGGCGGGCACCGGCTTGAGTTCGCATGAGCTTAATCAGCCCGGATGCTATCGCGATGTTAAGGACACAACTTGTGTGGCACAATTCAAGGTTAAGAATCCCATCGAAGCTATGAAAGGATGGGGCGATGCCTATTTCCTTGCCTGGACAACTACTCCGTGGACCCTTCCGTCGAATACGGCACTTACAGTAGGGCCTGCGATTAAATATAACATCGTTCGCACCTATAATCCATATTCGGGCTCGCCCATTACGGTAGTGGTGGCTGACGCACTTATGGGGTCGCTTTTCAATCCAAAGGCCGCTGGGCTCAAGCTCGAGGAATATTCGAAGGGCGATAAGCTTATACCTTATCTGGTGGTTGATTCGATGTTGGGTAAGGAACTCGTTGGCATGGAATATGAGCAGCTTATACCATGGGTAAATCCCGGTGAAGGTGCATTCCGTGTGATTCCTGGCGATTTCGTCACAACCGAAGATGGTACGGGCATCGTGCATACGGCAGGAACATTCGGTGCCGACGACCTTCGCGTGTCGAAGCAGAATGGAGTGCCTCCATTGCACCTTATTGACAAAGATGGAAACATTCGTCCGATGGTCGATCTCACGGGGCGTTTCTATCGTCTCGACGACCTCGATTCGGCTTTTGTCGCTGAGATGGTGAACGTCGAAGAATACACTCCTTGGCAGGGCCGATATGTAAAGAATGCTTATGACCCGAATCTCGGTCCTGATGATGAGACGCTTGATATAGCCATCTGTATGTATCTTAAGCAACGAGATATGGTGTTTAAGATTGAAAAACATACGCACAATTATCCTCACTGTTGGCGAACAGACAAACCGGTGCTCTATTATCCGCTCGACAGCTGGTTTATACGCACTACTGCTGCACGCAAACGTTTGATGGAGCTGAATAGCGACATAAAGTGGAAGCCGCAATCCACCGGAACGGGTCGATTCGGTAAATGGCTCGAAAACCTCCAGGATTGGAACCTGTCGCGCAGTCGTTATTGGGGAACTCCGCTGCCAATATGGCGCACCGACGACGCTTCAGAAGAAATTTGTGTCGACAGCGTGGAAATGCTTTACAACGAGATTGAAAAAGCCGTCGAAGCCGGTGTCATGGATTCGAATCCATATAAGGAACGCGGCTTCGTGCCTGGCGACTATTCAAAAGCCAACTATGAGAAGATTGACCTGCATCGTCCTTATGTCGACGACATAGTGCTTGTGTCGCCCACTGGACGTCCGATGCATCGCGAAACCGACCTGATTGATGTGTGGTTCGATTCGGGTGCCATGCCGTATGCTCAGATTCATTATCCGTTTGAAAATAAGGAAGGCCTTGATTCTGGCGAACTCTATCCGGCTGATTTCATAGCCGAAGGTGTCGACCAGACCCGTGGATGGTTCTTTACTCTGCATGCCATAGGTGGTATGATTCTTGATTCCAACGCTTATAAAGCTGTTATTTCCAATGGATTGGTGCTTGATAAGGATGGCAATAAAATGTCAAAACGCCTTGGCAATGCGGTGAACCCATTTGAAGCCATCGACAAATATGGTTCAGACCCCTTGCGTTGGTATATGATAGCCAACTCTTCGCCTTGGGACAATCTGAAATTCGACCCCGAAGGCGTTGCCGAAGCTGCCCGCAAACTTTTCGCCACGCTTTATAACACATATTCATTCTTTGCCTTATATGCCAATGTCGACGATTTTGATAATACGGCACCACAGGTTCCGTTGGCTCAACGTCCAGAGATTGACCGGTGGATTCTGTCGCTGCTGAACTCTTTGGTGAAGGAAGTCGACACTTCACTTGCCGATTATGAACCCACGAAGGCTGCGCGTGCCATAAATGAGTTTGTGAACGACAACTTGTCGAACTGGTATGTGCGTCTGAACCGCAAACGTTTCTGGGGCGGAGGTATGAACGAGGACAAATTGTCGGCATATCAGACGCTGTACACTTGTCTTGAGACGGTGGCTCTGCTTATGGCTCCGATAGCTCCGTTCTTTGCCGACAGATTGTATTCTGATTTGGCATCTGTCGGTCGTGGAGAATCTAAATCGGTACATTTGGCATTGTTCCCCAAGGTTGAGGAGTCGGTGATTGATTCTGATCTTGAAAACCGTATGCATCTTGCTCAGGTTGTTACATCGATGGTGTTGGCATTGCGTCGTAAGGCTAAGATAAAAGTTCGTCAGCCACTTCAGAAAATTATGATTCCGGCCATAGATGCGGCGCAGCGTGAAGCACTCGAATCGATGAAGTCGCTTATACTGAATGAAGTGAACGTGAAAGAAATGGTTATGGTCGATTCGGATAACGGAGTTATCGTGAAGCGAGTTAAACCTGATTTCAAAAAACTCGGCCCTAAATATGGCAAAATAATGAAAGCGGTGGCTGCGGCCATACAGGCGATGGATCAGGATGCGATAAACACCTTGGAGCGCAACGGAACATTCTGCCTGAATGTTGACGGCGTTGACGTGGACATCGAATCGGGCGACGTTGAGATAATCTCTCAGGACATTCCCGGTTGGCTTGTGGCGAATGAAGGCAATGTGACAGTGGCACTTGATGTCACTGTGACTCCGGAACTTCAGGAAGAAGGCATTGCTCGCGATATTGTCAATCGAATCCAGAATATCAGAAAGAGTCGCGATTACGACATTACCGATAAGATAGAACTTGTGTTTGCCCCCGACGCTGAGACGGATTCGGCATTGACTCATTATGCTGACTATATAATGAAGCAGGTTTTGGCCACAGACTTACGTATCGAGCCATTGACCGCCGATGACGAAGTGGAAACTCTTTCATTTGACGATATGAACGTTAACGTCAAAATATCGCTAAGTAAATAGGGCGAATCCACAACTCGTTCTTATTTTGGGTAAAGCTAACAATAAAGATAAAATTAGAGTTATGAGCGAGAAGAAAACTCGATACTCTGATGAGGAACTTCAGGAATTCAAGGAGCTCATATTGGCGAAACTTGCAAAGGCGCAGCGCGACTATGAGCTCCTGAAGGCCGATGTGACAAATGCAGAGGGAAACGACGTGGCCGATACATCGCCCACATTCAAGATTCTAGAAGAGGGCGCAAGTGTGCTTGGAAAGGAAGAAGCCGGACGTTTGGCTCAGAGGCAGATGAAGTTTATCCAGCATTTGCAGGCGGCCTTGGTGAGAATTGAGAATAAAACGTATGGAATTTGTCGTGAAACTGGCGAACTCATTCCGAAAGAGCGTCTGAGGGCAGTGCCTCACGCCACATTGAGCATCGGACAAAAGGCGCAAAATAAGAAATAAAGAATAACAATAACCCTTGCATACGAATGAAAATGACCAAAGGCTTATGGGCCTTATTGATAACTGTTTTAGTCCTTGTCGCTGACCAAACACTGAAGATATGGGTCAAAACCCATTTCTATATAGGCGAAGATTATCATATTGCCAACTGGTTTCAGTTGCTTTTTGTTGAAAACAACGGCATGGCGTTTGGAATGGAGATTGGCAGTAAGTTATTCCTTACGGTTTTTCGAATCATATTGGCGATAGGGCTTGTTTGGTACATAATAAAGATAAAGTCGCTGCCTGCCGTGCCTACCGGTTATATTGTATGCTTGGCGCTTATCACGGCTGGCGCTGCCGGAAATATCTTCGATTGTATGTTCTACGGGCTCATTTTCAATGATCCGCTTCCGCCGGAGTTGGCTGTGGCATTCCCTGCCGATGGCGGGTATGCTACCTTATTCCATGGCAAGGTCGTCGACATGCTTTATTTCCCGTTGTTCAGTTTCGATTGGCCTAACTGGGTGCCATTTGTCGGAGGCACTAACTTCCTGTTTTTTCAGCCTGTGTTCAATATTGCCGATGCGGCAATTTCGGTGGGGATGATACTTCTGATATTGTTCTATTCAAAGAATCTTTATTATGATCCCCGACTTTTGAACGATAATCGTCCCGCTGATGCGTAATCTACCCGTTGGCATATTGGTTGTAGCTGTCTTGGTTGTCGCATCGCTCTTCTCAGGATGCGATTCGATTCCAGACGGAGTGCTGTCGAAGGAAGAGATGGCACGGTTGTTGGCTGATGTGCATATAGGCGAAAGCGTAGTCGAGCTCGAACGACGTTCCTATCCCACCGATTCGGCAAAACAAGTGCTGAAACAATCTATTTATGCCCGCCATGGAGTGACATCCGAGCAAGTTGATTCATCGATGAAATGGTATGGCTATCACCTTGACAAATATGTAGAGGTTTACGGCCGTGTAATCGAATTGCTTGAGTCGGACATCACGTATGCTCAGGATATTGCTGGGTCGCAAAAAGAATCGATGTCGAATATGCGCATTGAACTCGATGGCGATTCGGTGGACGTGTGGCCCGATATCCGCTATCGCCGTTTTTCGAAGAAAATGCCTACCGACAACATCATATACTCAATTAATTCCGACCATAACTGGGAGCCGGGCGACGTGTACATGCTGAACGTGAAGATGTTGAACTCGGCCTCATTGACCGACTTGTCGATTGCGGTCGATTATCAGGATGGGACGAAGGATTATGTAAATGCTATGCGAACAGGCAATGGTTGGCATTCAGTAAAGCTAGTCCTCGATTCTGCTAAGAGGGCGACAGCTGTGTATGGAGTGATATCGCACACGCCTGTTTTCGATGAAGAAGCGTTTGCCGATTCGATTTCGCTTGTCCGCGTGCGCCGCAACAATTATAATAAATCGCCTTTGGCCAGTCAGCGTTCGACGTCTCATTCATATGGCTACTGATGTTTTTCCGGCAACACGTCTGGCTTGCGACGGAATCTGTCGCAGTGTGTATGCCCATTCCATCGTTGTTGAAGGTGTGCAATATGAAAATTCCATAGCCCGAATTTCGGATGACGGACTTTCGGTCGTAGTCAGTCCGTTCGAATGCGAAGTGCATTCAACGATGTTTTTTCCCGGGAAGATATATGTAGGAATACGCACCGACAGGAGTGGCCTCGTGATATCGCGTCAGCCTATCGAAGCTTTGCGGTAAAGTGCTATTGCTATTATGGTGTATATGATGTTGGGAATCCACATTGCCACCATAGGCGACGTGCGCCCGGATATGGCGAATGACGATGTGACGGTCATAAACAAAATGTAGCTGAAGCTCAGCACAAGTCCGATGCCGATGTTTATGCCCATTCCTCCTTTCACTTTCTTCGACGACAATGACATGCCGATGATTGTCAGAATGAAGGCCGCCGCCGTCATGGCGTATCGGCGATGATATTCTATCTCAAACGACTTTATGTTGGCCACTCCACGTTGTTTCTGGTGGTCGATGTATTCCTTTAAAGCCGGAGTGGTCAGGGTTTCATGGTCGTTTTTCGATATGAGGAAGTCGCGCGGCTCCATCGCTATCACAGTGTCCAGACGGCTTCCGCGCTTTATTATTTCGCGTGGTCCCACGAAGTCCCTTATCATATAGTCGCGCACGGTCCAATTGTGAAGTGTGTCCCATCGGATGCTGCGGGCGGTGAGCTTCGACACCAGTTTCTTGTCCTTATACGATTCGAGTGAAAAATTATAGCCCGTTTTCGACTTGCTCTCATAGCGGCTAAGATAGGCTATTTCGCCCTTGTTCACTTGAAGCTGGATGTTTGCACCATAATCGACTCGCTTGTTCTTGACATATGTGTTCGTATAGTCTATTCTTATTACGTTGGCCGGTGGTATGACGTATGCGCTGAGTCCGTAAGTGAATGCAGCGATGGCAGCTGCTGATATTAGGTAGGGGCATAAGAGGCGTTTGAAGCTCATGCCCGATGACAATATGGCTATGATTTCGGAGTTGTCGGCAAGTTTTGAAGTGAAGAATATCACGGCTATGAACGTGAATAGCGGGCTGAACTGATTGGCCATATATGGCAGGAAGTTCATAAAATAGTTGAACACCGTGGCCTTTAGCGGAGCTTTGAGGAAAGAATCGAGTTTCTCGTTTATGTCAAACATCACGATTATGGCCAATATCAGCACTATCGCGAAAATATATGTTCCGAGAAATTTCTTTATGATGTATCGGTCTAATATTTTTAATGGCTTCTTCATCGGCTTTTCCTGTGTGCGGGTATTCGATTATAGGCGGCGGGTTACGTTCTCTACCATCTGGGTTTTCCACTGCTTGAAGTCGCCTGCCTGTATGTGTTTGCGGGCCTCGCCTACGAGCCATAGATAGAAAGCCAGGTTATGTATCGATGCGATTTGGAGTGCGAGCAGTTCGTTGCTTATGAACAGGTGGCGAAGATAGGCTTTTGAATACGTGCGGTCGACGTAGCTTGGACCGTCTTCTTGAATCGGTGAAAAGTCGTCGGCCCACTTCTTATTGCGCATGTTCATAATTCCGTGAGCGGTGAAAAGCATCCCGTTGCGTCCGTTTCGAGTAGGCATTACGCAGTCCATCATGTCCACTCCGCGGTCTATGGCTTCCAAAATGTTGGCCGGAGTGCCCACTCCCATAAGGTAGCGTGGCTTGTCTGTGGGCAATATTTCATTCACCACTTCGATCATATCGTACATCACCTCGGCCGGCTCTCCTACGGCAAGTCCTCCTATCGCATTTCCGTCGGCGCCAAGGTCGCTGACGAATTTGGCAGATTCACGTCGTAAGTCGGCGAATGTGCAGCCCTGCACTATCGGGAAATAAGCCTGAGAGTAGCCATAAAGGCCGTCGGTCTCCTTATATCGTTTCCAGCCTCGTTGCAACCAGCGGTGTGTAAGCCCGAGCGATTTTTTTGCGTAATCGTAATCCGATGTCCCAGGCGGGCATTCGTCCAGGGCCATCATAATGTCGGCCCCGATGGCGCGCTCGATGTCTACCACTCCTTCGGGTGTGAACAAGTGTTTCGATCCGTCGATATGCGACCTGAACCATGCGCCTTCCTCCTTGAGCTTTCTGTTCGACGACAGTGAGAACACTTGAAATCCGCCGCTATCGGTGAGTATCGGACGCTCCCACCCGATGAACTTGTGCAGGCCGCCTGCGCGGTTGATTATTTCTATGCCCGGGCGCAGATACAGATGATAAGTGTTGCCCAGGATGATCTGAGCCTTGATGTCGTCGCGGAGTTCGTGCTGATGCACGGCCTTTACGCTGCCGAGCGTTCCCACCGGCATAAATATGGGCGTTTCTATTACGCCATGGTCGGTGGTGATTAATCCCGCACGGGCGTGGCTGTCGCAGGCTGTTGCTTGAAGTTCGAATTTCATATTGCAAAATTACGAATTATTCCCCCATTACTCAATTTAGAAAGCATAAACTTAAAAATAAAAAGCACGAGGAACACCCGATGTTCAGGTGTTCCTCGTTATCGTTGCTTGGTAAAGCCGGTTTAGAATAGTTTTTCCGGATATACGCCTGCGTCATGGAGTTCGGCAAATTTTGCCACTACGCCTGGACGGTCGGCTGCATAAGTCACGCCAAACCACTTGCTGTCGGTGTCAAGCACTTTGACCGTTGCTTCGCCCGATTTAATGAGAGCATCGATTGCCAGCGGAATGAAGAATTCCGACTTCGGAGTGTTGAGGTCTTTGTCGAGGAATTTCTTGAATTCACGTTCGCTATAATCGAAATAGTC
>CAZRJT010000064.1:0-11664 GCA_964600585.1 uncultured Bacteroides sp.
CGCTCTTCCAGACTCCGGCCGAAGCTGCCCGTCAGGCTGTTGAAAACGACGTTCATATCCTCGGCGTTTCGTCGCTCGCCGCCGGTCACAAGACTCTTGTTCCTCAGGTAATCGAAGAACTCAAGAAGCTCGGCCGCGAAGACATTCTGGTTACTGCCGGTGGTGTCATTCCCGCGCAGGACTATGATTTCTTGTATAAAGCCGGAGTAGCTGCTATTTTTGGCCCTGGAACCCGCATCCCGGTTTCGGCCATAAAGATGCTTGAGCTTCTCAATGAAGAATAATATAATACATTATTTGTATTAAAACAGCAATCCCGCTACCTATATCGTAGCGGGATTGTTTTGCTTTGATGAGTAGCCACCGCAATCGCCAGTTCACTGACGACACGGTGACTTTCACTATTTTCTCATTGCTTCATTGGTGTCGATTTCAATATTGTTCCGCTTGAGTGGGCTGAGAGTTCCGGCGCATACTGGCTCTGGATTGTAGCGATGCCAGAGGCGAACGTTCCGGCATTATTCACGCTCAATTCATAGCTTATCATATAAGTGCCCTTGGGCAGATTGGTGATGAAGAAATTAGTCGACGAGTCTCTGTTTTCCCTATAAAAGCATATCCCTTCGCTGTATAACGGCGTGGGGGTTTGGTCGAGAGGTTCAAGAGCCGCCGCACGTTCATCGTCTATGGCCACATACTGTATGTCACGGCCGCTTTTTACGGTCAGTTCCACTTTCACAATGTCGCCTACGTGCAGTTCAGTGGCTTCAATCCAATTATTGCCTGATTTCTTGTACAAGCGTTTGCTTATTGAAAGAGTTTCGTTGCCGTTTTCCTTCACATCTTCCATCTTGTTTGTATACTGTGTGTACACTGCACCCCAAGATATGCCTTGCGCGTCGTTGCGCTTTATCGAAAGTATGGCATTCGACGCATCGGGGAGGGGAGTCCTGAAATACCCTAAAATCTTTTCGGTATTCGAAATCTTGATGGCGCGTCCATCCACTGTTGCCGTTATGGCATCCGACGCATTTGAAGTCCATTGTGGCACACTTTTGATTATCGAAGCTATAACTTCTGACGCCACGGTGGACCTTCCCCAATTTTGAGCTTCTTTTTGCAAAATCAGCCACTGCACTATTTTTTCGATATCGGGACTGTCCGGTTCTATCAGTTTAAAAGCTTCGAGTGCATTTGATGTTGCTGATAATTGCATTATCGAACTTCCTGCCGACTCGTTTATCGATGGCCATGTCATTGCACCTTCAGCCGTTGTCACTGCAAATTCCCTGAGTGATTGCAATATGGCTTTGGCTGATGTTTTGTATGAGTGCCTGTATAGCATTATTGCGGCTGATGCATTATCGGCTGTTGAATATTTTTTCCAATCTCTCAATATCCGTTGCATAGTAACCGATGCTATTGTCGAAGCAGTTGCAGATGGTTTGAATTCGGGCCAGAGGTCAAGCAATCTTACGAATGACGTGAAATCGCTCTTCGGATATTTTGCATAACGCTTTGATTCTACGTCCTGAATGTGGCGTAATGCTATGTCTATCATAGCCTGCAGTTCTTTTTCATTAGGCAAAAATCCCAACTGGTTCGAGCGTCCGAGCACTGACAATACTTCGTGCGTGGCCCATTCCGATGCTTCGTCCGATTCTTCAATCCAGGCCCAACCGTTGCTGCCACGTTGCAGCTTTTTAAGTACGTTTATGGCCTTATTGGTGGTCTTGGCTATTTCCTTTCGGTCTAAAAGCAAAGCCAATCTCTCCATACGCTCATTATCGCTTGCTGCGTCCATCATCCATGGCGTTGCTTGAAGCAGCATCGTTTTTAGATCGGCGTTACGCGACAGCATCGAAGTAAGTGTCGAATCTGATTTGTCTTTCGACCACGTTTCCAATGCCGCGGCTATTGACGGATTGTTGCGTACGATGCCTTCTGCCACCGATGTGGCAAACAATGCCGTCGCGGCATCTACCGACGTGCGCATTTCTGACTTGCTTATGCCTGGTAATGCTGTAACCACATACCATATCGGATTTTCGCAGAATTGCAATGTCACGCGGGCTTCAGTCGGGACATTCGGCAACTTCATCGATAATTCTTTCTGGCCGTTCTGCATATAGAACGGAGCGGTTTCTATCACAGGTGTAGTAGCAGGCAGAATCGAAATCACGCTTTGTTCTCCGTCTGAAAATTCACTGGTTTCCGATTTGATTCTATATCCTATGAACGGTACATCGGTTGGTGCGTTTACTTTCACACTCACTACGGCCGATGTTTCTGCATAAAGTTCCGACTCAAACGATTCCTCACTTAGCACTTTACCTGTTGATGGATTGAATGTTTCTACCGTAGTTCTCACGCTTAGAGCCGAATCCGAATTATTGGCCACATTGGCTTCTATTATGGCGGTATCGCCTGAACGCAAGAAGCGAGGCAAGTTGGGTTGCACCATTAAAGGTTTGTTGGAGACCACGTTGGCAGAATGCTCTGTCGTGAGCAAGTCTTTTGTAAATGCAAGGGCATTAAAGTGCCATGTGGCATTTGCGTTTGGCACGGTGAATGTGAATTTAAGATGTCCGTTGCAGTCGGTGGTCAGCATTGGACAGAAAAATGCTGATGCCACTTCTGCATTGCGGTATGAGAAGGTGGCTTTGTCAGCGTCGCCATTTGGTGATGCTCCGTTTTCTTCATCGGCATCGTCTGACGAGGCCTCTTCATTCATATCTGTCATAATTGCGGCTTCTCTTTTTTGGGACATGCCGTATGAGCCTCCGTCCATGCTACCCGCAGCCGACATCATGACTTGGCTTTCGGACATTACGACCTCGTCCTCCGCCTCTTCTACAAAATCATTTGAGCCTAAAACCGTTGTCCTGGCTAAATTGCTCATTTTCATCATTCGGCGATTGTTCCCGGTCACATTGAGTCCGTAGGTGTTGAATGTCGGAGCCGTTATGTTACGGCAATTCAAGAACGAAATCGGAGCCGAATAATATGATGATATGTCCCTGAACCTTGGGGTCGACAAGGTCAGGTGGCGTAATTGACCGGTTTGAGGATGGAATGCCGAGGCCTGAGAGGCTAACTGGTCAAGTGCCTGATTATACATATTTAGCATCATTGCGGCCGTCACAGCCGAGCCATCTTTCGCGGTTACTTCGAATGTCCATGTCTCTTCTGCGCCTGGAGTCAGGTGATCGCGGAATGCCGAAGCCTTTATGGCTATGCCTTGTTCTGAATCCTTACGTTTGAGTGTCATTTCAACACATGAGCTCCTGAAATCATTTACGCTGAATAAGGTGACGATAGCTTCATTGACATTCGCGGGCAACGTCACGTCAAGAATGTGCATACCGGCCTTCTTTTCCATCCAATTCTGTTCTATGACTCCGTCGTTATTCCATAGAGTATACAGTATATGCGACTCGTTGGCCGAAGTCCCGAATAGTATTTTTGCTGATTTCTCTACTTCATATTTATCTTTCGGCAGCCAGATGGGCATATCTTTTGGCGGCATTTTATCCGATGGACGATAAATGCCTACGTTATTCACCGAAAGAGTATCCGAGCTTCCGTCGGCCGTTGTCAGTTTTATTGTGTAACATCCTCCGGGCACAGTATTCCAGTCCACTGTGGGATTCGGCGATTCGAAACTACCGTTACGCACAATCTGCCCGCCATTCACGATTTCGTAATTTATTTTGCTCGCAATTTTTTCGCCCGATGGATTTTCAACTTCCACATTGAGTTTCACCGGTTTGTCAACGTCGATATTCGAGGGTATCGACGCTATTACGCGCGACATCTTTGATAAGCTAAACGCCTTTGTCCCGAATTGCGTTTCTCCGGTTGTCGATGTAACCGCAATTTTTGCCGTGAACAAGCCATTGGGTGCCACCGACATTTCCATTACCTCCATCGGCACTATAAGTGTGCCGCAACCATTGTTATCCAACGTTACGGTGTCAGAGTACACCGGAATCGAATTCGACATCCACCATCTGTAACGCTCGTTCACCGACAGGTTAAGCACGGCTCTCCCTCCTGACATCGCTATTCCCGAATAAGAGCGGGCCTTAACGCCGATGCTCACCGGCTTGCTTTGGTCATTTTGGTCGATATCTGTCACTTCCACGATGAAAGTGGGCAGTTTGTAGTCCGACACCATGAAATTTATCGAGCCTAAATGCTCTATGGCGTTATTATTGTCCGGTCGCTCGAATCCGATTGTATAATAGCCCGTCAGCTCACCCTCCGGAATTGCGAAACGTCCCTTTATGCGGCCGAATTCATCGCTTATAGCCTCTATGGTGTCCACTGTCTGGTAGTTCACATTGCGCAAGGTTGCCTTGACTGTCATACCGGGCTCCACGCTATGTTGTTTCTCGACATACCAATACGTCACCGCGCTCCAATCCACGCTGTCGCCCGGATGGTATATGGCCAGATTGGTGAACGCTTTCACTGCATGCCGTTTCTTGGGTTCGAACTTTCCTGGTTCGTATGTATATATTGGTAGTGAATATCTGTCAGTTCCCTTTATGGCAAGTATGCGTCCGCCGTTCGAATTGCCGGGAAATGTTATTGATGCTATTCCGTTATGATTGGTTTGTCCAATTGCCGTCATTGTGCCGTTGCGCTTCACCAAATTTATTTCCGCGCCATCCACCGGTTTTCCTGTCAGTGGACTCACCACCATCGCGTTTAGCTTGTCAAAATACACCGTTCCGGTCGACAGATCCGTACAGTACACCTTGCTTATCGACCTTATGTCGTTGCTTGCTCCGTTCGCTGGCATGCCCACTATGATGTAATGTCCCGGTTCGGCTATCGCCATAGTCATCACAGTGTCACTCTTGAATGGGATTTCTCGGTTCAGCGTCAAGCGTGTCGATGATATCGGTGTGGGAGCTTTCAGCGGATTGAATTGATAGTATGAGTCAAATCCTCTGGGCACTTTATACACCGTCAGTCTTAAATCCGTATAATTTGTAACGTTCACTTTCACGTCAAACTTTTTGCCCGGGGCCACGACCTCCGGCATATTTAGAGAAATCGATTTGCTGGCACACCGCTTTTCGATATTTTTGAGGCATGCAATCTGGCAATAATTCGGAAATTTCTTTATGTTTCTTCTGACTTGCTCATATAGTTTTTTGTCTCCGGTGTTATCGTCAAGCTCCGACAATGCGATAAGCACGTCGCCTGAATACTCGCTATCAATGAATCTATCGTACAGCTCTCCGAAAAGTGTGTGCTTATCGTCTATCACGTCTGCATAATCAAGTGAATACACCGAGTTTCCTATGAAATTTATTCTCGATATGTCGGTGTTGACGTATGGTGCTGCGTCATTCTTATGAAATTCAAGCAAGTCGGCGTAAATTGTCAGTATCTCAGTGGCTATTGCCGAACTGGGAACGAATTTCGACGTTGACACAAACTTATCCGCATTGCAAAGGCGCCACATCGGCAGTATGTTATGCATCGCACTTATTTCCGACAATATTCCGATGGCGCTGTGGGCCACGAAATCATACAATGTCGGATAATATTGCAGCGTCATCTGATCAGTGGCGATTATATTCCGATACTCTCTTAGTGGCTTTTCCATCAGAGCCTCTTTATTGGCCAATGCGCTTGAAGCCAGCTCTCTTATTTTATTCTTGAATTGCTCGCCGCTCCATTCGTTGTAGTCGGGTGGTAGTGGAATGGAGGGGAGTTGGCGCGTATCGAAAACATACCTGTTGTTTTCATACACCGACGTATAGATGTAGGCTTCTAACAAAGCCAGCAGCGACTTTGTGGCATTGTCCATCTCCTGTTCGCGCACTTCGTCGATTCTTTTAAGTGCGCTGGCCACGCTGTCGTTCGATATGGAGCCTTCGGCAATTGTCAGGTCTATCAAAGCCCTCACGGTCATTGGGCCATTGCCTGTTGCCAATGCTGCCTTCAATGCAGCTTTGGCTTGTGTGCTCACTTTCTGTGGATATGCAAAGTCTGGTTTGGTCACTTGAGCTGATGCTATAAAACAAAATGTTGTGACAAATCCTATTATTGCCACAACCTTTAAACGTGATAAAATCATACTTTAAAAATCTAATGGGTTAATTTCGTACGGACATTTCTCTCACCCACGCTCCATCGCAGTCTTGTCGGGAGAATGCTGATGGCGGTATACGTTTAATGTTTGCCCGGACGTTTGCCTTGCGACTTACGGTGTTGCTTCATCAATTCTTGAGTGAATTTCCGTTCGGCTCCTTTCAGCTCAAAAAGCTGACGTTTCGTCAGAATCGATTTGAATTCAGGCATATACTTCAATTCAATGTCGCTTTCCTTCTTTTTCAGTTCAAACAAGGCTTCAGCTGCTTTTTCATATTCCAGTTCCGATGCTTTTTCGCCCTTGTCTTTCACTGTATGTTCCAATTGGCGCGTCTCAAAGCCTATACGGCCTGTTTCGGCATCCATATTCTCGTATAGCGGAACGAATTTCTGCTTCTGTTCATCAGTCAGTTTCAGTTCCTTGGCAATATACTCTGCCTTATATTGACGCATCTCCTTCATCCATCGCGTACGTTCTTCTTTCGAGGGTGCTTTCTGCTGAGCCATGGCCACAGCGCAGCATAGCATCATTATTATCGAAAAAATCGTTTGACGTCTGATATTCATATCTCTTCTATGTTTATTGAGTTTTGATTATGTTTTTTCGCTTGGTGACTCCTATCGTTAGTGGAACGATGTCGGTGTGAATCCGTCGGCATAGAGTTCGTCCAGAAGTTCCCCGTCGTCCACCGACGACGTATAATAATCATTTATGAACGCATCGTTGCTCACTGCCTCGGCTAATATCGAATTGTTTTCTATGCCGAAATCTTCGTTCGACGGACGCATCAAGTCAAACATCTTCATCATGCACCACACGCCCATGAACATTGCTGCCATATACAGATAAGGTCTAACCTTATGCCACATCGAACGCGGCAATTCATTTGATGGTCTCTCCCATTCCTGCTCTGGCAATGACGCTGCCATTTTTCGGGCGAAATCCTCAAAATAACCTTCGGGCACTTTCATTCCCGTCTGATGGTCTACCTTTGATAATATGTCGTTGTATTTCATATCCTGCAATCTTAAATTCTCTTATTAGACGTTGTAGAGTTAAAATGGTTTAATCTTTCATTCGATATCTGCGAAATATTGTTCGATTTTTTTCACCGCAAGGTGATATGAGGCTTTCAGTGCGCCAACCGACGTTCCCAATATTTCCGACATCTCCTCATATTTCATATCGTCATAATATTTCATATTGAACACCAGACGTTGTTTTTCGGGCAATGTGGCTATGGCCTTTCGCAGTTCCACCTTCAGTGCGTCGCCGTCAATATTGGTGTCCGATTCTATCATATTTATCACGTGCGAATCCGCGTCGTCCAGACTCACGTTCATGCGTTTCCTTTCCTTTTCAAGAAACGATATGCTTTCGTTTATAGCTATTTTATGCAGCCATGTCGACAATTTGGCGTCGCCTCTGAAGCTGTCTATCGACGACCAAGCCTTCAAAAACGTATTCTGCAGCAGATCGTTCGCGTCGTCATGGTTTGGCACCATACGCCTTATCTGCCAGTAGAGGGGCTCGGTGTACTTCGATATCACATCGCCGAATGTCTTACGGCGCTGCTCCACATCGCGAAGCCGCTCCACAAGCACCTGGTCGTCCTGAAATTTATTCTCTGACATCTATAATTGATATTCATATATATAACACTTCGTAAAATTAGGCATTCTTTTTTGTTCAATTGCTATATATCATCATAATAGATGTGAATAATCCATTAATAATCTAACATCATTTCAGCGTCTCCCAATACGTCGCGTCGTTCAATTGTGTCACGCACATAGCTGCGCAAGTCGTTAGCAGTCATATCGATCACTCGGTTTTTAATCTCTTCGTGCCCTATGCCAACCCATTTACACAGACGGTTGTCTGTGCGCTGTTCCGCTACATAGGCATTCATTGCCACGCTGTAATGCTTTTCCGGTTCAAATGCCTTCCCGTCGCTCATTCCGGTTATTTCCACCATCATTCTGCCATCTTTCTCGGCAATCACCTCATACTCGATTCCAGCTGCCGATTCCGGTAGGGGAGCGCTCCCTCTCTTTTCTCCATGGGCCTGCTCCTCATAGCTCCCATTCAGATAATCGCTTATCTCCTTGCCGCTCATTTTCAGCGTAGCCACTCTGTCGTCGTATCTGAACACTCGCAGTAGGTCTTTCATCCTTATTGTCCCTTTCGCTATCGTTGACTCCGCCGACGGCGCTGTCGCAATTGAGATCTCTGCGCCCGTGGCCGCTGATTGAGCCTCATGGATTAGCTCCATCAACGTAATATGTTTCCCCGATTTCTCGCCCGTCACGCCCAACTTCTCGACCGCAATCCCAATTTCTTCATTGGCCCAAGCTTTCACCTTGGCTCCTTTTTCGGCCAATCTCTCTTCCAGTTCCAAGTCAGGCGTCATATCTCTTAAATCCACGAGTCGTCCCGTGATATTCCTTATCGCCACATTCCCGTCATCGTCCATCCGGGCTTCTATTTCGGCCACGGCCACGGTAGTTCCATTCGCCCCCGCATTGATGACGGTCACCTCCCGTCCTGCGCCATTAATGATTTTATTGCAGAATTCCCTATGGTCATGCCCGGCCATCATCACCGTTGGGCCATCCACATTTATTGCCGCACTCAATGCCTCGTTGCCTATCGGCGCCCCTTCCGCCGATGTCCCCGCATGGAACAGTCCCACTATGACGTCCACACGCTCCTGCTCGCCTATGATTTTCGTCCACTTCCGTGTGGCCTCCTCGACATCTGTCACACTCAGCCCATCCACGTCCGATACGTCTTGAGTCAAAAATCCCGTCACGGCAATTCTCACCCCCCTGCGTTCTATTATCGTGTATGGCTTCAGCCACGGCTCTCCCGACGGCCCATACTCCAGGTTTGCGCACACCGCCTCGGCCTGCGCCCCGTCGAGCACCCTTTTCAGTCTATCTCGGCCCAACTCCACATCGTGGTTTCCGGGCGCAATCACGTCATATCCCATATGGTTCAGCACTTCTGCTCCCATATGCCCCCCACTTGTGTCAATGAAGTTATGGTAATACGCTTCAGCGCCACCTTGCAGGAAGTCGCCGCAATCCATCACCACCACACTCTCCGCTCCCACGCTTCGGCGCAGCTCGCTCACGTAGCTGCTCACGCGCGCCATTCCGCCGATTCGCGTCCTGTCGCCCACCACATCTTCCGTCAGCCAGTTTCCGTGGATGTCAGTCGTGGCGACAAGCCATATCCTCACTATGCCCATAGGCATTCCCTTGGTTAATCGGGTACGTACAGACACCTTATTTTCCCAACCTTCAGATGCCCCTCGAGTTTCAGTGGTATTTTGTTCCCCTCCGTCCATATCCACGCGTCTATTCCTTCCGACGACTTCTTGTTGTCGTCAGTCGTAAACGTAAACGTCACGTGGTGGGTCGGATAGCTTCTCCCGTCCAGCTTCAGCCTCTCGTCGTTTTCATATCTGATGGTCAGCCTTTCCTTACGCTTTCCCGAGAAGATGTTCACCGTCACGCTATCCCCGGGCTTCATGTTTTTGAAGTCGAGCGAACGCAGATAATAGAACGCGCTCAGCATATCCACCGTCATACCCGTCGCGCTGAGTTCCGTGGTTGCCACTCGCATGCTCTTATCTTTCTCCCCTTTCCGGTAGCGGGTGCATTTTCCTGTCACTATGTTCCCCTTGTGGTTAAACTCCACTATGTCGTGGGCGAATTTTCCGTCCTCATGGGCTATCCGCTCATACTTTATTGGCGACACGTCCACGCGGTTCATAGTCGACTTCAGCGTGTCGCGCAGCGAGTAGATTCTGTCGGCCCACGGCTCCGACCGCGCGTACAGCACCGCCTCCATTGTCGAGCCCGTGTTGCGCAGCGTCATCGTCGCGCGTCCCGCCTGTTTCTGTATCAGCCCCCACTTGAACGTCACCTTGTAGTTCAATGTTTCGTCCTTCAGTTGGGTTGCCGCGAATCCCTGAGTCCATACTCCGCAGGCAATCCACGCCACTATAAATGTTAAGATAAGTCTATGTCTCATTCTATCTATATCGTCTGTTGCGGTTCGTCTGGCACGCCTTGCTCCACATGTCGGCTATCCTTCAGCCGCCGCGCGTTCTCTATGCCATTCTCCTTGATGTCGTTCGCAAAGATAATAAATAAATTCCACATTCACCCCTCCATCCCATTTGCGTAAGCGTGCGGTCGTTAAACTCCAGAGGCACTTCCAGATTTATATTCAACGGTAACTTCCACACTTTTACTGAAAATCGGTTAAGACCGGTGGTTCCGGTTCCTTAACATCTCCACACAACGCGGGGGCGGAAATTGCCGCCCCCGATTACTTTGGTATTTTCTTAGTCCTGGTCAGGTCATCCACCTCGCTACTTCGTGTGTGCGAGCGTCACCTTCACTTCCAGTTCGTCCGGCACTATCGGCGTCCCTTTCTTCGGCTTTAGCTCCTTGCCGTCAGCGTCATAATATTTTACCTTGCTTTGCGACCTTTTTGGGGCCACACCCGCCTTTGCTTTGCTCAGGTCTATTTCAATCGTTTTGGCCTCGACATCGTCCACGGGCATCTTTTGTATGTCCTGTCCGTTCACATCCGTCATTTCGGCTTTGCTCATCCATACCATCGCATTGACCTTTGTGGCATTTTCCGGGTTGCGCACGTAAATCGTATACGAATTGTCGTTCCTGACCTCCATCCCGGTCAATTCTATTCCCGATTCGTCGGTCGCACTGCTCAAATCGCAGTTTATCACATATTTATCCGTGTCAAACGCATTGCCGTTTTCGTCCGTCACCGTGATTTTCAAGGCTATCATTTTCATTGCCGTTTGGGCCGCACCGCCCAGTCCGCACATCAGCACGATTAGCGCCATTATGGCACATCCAAAAAATTTCTTCATAAACAATGTTATAAATAAGTTGTATAAAAATATTTGCATAATCCGTGACCCAAATTGATTGTATGTCCGTTATAGTCTAAAATTCGGATTATATTTTGCAAAGATAATGATTAACACTTGAAAAGCACGTTAAATGATTGTGTTTTTTTATAATTATGTATAATTGTAAAATTTATTCGAATTAAAAATCCTAAAACCAAAATCCATTCAATGGATGATATGAAGACCATATGATATTCCATCGTAAGGTAACTTGTCCCAACCCCAAAGAGAAGTTTATATGTTATATGCAATCAGCCGGAGGGGGAGGCTCAATACACAGGGCCTCCCCCTCCGGGCGTCCTTTTCTTCTTATATTTTACGATTACACTGACCTTTTCAACGCTAATAGAGTTGCAAAAAATAGTGAAACAGTCAAATTCGCGGTTATCTGGATATGTTTATCAAAAAGCATGTCAAAAAAGTCAGTACGCCTTTCGTGCTGTCCGACATCGTCAACGCCCTTGTCTTGCTCGACTGCCGGCAAGTGCAGTGTGTCCCGACGTCCTTCAATCCCGGTTTCTCGCGAATCCACCCCGCAAAAAGGAAAATTCGCCCGTTTCACCCGCCTCGCCCGTCTTACCTTTGCACCCAT
>CAZRJT010000065.1:0-11342 GCA_964600585.1 uncultured Bacteroides sp.
AAAGCATAGCTTCAGCAAGTGTGGTTTTACCCGAGCCTTTGCTACCAAGCAAGGCTATATTTTTAATTTCATTGGTTTGATAAACTTTCATAATATCGAGTTTAGTAATGGGTTAATGACAGTTTTTTAATTTTACGTGGCGGAAAAGTAGTAATTTTTTTTCACATACGGCAACTTCATTTATATGTTACACAACATATTTTCAGAATTTGATGAGTTATCAATCTTTGTGGCACCCAGTTATAAATAAAATTAAAAGTGAATCCGTATTATTCCACATATAATTCATAACTTTGGCATAACATTTGCTATTATAGCATTGTAACAGGTGACTCAACCAAACAACAATAAAATGAACGAAGATAATCATAAAATAGTGTCCGTAGGGCAAATCGACATATCGGGCGATAAATTCAACAAAGAACCGGATTATGAAAATCTGCCCATACTCCCGACACGCGACCTGGTGATGTTTCCAGGAGTGACATTCCCGATTACACTCGGACGCACATTGTCAATATATACAGCCGAACAAGCCGCCGGTCGTGAGATACCAATTGGCATAATATGCCAGAAAGACCCGTCGGTAGAACATCCGGAAGTGCCGTCGGATTTATATAACTATGGTGTAGTGGCCGATGTGATAAAAGTTTTTGAAATTCCAGACGGGCCAAAAACAGCTATTGTCAGGGCTCGCAACCGCATACGCATATTGGGTAAAGGTGAAGAATCGGCCATATCGGGAGCGCTAACAGCCAAAACGGCACCAGTACAAGATGGCAAAGCACGCGTATCGGACAAAGAGTTCATTGCCGTGGCACAGGCTGTAAAAGAATCGGCATTGAATATAATCAAGAAATCGCCAGAAGTTCCATCAGACCTTGTGTACAACATCCAGAATTTCCCTGATCCGGCTGGTATGGTGAATCTAATCGCTACACATACGCCATTCCCGACGGAATTCAAAATGGAATTGCTAAAAGTGAGCCGAATAAAAGACCGTGCTTTCAAATTGCTAACCGAATTGTCGAGAAATGAACAAATAATCAATCTCACGCATGACATCCAGGAGCGTACTAAGCAGAATATGAGCGAGCAGCAACGTTTGGCATTCTTGCAGCAACAGATGGAATCGATAAGGCAAGAATTGTATGGCGACGATGACGATGCCGCAATGTTCAGGAAAAAGGCAGAAAATGTGGCATTTCCCGACGATGTAAGGAAATCGTTTGAACGCGACGTCGAAAAGCTCAACCGCTTGAATCCGCAAAGTCCCGACTATGCTGTGTTGTACTCGTATCTGGAATTGCTTCTGGATTTGCCATGGGGAATAAATACCCCCCACACCACTGACCTAACAACAGCCGAAGAGATTCTGAATGCCGACCATTACGGACTTGAGAAAGTGAAGGAGCGCATACTCGAGCAGCTTGCTGTGCTGATGAACACCCCCGACGGCAATGCCCCCATATTATGTCTTGTGGGGGCACCAGGAGTTGGAAAGACGTCACTTGGCCAGTCGATTGCCAAAGCACTTGGGCGTAAATATCAACGTGTGGCATTGGGCGGCATACATGATGAGGCAGAAATCAGGGGACATCGTCGCACATACATAGGTGCGATGCCTGGCCGCATAATAGACGCCATGAGACGATGCGGGTCATCGAATCCGGTGCTTCTTCTCGACGAAATCGATAAAATGGGATCGGATTTCAAAGGCGATCCGTCAGCAGCGTTGCTCGAAGTGCTCGATCCAGAGCAGAACTGTCGTTTCCATGACAATTATGTTGACGTGGACTATGATTTGTCGAAAGTGCTTTTCATTGCTACGGCAAATAACTTGTCGACTTTATCGCAGCCCCTGCTCGACCGTATGGAAGTAATAGACATTTCAGGTTATCTCTTAGAGGAAAAGCAAGAGATTGCGCGCCGACATCTGTTGCCACGCATTCTGAAAGAAAACGGATTCACGGAAAAAGACCTTTCAATATCGCCGGAAGCATTGATAGCCATAATCGAAGGGTATACGTCGGAAAGCGGCGTAAGACAACTTGAAAAAAAACTTGCCGCCGTTGTCAGAAAAGCGGTTTTGAAAAAAGTCAGCAAAAAGCCGTTCCCGAAGGTAATCGAACCGCAACACCTACGCGAATATCTTGGCGTGGAAATCTACACCAAGGACCGATATGAGGGCAACGATTATGCGGGTGTGGTGACAGGACTTGCGTGGACATCGGTTGGCGGAGAAATTCTTTATATAGAATCATCGCTATCAAAGGGTAAAGGCGAAAAGCTAACCCTCACCGGAAACCTTGGCGACGTAATGAAAGAATCGGCCATAATAGCTTTACAGTATGTAAAAGCACATGCCGCAGCATTAGGAATCGACACAGAGCTATTCGAAAAATATCTGCTTCATATACATGTGCCTGAAGGCGCAATACCGAAGGATGGCCCATCAGCCGGAATAACAATGGCCACATCGATAGTGTCGGCCTTCACGCAACGTAAAGTGCGTCCGCGCATCGCGATGACCGGCGAAATCACTTTACGCGGAAAGGTGCTGCCCGTCGGAGGAATAAAAGAAAAGATACTGGCCGCAAAACGCGCAGGAATAAACACCATCATATTATCGACAGTCAATAAAAAAGACGTAGAGGACATTCCGGCAACATATCTTCAAGGACTTAACTTCGAATATGTCACCGACGTGCAAGAGGTGATAAATTTGGCTTTGCTAAATGAGAAAGTGAGCAATCCCCTGCCGTTGGATTAAAATCAATCGAACTTCAGTCGGAATATAGTGGCCGGCCTTCGGTCGGTGTAAGGCAAGAGCGTGAGTGTGCCCCCACTCACGCTCATTATTTGTCGGCTAACGCTAAGACCGATTCCGTTTCCTTGCTTACGCGTAGTGAAGAAAGGCACGAATATCTGCTCAGTCAAATCGTCGGGAATACGACTGCCAGTATTTGCAACTTCAACATACACATGGTCGTCGGCATCGCAATATGCTTCGAGCCATATTTTCCCGTTGTTGCCATCGATGGCATTTACAGCATTATTTATCAGATTGGTAACGACTTGACCGATCAATGACTCATCAGCATAAAGCATCAAATCGACATCGCAACGTTTAATGAAAATATCTACATCCGACCTCTGTGCGCAAGCAAACTCCACCATACGCTCCAAAAATGGACGAATGCTGAATATTGAGGGCGACGGAACCGGCTTACGTGTAAAAGTGCGATATGACACGACAAATCGAATCAGGCCCCGGCTGGTTATGTTTATCGACTCAAGCGCATTGCGAATTTCGGCAGACAAGGCAACATCCATTGAGAGAATGGTCTGGCTCAATGAAGTCACCGGGGCCAACGAGTTCATAATTTCGTGAATCAATACTCGCGTAAGCTTAGACCATGCCTGTACTTCAGTTTCATTAAGTTCGCGCCCGATATCATTTATCACAAAAATCCGAAATAATTTGTCATTAATTCGTATGGCTGACATCTCAATAAGAAGATTAGACACACCTGTTCGATTTTCAACGACAGTCTGGACACGTGTGCCCGACAGCATTCCAAGCATAAGTTCGGGAAGACGTGGTGAGACTTTTTGGAGTTGATTGATATGCGTCAGGACATCGATGTCGAGTAATGCCAAAGCACGACGATTGTGCTGATATACCATTCCCCTATCGTCGATTACGACTACGCCTGATGATATATAGGCAAGAATGTGTTCATAGTATGACTCTTTGCGGATGACAGATTCTTTTTCGGATGCAAGCAACTGCACTATTTCGTCGAGATATGACGCGACCTTCCTACTCCGGACTTTATCGGAAAATTTTATGGCCGTGTCACCATTTTTAATGGCTTCAAGCAGGAATCCTATATCGCGGTCGTTACGCAGATATGACTTTAGCAACGATGTAAATCCCACAATAATCAATACAATGCCTAATATCATAATAACCGGATAATTATGACACAGGCACAGGAGTACGCATCCGGATATAAGCGTGAAAATATGAAGCAGGAACGACTTAATCATAGACTAAAACGTTTCATTTTATTATAGAGCGTCTGACGCGTAATGCCCAATTTAGATGCAACCATACTCAGATTGCCATCACATTCAGTTATGGCTTTCGCTATCATAGAACGTTCCATTTCGGCCAGAGTGGATACGGTGTCTGCGGATGCCGATGAAGCAGAGCGGCTCGTATCAAGCATAAAATGGCTCGGCTCAAGCTGCTCTTTATCGCTAATTATAACAGCCTTTTCAATTGTATGCTGCAATTCGCGGATATTCCCCGGCCATTTATAGGCACACAAAAGCTTCAGCGACGCCGGGGAGAGTGATGTTGCCGGTTTAGAATAAGTGCGCGCATAATGATTGATAAACACTGATGACAATGCTTCTATATCGACTACGCGTTCCCGGAGAGGAGGCAAATGCAAGCATATGGTGTTGATGCGATAGAGCAAGTCCTCACGAAATTTTCCGCGACCTACCAATTCGTCAATACGAGAATTTGTGGCGCATATCAAACGAACGTCGATGGGCCTGGATTCGTTGGCCCCAAGAGGCACCACACTGCGCGACTGCAAGGATACGAGCAATTTAGACTGAAGCTTCATGGGGAGATTGGCAATCTCATCCATAAATAGCGTTCCACCGCGCGCACTCTCCATTTTGCCAATACGATTAGATACAGCACCAGTGAATGCCCCTTTCACATGACCGAACAATTCGCTTTCAAAAAGGGTGTCGCTAACTGCACCCATATCTATGACCGTAAGCGGTTGGCTGCTCCGCGCCGAAAGGTAATGAACTTCGCGTGCCAACACTTCTTTACCGGTGCCGTTTTCGCCGGTAATCAATATATTGGCATCGGTGGGAGCGACTTTTTCAAGTAGTTCACGCAATTGACGCATAGCGTGGGTCTGGCCCCAATATAAATGCGGTTCGTCAGCATTTGATTTAGGATTACGTCGTTTCTCTTTCAATCCGGCTGCGGCAAGAAGGGTTTCGACCAGTTTTTCATTATCCCAAGGCTTAACCACAAAGTCTGTTGCACCACTTTTTATCCCTTTAACGGCCAAATCTATATCGCCATATGCCGTGAACAAAACGACCGGTATGCCTTTATCAATGCGTTTGATTTCATTTAGCCAATAGAGTCCTTCATTGCCGGAATTGATTGTTGCCTTGAAGTTCATATCAAGCAAAATGCAATCAGGCCTATCGACACGAATCTCACTAATGACACTGCCCGGATCAGGCAAAAGGACAATATCGTCGAAATGCTTAGCCAGCAGGAGCTTCAAAGCATTCAGCACGCCTTTGTTATCGTCTACAATTATTATGCGGTGAAAGCGTTTCATTCGACAAAATTAATCATTAAAAGCGAGTGTACAATATGTGGATTTACAGCAATGTGCTGACGCTTGATGACTTGTGTAAAATTATTTTACAACGAGTGTAAAATAATTTTACACTTTTTCAATGGCGCATAAGAATAGCCCGCTATTATTCAACGGATTGCGATTTTGGCACGATTTATGCACATATAGTATCATAATTAATCACTAATTTTTTGAAATGAAAAAGATTTTTTATTCATTGCGCACAATGATGAATGCGAAGTGGAGCAATACGATAAAAATAATATCGGCATCGCTCGGACTTATGGCTTCGATTGTGCTATTCTCGTTCGACGCCTATATTCATAGCTATGATAAAGGCTATAAAGATTATCAAAATCTATATCAGTTATGGGTGCAATATACATTCAACGGCATAGAGAACAACCTAAGCGAAAAATGCCTCGGTAAACTAGCGGGGGGACTGCTCGAAGATATGCCGGATGTCTTGGAGTCGGCTGCAACATCAGTAAATTGGGGAAATCAGACTCTTATGAGGAACGGCAGGGAGTTTGAATCGAACCTGATAATTGCAGACTCACTGTTTTTTAAGACTATGGGCATTGAGGTGGTGCAAGGAAATGCCATTCAGGATATGGCCCAATCAAATGCCCTTTATCTTAGCGAGGAATTAGCAAAAGAAATGTTCGGAAATGAAAATCCCGTGGGGCAATCGGTTAAAAGAGGAACGACTGACTTAATGGTCAGAGGTGTGTACAAATCAATACAGAAGCCAACGACATACTATCATACCGCCATTTTGTCAATGCCAACCATATGGGGAAAATGGGGCAATTATTCATGGAACGGCGGCGACAGCTGGAATGAATACGTAAGACTTAAGGATGACGTGACAATAAGCTTAGACGAACTGAACAGACGTGCAAACCAAGTTCTGCAAACACATGTTCCCGACACCGAATCAGTGCAATTAAAGGTGTTTATAAAACCTCTCACCGACACGTATTTCCAATCGAAAGAAGCACAGCGTGAAAACATAGCTATAAATGTATTGGCTATATTATTGCTCTCGACAACCATACTGAACTATATACTGATAACATTGTCATCGCTCGGAAAAAGAGCCAAAGCGATAGGAATCCATAAATGCAACGGGGCGTCGGATTGGTCGATTTTGAGTATGTTTTTATGGGAAACGGCTATAATAATGGGCATATCAATAGTTTTGATATCAGGAGGCCTGTTATTATTCGGCGATAAGCTTTCTTCAATCCCGTTAAACGAACTCTTCGGTTCGGGCAGATGGATTATAATCGTTGGAATATTTCTGATTTTCTTTTTGTTAGGCGGTTTCGTGCCCGGACGTGTATTCAGCCGTGTACCGGTGAGTCACGTATTCCGAAAATTCACTGACAACAAAAAGACGTGGAAACATACGTTGCTATTTGTGGAGTTCGCAAGTGCGGGGTTGATATTCGGAGTGCTTTGCGTATCATCTACGCAATATTCGTATGTGCTTAACAAAGCTGTTGGATATGATTCGGCACATCTGGTCGTAGTATCAATCAATGACAATAACACATCGTATAAAGCATATACCGACTGGCTGTCGACAAGACCTTATGTGAAAGACGTGACAACATGTAGCACAGTGCCAGCATGGGGAGGTTATAGCGGAGCATTGATAAAAGACGATAGCGGTGTAACGTTTTTTTCGACAAGATATGACCATGTGTGGCCCAATTATTTGGATGTGTACGACATTCCTTTATTAGAAGGAAAACTGCCATCGACTGAAAATGAAGTGGTGGTGAACGAAGAGTTTGTGAGAGAAATGAGATGGAACGATTCGGCCATAGGTCGCGTACTCAAAGATACGGAATTCGGAACATTGACCGTGACAGGCGTATGCCGCGACTTCCACATAGGTAATTATTTCCGACCACAGATGCCAATTATGCTTTTACCTATCTTAAACGGATATTTCAACTATGACCTGGTTATAAACATAAAAGACCCGGTGTCAGCCAACTGCAAACTATTGGCCGAAGAATCATCAGAAGCTTTTCCGGCAGCTAAAATAAGTTTTACGAAAGTGAGTGACATCATATATGATTCGTATGAATCCGTGCGTAAATTCTGCAATTCGGTGGTGATAGTTACAATTATAATATTTATAATCACACTTATCGGTTTGATAGGATTCGTTAGTAATGAGACTCAACGTCGCAGCAAGGAGATGGCCATAAGAAAAGTGAACGGCGCACATGCATCAGACGTAATCGAACTCTTTATCGCTAACATCATGAAGCTTGCCATTCCGGCAGTGATACTCGGCACAATAGCCGCGTGGGGCGTGATCAGAATATTGATTGATTTATTCAGCACCACCTCCGAATATCTGACCGCTGCTTATGGCTTATCGTGTATTGGGGTGCTGATATTTATTGCATTAGGTGTAATAGTCCAGACATGGCGTATGGCCCACAGCAATCCGGTGGAAAGTCTCAAATCAGAATAATACATAAATTTACAACACAATATGATTAAACTAGAAAATATAACCAGAATATTTCGTACGTCAGAAATTGAAACAGTAGCATTAAATTGCGTGAATCTGAATGTGACCAAAGGTGAGTTCGTGGCCATTATGGGGCCTTCAGGTTGTGGGAAATCCACATTACTAAATATATTGGGATTGCTCGACAATCCGACTTCAGGCTCATACAAGTTGGACGGCGAAGAAGTGGGCAATCTTAAAGAACAAGAGCGCACGGATTTGAGGAAAGGCAAGTTGGGCTTCGTGTTCCAAAGCTTCAATCTGATTGATGAGCTGAACGTGTCGCAGAATGTTGAGCTTCCACTGATATATTTGGGCATAAACTCATCGGAAAGGAAACGACGTGTGAAGGAAATACTGGAGCGAATGAACATTAGTCATAGGGCCCGACATATGCCACAACAGTTATCGGGTGGTCAGCAACAACGAGTTGCAATAGCACGCGCACTGATTGCAAACCCTCTATTGGTGCTTGCAGACGAACCTACAGGCAACCTTGATTCGAAAAACGGGAAAGAGGTGATGGAACTGCTCACTGAACTAAATAGACAGGGAACTACGATAATAATGGTGACACATTCTCGCCATGACGCATCGTATGCCCATCGCATAATCAATTTGTTTGACGGTACGGTGATATCGGAAACCGAAAATGGCACTATGTAAGGAATGTACAACAAGAAGGGAGAGAAACTCTCACGAGCGCCTCTCCCCTACATTCATCACATTATGCTTATTTGTCTAAAGAAATGAAGTCTGTTTATTAATATCGGCTGCTGACAACGTCCCAGTCGATGATGTCCCATAATTTATTAAGCGCATCGGCTCGCCTATTCTGATAGTCAAGATAATATGCGTGTTCCCAAACGTCAAACGTAAGAAGGGGTATCAGACCATCGGTCAATGGATTTCCTGCATTTGACTTCTGAATTATGAACAGTTTGCCTTGAGTGTCCTTAGCAAGCCACACCCAACCGGAACCAAATATCTTCACGCCGGCTTCGACAAATTCTTTTTTGAAGTCATCAAACGAGCCAAACTGTTCGTCGATAGCCTTGCGTAAATCACCAGTGGGTTCGCCACCGCCATCGGGAGAGAATGTGAAAAAATAGAATATGTGATTCCAAGCCTGAGATGCGTTGTTGAACAGGGCCCCATCCGATTTACGGATTATGTCCTCCAAGTCCATATCGGCATACTGGGTGTTTTCAATAAGTTTGTTCAAATTGTCGATATATGCCTTTTCATGCTTTCCATAGTGATAGTCGACCGTTTCCTGTGAAATGGCAGGCGCGAGTTCATCGGATGCATATGGCAATCTGGGTTGTGTGTATACTGTAACTTTCATTATGTATTATTTTTTGGTTTTTACTTTCTGTTTGTATAACGATTATCAATGCCTATTTGTTCATAGGCATAGCTCAAATTATTTTACAGTAGAAACCCACTTAAATATATATTCATACAGCGGCTGACGGACACCTTTTGCCGATAGCATCAAATCGTGGATGCCCCCCATCACTTTAGTAAATGTCACATTAGGCCCAAGCATAAGACCGTAATGTTTGATGTCGTGCACGTCAAGCACGATGTCAGCCCTATTTGCCTCGGGAGTCCAGGACGATACACCGGCACTATGAGAAGAGTACATCAACAGAATGGGAACAGCAATGCTGCCGGGACGGCTGCGCAGATCGCGCTGCGCAACGTCAATGGCTCTCACCCATCCGGCATCGACGTCGGGCGATTTTTGGAGTTTCCATTCCGTGTTATAAGTCCACTCTCCATGACCGCTTTTAAGCAGACTCTCGCTGTAAGCATTCCCTCCACCCTGCTTTATGGAAAAATCAGGAGCAATTTTACCAAGCGCACTTACGAATGGAACGAACTTTTCCATATCGCCAAGATTCCAGTCAAGAAACGGACTGTTGAGGAGTAGAGCATCGACTGGGGCCGACGGATTGTGCGACATATAGCATGACACAACCAAACCGCCGGTGGAATGTCCCATCAGCAATATCTCGGAAACGCCGCTCTTCTTAATAATCGATAATGCCGAATCAACGTCGGCAAAGTATTCTTTTATGTCACGAACCTGAAATTTCTTTTGTCCAGGCATTATCGAGCGTCCGTATTTGCGTAAGTCAACAGCATAAAAATCATATCCCATTTGATTGAAACGCATAGCCATTTCTGTTTGAAAAAAATAGTCATTGAAACCATGCACATACAGAATTGCCTTATCAGTCGCCGTCCCGGCAAAACGACGTATCACCGTGGAGCGGACTTTGCCACTATAATCGTCGGGCTGCTGGACATAGGTCATTTCGAATCCATTGCCAAGATAGTCATTTTCCCAATCTGCGGCATACATGCCCAAAGTGCTTAACAAAGCAATCAGTATTAGTATATTTCTCATCTGAAATTGAATTTTGAATAACAAATATAATTATATTACTTAAATTTAACATCAATACCATTTTAAATGTTGTAATTCTACAAAAAATTTGGTCGACACCGTATTAATAACTATATTTGACGATGAATTAATGGACAAAAATATATTAATCGTATATACCTCTTTAGACAACGACTCTATTTTTGAGCAATGATGAAGGATATTACCGAAATCTTCGACTCCTTCTTACAGGAGTATGGCAGCATCGACATTGCCGAATCTGAATTTAAAAAAAACATTCATGAATATCCTGAATTAAGGGAACAATATCGTGAATGGTGTAAAATTGTGGGTAGCACGGAAAAGAACGGATTTTTTGACTACTGTGACGAATATCTTGATTCACAAAATGACGTGTGGGATACATTGAACTCTTATGACGAATAAAAGATTACCGGCCGAATGGGAAACCGATGGCATAATAATGCTTTCATGGCCACATAACGACACAGATTGGTCATATATGCTTGACGAGGTGACTGAATGCTATAAAAACATAGTCAAAGCAATCACCCGACATCAGCCAATCGTGATAGTGGCTCCGGACTGTGACAAAGTAGAACAATGTCTATCAGACATCAAGTCTCAACACCAGATTTTCTATATCACAGTGCCAACCAACGACACCTGGACTCGCGACTTTGGTGCGATATCTACCATCGACAATGGGAAATGGCAGATATGCGACTTCAAGTTCAATGGTTGGGGACTGAAATTCGCATCGGATAAGGATAACCTTGTGACACGTGCGATGTGGAACAATCACTTTTTTAAAGGTGAATATTGCAATTATCTGGGATTCGTGCTTGAGGGCGGCTCCATTGAAAGCGACGGAAAAGGAACATTGCTCACGACTTCGACATGTCTTATGTCGCCAAACCGCAATGGCGATTTGAACCGTGCGCAGATAGAGCAGAAATTAAAGGATTGC
>CAZRJT010000066.1:0-11287 GCA_964600585.1 uncultured Bacteroides sp.
GCTTCATGAAGGACTATGCCTGCGAACGCGTTTACCGCGACGCCCGCATCACTTCAATCTACGAAGGCACTACCCAGCTCCAAGTCGTTGCAGCTATCCGCCACGTCACAACCGGAACTTATCTCGAACTCATAAACAGCTATGCTGAAGCCGAAGTTAAGCCCGAATTGCAGTGGATTAAGGATAACCTTACAGCAATGACCGCATCGTATGTCGACGCTGTCAATGTCGTTACGGCCATTAAAGAAGGCGATTACAACGATTTTATGGCTCGTCGTCTCGTTGAAATGGCAGGATGCATAATCATGAGCTACCTGCTTTTGAACGACGCCAACAAAAACGAATCGTTCACCCGCTCGGCTGAGGTATATAACAAGTTAGCCCAGGCCGAAGTGGCTAAACATGCCGACTTCATCCGCAACTTCGCTCCCGCGCAAGTTGAAATGTACAAACCGGCTGAATAACGCATACCCCGCACAAGTAAACCGGTATTGACTGTAAGCCGACCATCGTCGGACTCTACACCATATAAAGGTAGGATGCAACAACTACGCATCCTACCTTTTTTATTTCATACTGCATACCTCCAAACCACAATCAATGAAAACCTACCTACCCACATATTTCAGTTTAAAAACATCGTGAGGATTCTTGTATTAGGAATTTTATTGAATTTCGTTTAGATGCCGGGGTATTTTTACTAAATTTGTAATAATTTTATGGCATATCATAATAATCAGCAATGACCATACCTCAGATAATAGACCAACGATCAGGAAAAGGGTTTTCCATAGAGGTGCTTCCGCCTCTGAAAGGACGCGGCATCAATCAGCTGTTTGGCAATATCGACAGCCTTATTGAGTTTAAGCCGTCGTATATAAATATAACCACTCACAGAAGCGAGCTGGTATTTAAAAGCACTCCCGACGGACTCTATCAGCGAGTGTCAGAGCGTTCTCGCCCTGGAACCGTTGCCGTTGCCGTTGCAATACAGCAACGATACGGCATTCCGGCTGTGCCACACATAATATGCAGCGGTTATTCGAAGATTGAAACAGAATACGCCCTTATTGACTTGAACTTTCTGGGGATAACGAATCTGCTATTGCTCCGCGGCGATAAGGCCAAGCATGATTCGCGGTTCATTCCAAATGAGAACGGCCACGCACATGCGTCGGAACTTCAGGCACAAGTGAATGAGTTCAACAACGGATTGTTCATCGATGGCACGAAAATGGACATCGTTAATGATATGCCCAAGTTCAGCTATGGTGTTGCAGGATATCCCGAAAAGCATGAAGAAGCACCGAATCCCGACATCGACATTATGTGGCTGAAAAATAAGGTTGACAACGGAGCTGAATACGTCGTGACACAGATGTTCTTCGACAACAGAAAATATTTTGATTTCGTGGAACGTTGCCGTAAAGCAGGTATAAATGTACCCATAATTCCGGGAATAAAACCAATTGTTACAAAAAATCAGCTCAACATATTGCCGCGCGTTTTCCACGTTGACATCCCATCGGATCTGGCAAACGCAATAATAAACTGCAAGGACGACAATCAGGCCAAGGACGTGGGCGTGGAATGGGGTGCCAACCAATTGCGCGAACTCTATAATTCAGGGGTCAAGTCAGTTCATCTCTATTCTCTAAATGCTACGCAAAGCGTGAAGAAAATATTGGAGGCAATAATGTAAAATAATGTAATCGGAAGAGGGTACACTATGAGATTCAGCGACATACCCGGACACGCGACAACTAAACGGCGATTGACCGATATGGTGGATAGCGACCATATCCCCCACGCTCTGCTGCTCGAAGGTCCTGAGGGGATTGGCAAACTCGCCATAGGGAGAGCCCTGGCTCAATACATACACTGCACAAATCGCATTGACGGCGATAGTTGCGGCAAATGCCCATCGTGCCGTCAGCACCAGTCTATGAACCACATCGACACGTTCCACATATTTCCGGTGGTGAAATTAGAGAAAATGAATACACCTCCGATTTCCGACGATTTTCTCAACGAATGGAAGGAATTCACCGCCGAATCGATATATGCCGACTTCAACCGCTGGACTACCTACTTCAACAAAAAGAACGCCCAACCAATCACATACGTGACGGAGAGCGCCGCACTTTTGCACAAGCTGTCATTCACCACCCATACGTCGCGCTATAAGGTTATTGTATGGTGGCTGCCTGAAAAGATGAATGAAGAGGCATCAAACAAGCTGTTGAAAATGATTGAAGAGCCATTTGCCGACACTCTGTTTATAATGGTAAGCAACAATCCGAAGGCCATTATCCCAACGATTTATTCGCGAGTACAGCGCATATCGATGCTACGACTATCAGATAGCGAGGTGGCACAGGAACTTATGCAATCGCACTCTCTGTCGGCTGAAGATGCAATGTCCATAGCGCATATATCGGAAGGCAATATGATAACGGCTTTCAACAATATCAGTGCCGAATCGGAAACAACCGAATTCTTCGATATGTTCGTAACGCTAATGCGATTGTCGTATCAACGCAAAATAAAAGATTTACGCGAATGG
Source organism: uncultured Bacteroides sp. (assembly GCA_964600585.1). Taxonomy (GTDB): domain Bacteria; phylum Bacteroidota; class Bacteroidia; order Bacteroidales; family Muribaculaceae; genus Paramuribaculum. The sequence goes on from CAZRJT010000066.1 coordinate 2,567, forward strand.
AGCGCAGAACTCACTTCAATGGGCCGCGAACGCGAAATCAGATTCTACGAATATGCCATACGCCTGATACGTGAGAATTTCATATATAATTTTCACGTGCCTGAGCTGAATTACATGAACCGAAAGGAGTCGGATTTCAGTAAGAACTTTGCACGTTTCATCACTGAACGGAATGCTGAAAAACTCACCGAAGTGTTCGGGAAAGCGCGTACCGACATTGCAGGAAATGCCAACGGAAAGGTGGTGAATCTCGACGTTGCGATAAAAACAATACTACTTCTAAAAGCGTGACGTGACATAACCTATGGAACCGTTCCTGAAACAAATAGCCCGCGTATACGCTGAAAATGAAGTAGAATCGCTAATTGATTATTGCTTTGTATTTCCAAATAAGAGAAGTGCGGCTTTTTTCAGAAAATTCATGGACGAGGCTCTCCCCTCACCCCACATACAACCGGAAATCATTACGATAAGCAGGTTCGTATCAGACCTTTCTCCCCTTTCTGAAGCATCGAGATACGAACAACTGTTCACTCTCTACACTGAATACAAAAAGCTATCAGCCGACATATCGGATTTTGACCAGTTCCTGTTCTGGGGCGAAATGCTGATAAACGACTTCAATGACGTTGACCGCTATTTGGTTAATGCGGAAGCATTATTCGTGAACGTGAAGCGACTCAAAGAAATCAACAGCAACTACCTGACGCCTGAACAGCTTGAAATAATACGCCGATACTGGGGAGACGAACGTCCGGCTGAATATGTCGACCAGTTCTGGGCGCACATACATCCAGACCAAGGCACACATCCTACACAGGAAAAATTCCTTAAGCTGTGGGAAGTGCTTTTGCCGCTATTCAATGGTTTCAAGCGCGAACTAAAACGTAAAGGACTCTCAACACAAGGTATGTTCTACCGCAACGCAGTAGAACGACTGTCAACAGCTAATCACACTCCACTCCCTTACAAGAGATACATATTCGTAGGATTCAACGTACTTTCTACTTCAGAACTAAAGATATTCGCTCATCTGCGCGACCGTCGCCTTGCCGATTTCTACTGGGATTGCAATTCTCCGGCTTTTACCAATGGACAAAACAAAGCCACGCGATTCATCATAAGAAATTCAAAAGAATTTCCATCGCTCTATGATTTGCCAGAGGCAGAAATAAGCGAATTCCCCCAGATAACCATTGTGGGAGTGCCGTCGAACGTCGGCCAAGTAAAGTATGCCGGCAAAGAACTGTCTGAACTTCTAATGTCTAAAGCTATCGACAATGCCGACAACGCCATTGACACAGCCATAGTGTTGCCTGATGAGAATCTGTTCATACCGATGATACATTCGGTGCCGGAAGATATAACATCAATCAACGTCACGATGGGATTTCCGATGCGATACACCCCGATAGCGGCAATGATGCGCAACATCATTGCGATGCAACTCAGGGCACGGACACACCATAATGTGACAACATTCTTCTACGAAGATGTGCGTAATCTGCTCTCCAACCCATTTCTACGTGCAATCTCGGCAATTGATTGTGATGCCATATTATCGGATATTTCCGAACGCAGGCTTTTCAATGTTCCAAGCAGTTATCTGAAGGAGAAATATCCTGTCTTTTCACCGATTTTCAAATCGGTGAAAGATGCGACAAACATGAACGACGTGTTTGAATTCGTTGAAGACCTGATAAAATTCCTGTCGGCACACGGAACGGACGACAATCTGCAGAAAAGATTTCTGGCTGCTTACCGTGATGCGCTGTCGATCCTCAGGGATACATGTCACCGTTTCTCTGTGACGATGCGCGAGTCAACATTTTTCCATCTCCTGCAACGAGCCATTAATTCTGAAACCGTGAACTTCGTAGGCGAGCCATTGAAGGGCTTGCAGATAATGGGCGTACTTGAAACCCGTGCACTCGATTTCAAAAACGTAATAATGCTTTCGATGAACGAGCGCGTCTTCCCAAAGAAACACTACACCGGTTCGTTTATTCCAGAAGCACTCAGAGTTGGCTACGGAATGTCGACAGTGGACTTTCAGGAAAGCATTTTTGCCTATTACTTCTACCGTCTGATATCACGGGCCCAGAATGTGACACTGATTTATGACGCACGAACAGTTGGTGGCGTAAGGAGCGGTGAGATGTCGAGATATCTGTCACAATTGCTATATCTGTTCGGACCTAAAAGCATCAACCATAAGCTTGCCGTATTTTCGCACCAGACGTTTAACGAAAAAGTGGTGGAAGTAGAAAAGACACCGGAGATAATGGAAAAACTGCATAGATTCACCATTCCCGGATCAGGCAAGCATTTATCGGCATCGTCACTGAACACTTACATAAACTGTCCCCTACAATTCTATTTGGAAATGGTCGAAGAGTTCAAAACCGAGAATGAGCTTACCGACTATATGGATTCAAGCACCTACGGCTCGATAGTCCATGAGGTGGCCCAAAACTTTTATATGCACCTGAAAGGAGATGCATCGGAAGTTAAAATAACCGCCGAAATACTCGACCATTACACAAAGCCCAATAATACGCTCATCGACCGGCTCATCACCTATGCCATAAACAGAATATTCAACCGGCTTGGTGACGAATGTACGACGCCTCTTGTGGGCGAAGCTCTAGTGCTCGGCAGAGTGATAAAAGAGAGTATCCGGAAAATGCTTGAAACTGAGAAGGAATTCGCTCCGTTCTATTTCATCGATGCCGAACACCGTATGCAGTCATCAGTGAAAATCAACGACAATCTGCGAGTGAATTTCACACAAATCATAGACCGCATAGACCGCACAGATAACACATTAAGAATCATCGATTACAAAACCGGCAAAGACTCGATAAGCGCGCCCAGCGTGGAATCGACATTCGACCCGATGAACGAAAACAGGCAAAAGGCATTCGTACAACTAATGACGTATTGCTATCTATACGGACTTGAAATAGGCACCGAGCGTCCAATACAGCCGTTGCTGTACCAAATGGGAAAACTTGCAGCTAATGGCATAAAGCCGTACAGGGTCGATGGGAAAGAGGTGATTGACTATCACGATAGACTCGACGAGTTTCTGCCGCTCTTCAAGCAGACCGTCGAGAACATATTCAATCCTGCCATTCCTTTCACACAGGCTCAAGGCACGCATCAATGCCGCTACTGCAATTTCAAACAAATCTGTGGAAAGACCGCAGACAACGCATTCTGAAACAAACCGAAAAATGTCCGGAATCTACATACACATACCTTTCTGCCACTCGAAGTGCGCATATTGCGATTTCTATTCAATGCCTGCAAGGGATTATTTCAGTGCATACATTGATGCAGTGATAAGAGAATGGAGTTTCCGGAAAGATGAAGTTGCAGAACCAATAAAAACCGTGTACATCGGAGGTGGGACCCCATCGATTCTACCTATGGAAGAGCTTGACCGATTATTAAAAGAATTCGCAGATAAAAGCATCGACGAGTTCACCATAGAAGTGAATCCCGAGGATGTGTCGGAAGAATTGGCCAATTATCTGAGCCATAATTCACCTGTGAATCGCGTGAGCATGGGCATACAGTCATTAGTCGACACCGAACTATCCGTCATAGGACGCCGCCATTCGGCATCAAAGGCATTAATGGCAGTAGACACATTGAGAGTCGCGGGGATAGAGAACATCAGCTGTGACCTGATTTACGGACTACCAAGCCAAACCATAGAAACATGGAAATATTCGCTCAATAAAATACTGACACTTAAACTGCCGCATTTGTCATGCTATCTGTTAAGCTACGAAGAAGGCACACGGCTACACGCCATGCTTACGACCGGCAAAGTGCATGAAGCCACTGAATCTGAAGCCGAAGCATATTATTCATATCTGTGCGAAGCGGCTGCCCTCGTCGGATATGAGCATTACGAGATATCGAATTTCGCGTTGCCGGATAAACAATCAAAACACAATTCAAGCTATTGGGATTCGACACCTTACATCGGATTGGGAACTGCCGCACATAGTTTCGACGGCAAAATCCGCCGCTATAATCCGTCGAACATAAAAAAATATCTCGACAGTTATAAATCGGCAACCGACAGCCCCTTCTATTTAACAGAGGACGAAACAGAATCGCAACGATTCAATGATTACATCATCACTTCGTTGCGAACATCTAAAGGGATATGGGTTGAAGAATGCGCCAAAAGATTCGGTGTGGAGCGCTCAAAAAAACTACTCAACAAGGCGATGCAATACGTCAACACAGAAGCCATGACACTTGAAAACGACCACCTCAGAATATCTGAAGGGCATTGGCTCATATCCGACCGAATAATGATCAACTTCATCGAAGTGTGAACTATGAAAGAAATCATATTATCAATCGTTAAATGATGCATATGTAGCAGGATTTTGCGTAAATTTGTGATATGAATTTCGAATTAACTTCACAATACCAACCAACCGGCGACCAACCACAGGCAATAGCCCAACTTGTGGATGGCGTGAACGAAGGCGTCGGAGCGCAAACGTTGCTTGGCGTAACGGGGTCGGGCAAGACATTCACAATGGCCAACGTAATCCAGCAAGTGAAAAAACCGACCCTCATATTAAGCCACAACAAAACTCTGGCGGCGCAGCTCTACGGCGAATTCAATCAATTTTTCCCGAAAAACTCCGTGCAATATTTCGTGTCATACTACGACTACTATCAACCGGAGGCATACATACCATCGGTGGACAAGTACATCGAGAAAGACCTGATGATAAACGACGAGATAGACAAACTGCGTCTTGCCACAACCTCGGCTTTGCTTTCGGGCCGCAAGGACGTGATAGTTGTAAGCTCGGTGTCGTGCCTCTACGGAATGGGTAATCCGGAGGATTTCAACAGTAACGTAATAGAAGTGAAAGCCGGGCAAAAAATAGCCCGCAACGTATTTCTTCGCGAACTTGTGAGCGCACTTTACAGTCGCAACGAAATAGACTTCGCACGAGGCACATTCAGAGTTAAAGGCGATACGGTCGACATCCATCTGGCATACGAAGAGATTGTGGTGAGAGTGATATTCTGGGGCGACGAAATAGAATCTATATCGACGTTCCATCCCTCGGACAACACACCGCTCGGCACTCACGACTCATTCAAGATATTTCCGGCCAACCTCTTCGTGACATCGCGCGAACGTATGGCAGCTGGCGTGGCACAAATAGAGCTTGACCTGGGCGAACAAGTGGGTTTCTTCGAAAAAGAAGCCCGCGAACTTGAAGCCAAACGTCTTTACGAACGAGTGACTTACGACGTGGAAATGATGAGAGAGGTGGGCCATTGCTCGGGAATCGAGAATTACAGCCGATATTTCGACGGACGCGAGCCTGGAATGAGGCCGTTCTGTCTGCTGGACTATTTCCCAAAAGACTTTCTGACGATAATCGACGAGAGCCATGTGAGCATACCTCAGATCAGAGCTATGTATGGCGGAGACCTTTCGAGAAAGATGAATCTCGTAGAATATGGATTCAGGCTTCCGGCCGCCCTCGACAACCGTCCGCTGAAATTCGAAGAATTCGAACGACTGACGCCACAGGTGATTTATGTCAGCGCAACTCCGGCCGACTATGAACTTGAACGTAGCGAGGGCGTGGTGGTGGAACAAATTATACGTCCGACCGGCTTGCTCGACCCTGTCATAGAAGTTAGACCGTCGCTGAATCAAATAGACGACCTGATAGAGGAGATACAGCTGCGCATCGAACGCAACGAGCGAGTGCTGGTGACCACCCTTACAAAACGAATGGCAGAGGAGCTCAATGACTACCTGACCAAGCTTAACATGAAGGCGGCCTACATACACAGCGACGTAGACACACTTGACCGAATAAAGATATTGGACGACCTACGTGCGGGTAACTACGATGTGCTAATAGGCGTCAACCTCCTACGTGAAGGGCTCGACTTGCCGGAGGTGTCACTAGTGGCCATACTTGACGCAGACAAGGAGGGCTTTCTGCGGTCGCATCGTTCGCTTACCCAGACGGTGGGCCGCGCAGCACGAAACCTGAACGGAACGGTGATAATGTATGCCGACAAGATGACCGACAGCATGCGCCAGACCATCGAGGAGACCAACCGCCGACGCTCGCTGCAGCTGGCATACAACGAAGAGCACGGAATCACTCCTCAGGCCATCATAAAGGCAAGGAACACCATCATAGGCATAGACAGCGAGGAGACGAACACCAAAAACGGAAAAGCCGGAAAACCGAGCCGCGACAACAAATCGCCGCGTGGCAAAGAGAGAGCGGCGAGTGTGCCATACGCACAGGAGTATTCGACAAAAGCAAACATAGCAGCCGACCCGGTGATACCATATATGACGAGGGCCGAGCTTGAACGCTCAATAACCAGAAAACGTCTGGAAATGGTGGAGGCAGCCAAGAAGATGGAATTCATCGAGGCTGCCAGATTACGTGACGAGGTTCTGAAAATGGAGGAATACCTGAAAGAGAAAGGCAATGACTGACGCGAGGAACGATTTGAAGCTCTATCTGCCGACATCGGTGAAAGAGATGAAGCTGCTTGGCTGGGAACACGTAGACGTGGTGCTTTTCAGCGGAGATGCCTATGTGGACCATCCGTCGTTCGGAGCGGCAGTGATAGGACGCACACTCCAGGCAGCCGGCTATAACGTGGCGATAGTGCCACAACCGAACTGGCAGGATGATTTGCGCGACTTCAAGAAATTCGGCCGTCCGCGTCTGTTTTTCGGAGTATCGGCAGGTGCCATGGACTCGATGGTGAACCATTATACAGCAGCACGCCGCCGACGCAGCGATGATGCCTATACTCCAGGGGGCAGACACGGTGCGCGTCCGGATTATCCGACCATAGTATATTCTAAGATATTGAGAGAATTATTCCCGGACGTTCCGATTGTGGCAGGCGGGATAGAGGCATCGCTGCGGCGACTGTCGCACTACGACTACTGGCAAGATTGCCTGAAGCCGTCGATACTCGCCGATTCGAAGGCCGATATGCTGATATACGGAATGGGAGAGAAAGCAATAATCGAATTGGCTAATCGACTGGCCGGAGGAGAGAAGATAAACGACATCAAGGACATAAGACAGACAGTGTTATGGGCCGACCTTGCCGAAATCCGAACCGACAGCGGAAACATAGTTCTACATACATACGAGGAATGTCTAAAAGACAAACGGCTCCAAGCAGAAAATTTCAAGCACATAGAACAGGAATCGAACCGTTGGGAAGGTGGAATTTTATGGCAAGCCCACGGCAACCGCGCGATAAAAGTTAATGCAATGTATCCACCTATGACAACGGCAGAGGTGGACGCATCGTTCGACCTACCCTATACCCGTTTACCACATCCGCGCTACAAAGGGAAAACAATCCCGGCATACGATATGATACGCCATTCGGTTACGATGCATCGCGGATGTTTCGGCGGGTGCGCATTCTGCACGATATCAGCACATCAAGGTAAATTCATTGCTTCAAGAAGCGAACGTTCGATACTTGAAGAAGTGCGTAAAATTACTGCCATGCCAGACTTCAAGGGCTACATATCAGACCTCGGAGGGCCGTCGGCCAATATGTACACACTGGGAGGAAAGGACAAAGCAATATGCCAAAAGTGCATAAGGCCATCGTGTCTTCACCCAAAGCCGTGCACCAATCTCGATACAAACCACAAGAAACTTCTTGACGTGTACCATAAGGCCGATGCATTGCCGGGTGTAAAAAAGACGTTCATAGGAAGCGGTGTGAGATATGACCTATCGATGCATAGCACCGGAGACGCCAAAACCGACTCCGTCAACCAACAATACAACGAAGAGCTAATCGCACGCCATGTGTCAGGACGCCTCAAAGTGGCACCGGAACATACGCAGCCTCATGTACTCGACCTGATGCGAAAGCCGTCATTCGAACAATTTTACGACTTCAAACGGATATTCGACACAGTAAATGCACGAAACGGTTTGAAACAACAGCTCATACCGTACTTTATTTCGAGCCATCCGGGTTGCCGTGAAATAGACATGGCGGAACTTGCCGTAAAGACCAAGGAGCTGAATATGCACTTAGAACAAGTGCAGGATTTCACTCCGACGCCAATGACTCTTGCCACAGAAATATATTATACAGGAATACATCCCTATACGGGCGAAAAAGTGTACACTGCCACACGCCCAGAAGAAAAATTGGCTCAAAGACAATATTTCTTCTGGTACGACAAGACTTATCGGCCGGGGATAATAGCCTCGCTGAGAAAACAGCATAGGCCAGACCTTATATCAAAATTGTTTCCGAACAGTTTCGAACGCATAGCCAACAGACCTACTGTGCGCAAACGTAGATAAGTCACAAATAATAACCAACGATTTCAATGTTCTCTCGCTACCTTTTTGGCTGAACCAGGCTTGTCGCGCCGCGGAGTGAGGTACTCGACGGCGGATAGTTCACGATTCAGCTCTCGCGAGGGCAGCTGCCGCATTCATTAGTGTTTTGATGGGATGGGGGATTTGCCGTACTGTCGGGCTTGCGGGCGGTGGGGTGTGCCCTGCCCCGCGATTTTCACAAACTGCGGGGAGACCGGGTTCGGGCGGTGGGGATTGGGGTGGATGCAGCTCAACCAAAGTTTCGCCGCGGGCGCGCTCGATGGCCTCGGGAGTGGCCGTAACCACGCCGTAG
>CAZRJT010000067.1:0-11057 GCA_964600585.1 uncultured Bacteroides sp.
TCCCAATCGGAGCGCCAAGTGGCATAACGGCTGCGGTACCGACATCTTCCAAGCGTTTGCACAGCACCGGATCGGCTTGAATGTAGGGAAGCACCTTGAATCCTTCATTCGCCAATATTTCCGTTGCGGCAAGTGTTTCGATCGGGTCAGGTAGCAGATATTTAGGGTCAGGATGGATTTCGAGTTTTATGAAATCAGTTCCGAAACAATCACGGGCAAGCCGAGCGGCCATAACGGCTTCTTTTGCATTGCGAACCCCTGACGTATTTGGCAGGAACTGAACTTTGTCGCGATTTATGTGGCGCAACATATCGTCATCTTCTTCGTGTTCTATGTCAATACGCTTCATAGCCACAGTTATCATTTCCGACTCTGATGCCAATATCGATTCGAGCATAAGTTTGTTTGACGAAAATTTGCCGGTGCCCACGAATAAGCGCGATGAGAACTCCCGGCCACCTATGTTTAGAATGTCATTCATTTGCCTTTGAGCTATTGTTATTTAATTAATAATCTTTCCATTACTTCCGATGTATATTTCACCGGGTCAGGTGCATTTATTATGGCGCCTGACATCGCTATGCCGTTCACGCCCGTAGACATAAGCGAATCGATATCGTCGATTGTGATTCCTCCGATTGCCACAATGGGTAATTTCATATCCGCCTCGCGCAGTTGGCTGACTATTTCAGTGTAGCCTTCTATGCCAAGCTCTGGCGAAAGATTCTTTTTGGTAGTCGTGAATCGGAATGGCCCAACTCCGGCATAATCGATGTCTTTGTTTTTAAAGCGGAGTAAATCGGCTGCTGTATTTGCCGTGACGCCTATTATGGCGTGTGGACCGAGTATTTCCCTCGCTTCGAGCGGATCCATGTCATCTTTTCCAAGATGCACGCCCGATACTTTCAATTCATTGACAAGATGCACACGGTCATCTATTATTAAGAATGTGTCATTCTCGCGGCATAATGGAATGAGTTCAAGCGCGACTTCACGCACTTCTTCGTCGGAAGCATCTTTCATCCTCAATTGAATCCATCGGCAGCCACCTTCTATGGCCATCTGGGCTTCTTCCTGTATCGAGTACAAATCTGATTCGTGGGTAATGAATTGTAACATAGTATGTATGGTGAGTATTTTGATTATTTAAAGTCTATTTTGTTGAATCGGTCGATGGCAGAAGCGTAGTCGCAACTGTCCATTATTGCACCTAACACGGCATATCCTGCAAAATTGTAGTTCGATAATAGTGGTTTCACATTATCCGGATTTATGCCACCAAGCGCTATGACTGGTGGATGCACTATATTGTCAAGCCTGCGTAAATCGGCATCGTCGAACGCACTCTTGTAACCTATTTTCGATATGCTGTCGAATATTGGGCTTAGGGTAACGTAATCGCAGTCGGTATGAAGGCTTATTTCATTAATGTCGTGACACGAAATGCTGGTTGGCCCGGTGTAATTGTCGGGTACGTGCGGGCAGCGCTGATTCAGGTGCACCCCTCCAAGATTGAATTCATTCGTCAATGCAAAATGTCCGTGCAATCGGAGGCGGCTGTGATATTTTTGAGGTACAGCTTCTATTAGCGAACGCATATCGCGCAAAGAGGCCCCGGGATGGCGCAGGTGCACTTTATGCCATCCACTTTCAATGAGCCGGCATATGATGTCGGCCTCATCGCGTCGTATTTCAGAAGCGGTTATTGCAATACGCAGTATATTTCGTTCATCCGCCATAAAAAGCCTTTATTATTAATAGGGAGTCGTTGGGGCAGAGTTTGGTTTCTTTGCGCATAGTAGCAGGCACGACTGTGCCATTCAATGCCGTAGCTATCCCTTCTGATGAGATGTTGTTGCTTTCCAATACGTCTTGAATGGTGTCGCCGTCATTTATCTCTATGTCTTTGTCGTTTATCGTTATCTTCATATTGTATCTATGATTTTGGATTATACGATTTTAGATGTTCTGGCTTGAAAAAGTGATTCATTGGGCCGTGTCCTGCTCCGATATTAACGTCCGCACCTGATTGTAATGCCCTCGATATGTAAGCTTTCGCCTTTGCCACGGCATTTTGGAGCCCATATCCCAATGCCAGGTATGAGGCTATGGCCGATGATAATGTGCATCCTGTGCCGTGCGTGTTGACCGTATGTACAGTATCTGATTTGAATTCAATGAGTTTGTTCGGCATAGAGCGGTATGCCAGATAGTCGATTTTATGGCATTCTGTTGAATCGTTGTCGCCGCCCTTCAATAACACGCAATTGCATCCCATTTCGAATAATCGTCGAGCCTGTCTGTCAGGGTCTGATTCGCCGGTAAGTGAGATTGCTTCATTGATGTTTGGTGTGACGAGAGTGGATATGGGAAACATTCGCTCGACCATTACGTCCACTGCGTCGTGTTCGAGTAGGGGAGTGCCGGACGATGAAATCATCACGGGGTCAACCACGATGCAATGCATTTTCAATCGTTTGAGCGTGTCAGCTACGGTTGTGATAATGGCTTCATTGACTAGCATTCCGGTTTTTACGGCTAATGGAGCAATGTCGTTACACGTAGTTTCGATTTGTCGGGCCACTATTTGCGGATTGACGGTCTGTATGTCTGTCACCCCCTTGGTGTTTTGGGCTGTTATGGCTGTTATCGCAGTCATTGCATAGCAACCTATTGCCGATATGGTTTTTATGTCGGCTTGTATACCGGCACCTCCCGATGAATCTGAGCCCGCTATCGCTATGACTGGATAATAAGTTCGCATATTCCGCTATTAGAGTCCGTTAATATATAACGACGACATCGGAGCGATACGAAGCCCGTGAGTTTTAAGGCTTACAACAATCCCTGCGCCGGTGCTAACCGTATCAGGTTCGAAGGGTATGAATCTCAGCCCCACGCATAAGCGTCGCGGCACCCCTTGTCGTGTCTGTCGGCAAAGTTAACGATTCGATTTGTCATACGCAACAAAAAGGCAAAATAACTCTTGTAATTCGCGCGTGATGCGGTTTTGTTAATTTATTTTACCGATGTTAAATAAATGATATTGCGTAATCTTTAATGATTTAAGGTTGTTTTAATTATAAACTAACACAACTATGATGAAAATAAAGAAATCTCTAATGATGCTCGCTATTGCATTAGGAGTTGCAACAACAGCCGTGGCCCGCGATGATTATGCCCATGATGCAAGTGTGCTTCCGCAGGCGGCACGCACTACAATCGAAAATAACTTTAAAAAGGCACAGGTAAGTGTCGTGAAAGTTGAAAAAACTCTCGGTAGAGTCAGTGAATACGAGGTGATTCTGAATGATGGCACGGAGATTACGTTTGACCGTAATGGAAACTGGGAAAATGTGGAAACCGGTCGTTCAAAATCAGTTCCTGCCGCATTCATACCTGAAGCCATCAGGAAGTATATCTCATCAAATCAACCTGGAACGCGCGTAATCGGAATTGATAAGGAGCGTAGCGGATATGATGTAGAGTTGGCCAATGGCATAGATATGAAATTTGATAAAGCAGGAAAATTCATTCGCTATGACGGTTGACGATAATCGAACAATTTTTTAATACAGATTATACATAGCATTATTACGCATCGGGGCCACATCAGTCAGATGTGGCCCCGAATATTTTTTTGACAGTTAGTTCCATTGCGGATTGGCAGGGTGATAAAGCCAGCCTCTGTATTTATGCCCCATACTTCTTACCATACGATGCCAAAACACGTCCTCGCTTCCTGTAAGGATGGTTTTTAGGTCGGGAATTTTAGTGACTGCCCATACGTTTTGGCTCAATTCCTCGTCAAGCTGATTACGATCCCAGCCGCTATATCCGATAAAGAAACGAATCATACCCTCAACCGGCATTCCGTCGTTGATGTATTCAGTTATTGCATCAAAGTTTCCACCGATATATAGTCCCTTTACGATTTCACGCGAATCAGGAATCAAATTGCCGAGCCGATGGATAAAATACAGTCGGTTATGCGACATCGGACCTCCACAAAAAATGGGGATGTCGGACTTGCTATCCACATTATTCACCAACTCGCCAAGCTTATACTGAGTCTGCCGGTTCAGCACTATGCCCATTGAAGTGCCTGCGTGCGAATATTCAATCAAGCATATGACTGAATGGGCAAAATGTTCGTCTTTAAGGAACGGTTCGGCAACGAGTAGTGACCCTTGCTGGGGTGCTTCGCCTGAAATTTTGATGTTGAACAATTCGTTGTCGTAGTCTATCATATAATTATGAAAAAATTTAGCATAAAGTTAGCCATAAAAGTCGATAGGAAGCACTTTATGGATGTTAAAAATGTTGTATGGATGCGGTACGTTACAATATATTTAGATAAAATGACGCGTTAAAAGTGAAAATAGTAAAGATGTCGGCATATTTGGTATTTGTTTATATCTTTAAAAATGCTATTTTTGCCGTAAAATTGGAATGAGTAAAATTTCGCTATGATTAAAAAAATTAGAGTATTGTTAGCGGTGATTTGCTTTGTTGCAGTCACTATGCTGTTTTTGGACTTTACTGGCACTGCCGCCGAATGGTTCGGTTGGTTGGCAAAAATTCAGTTTGTACCTGCCGTATTGGCGCTTAATGTTGTTGCACTGATAGTGCTTTTGCTTCTGACGTTGGTGTTTGGCCGAGTGTACTGCTCCGTGATTTGCCCTCTTGGCGTTATGCAGGATGTCGTTAACTGGCTTAGGGGCCACGTTGGATCTAAGAAAAAGCGCAAAAATCGTTTTTTTTACGCCGCACCTCGCACTGTGATAAGGTTAGTGGTGCTTCTGGTGTTTGTTTTGTCGCTTGCCTTTGGTTTTATGTCGCTCGCTGCATTGATAGAGCCATATAGTGAATATGGACGTATTGCATCCACTTTCATTGCTCCGGTATATGATGCGGGCAACAATGTATTGGCTGATATTGCAGCTCACCATGACAGTTATGCGTTCTATCACGTCGAAACGTCGTCAATCGTTACGTTGGGTGCCTTGATTGCCGGATTGACCTTTGTCATCGTGGCCGGTATGGCTTGGTTGGGCGGACGCGACTATTGCAACACGATCTGTCCCGTAGGCACCATATTAGGTTATCTTTCGCAGTTATCGTGGCTTAAACCTGTAATCGATACGTCAAAATGCAACGGATGCAAAAAATGCGCACGCAATTGCAAGGCCAAATGCATAGATGCCGCAGCACATAAAATCGATTATACTCGATGTGTTGCATGTATGGATTGTATTGGAAAATGCAGCACAGGTGCCATCAAGTATACCTATCGACGTTTCGACGACGGAAAATTGCCAGCTGAAGGCCACGAAGTTGACGGCGGTCGGCGTAAGTTTCTTTCTGTCAGCACTGTGATTGCCGGTGCGGCATTGGCTAAGGCCGAAGACAAGCTTACAGATGGCGGATTCGCCGAGATTGTTCCAAAACTAAAGCCGTCGCGTTCCACGCGCATAGCACCTCCTGGAGCCGTTAGTCTCTCCAACCTTCAGGATCATTGCACTTCATGTCAGTTGTGCATCGCTTCGTGCCCTAATGGCGTGTTGCGTCCATCGATGGAGTTGTCCACCCTTATGCAGCCCGAAGTTTCGTATGAGAAAGGTTATTGTCGTCCGGAATGCACCAAATGTTCTGAAGTGTGTCCAGCTGGTGCGATAATAAAGATTGACCGTGCTGAAAAAAGTGCCATTCAGATAGGCCATGCCGAAGTAGATTATGGCAGTTGTGTGTCGGCATCTGGTGTCGATTCTTGCGGGAATTGCGCTCGTCATTGCCCCACTCACGCTATCGAAATGGTTCGTTCAGACGCTAACGACAAAAAGTCGCCTCTTATGCCGGTGGTGAATACGGCCGTGTGCATAGGTTGTGGCGCTTGTGAAAACTTATGCCCTGTAAGTCCGTTGAGTGCTATACATGTGGAAGGGCACGAAATACATAAAACTATCTGATAAACGAAAAAAACGCAGTTGAAAATGAATTCAAAAAAGATAGATCGCAGAGATTTTTTGAAATATCTCGGTTCGGGAGCCGCACTTACGCTTGTAGGCTGTTCCACTCGTAAAGACGAGAGTTCTGCCCAGTCTTCTATTGCCGGCACCGGAGAAATGACATATAGAATCAACCCCACATCCGGCGATAAAGTGTCTATTTTGGGATACGGATGTATGCGCCTGCCGACAAAAAAAGTCGACGGACAAGAAATCATCGATCAAGATGCCGTGAACCGGTCGGTAGACTATGCTCTCGAGCATGGCGTCAACTATTTCGACACATCGCCCGCATATTGCCGCGGCAAAAGCGAGGAAGCTATGGGCATTGCACTCAGTCGTCATCCACGCGATTCGTATTTCATCGCGACGAAGCTATCAAACTTCTCGCCTTCAACCTGGTCGCGTGAAAAATCATTGGAGATGTATCACAATTCATTCAAAGAATTGCAGACCGACTATATCGACTATCTGCTGCTTCACGGCATAGGCATGGGGGGGATGGACTCGTTGAACGGCCGATATATTGACAACGGAGTCCTCGACTACCTGATGGCCGAACGCGAAGCCGGTCGTATCCGAAATCTCGGCTTTTCCTATCATGGCGATATCGAGGTGTTCGACTATCTGCTTTCTCAGCACGATAAATATAAATGGGATTTTGTGCAGATACAGCTCAACTATGTCGATTGGAAGCATTCGAAAGAGGTGAATCCACGAAACACCAACGCTCACTATCTTTACGACGAGCTTAAGCAACGTAATATTCCGGCTGTCATAATGGAGCCGTTGCTTGGCGGACGCCTTGCATCGCTCAACAACAACCTTGTGGCTCAGATGAAGCAGAGGCGCCCCGACGACAGTGTGGCTTCATGGGCATTCCGGTTTGCCGGAACGCCCGAAGGCGTGCTTACCGTCTTAAGCGGAATGACGTATATGGAACACCTTCAGGATAATTTGCGCACATATTCGCCGCTCGAACCATTGTCTGACGATGACTTGGAATTCCTTGAACATACGGCACAAGTGACGCTTCAATATCCAACTGTGCCGTGCAACGACTGCAAGTATTGTATGCCTTGTCCTTATGGTCTCGACATTCCTGGCATATTGCTTCATTATAATAAATGTGTCAACGAGGGTAACGTGCCTGTATCCGATAAAGATCCCGAATATGCCAAGGCACGAAAAGCATTCCTTGTAGGCTACGATCGTTCGGTGCCCAAACTCCGTCAGGCCAACCATTGTATCGGATGCCGTAAATGTGTAGAGCATTGCCCGCAGAGCATCGACATCCCGCGCCATATGCGACGCATCGACGAATTTGTTGAAAAATTGAAACAGGAAACGCTTAATGGAGAGACTGATTGAGCTATTGCATTCAGGCAATCATTCATTGGTCGTTAGCTCCACGTCAGGCGAAATACGCTGCTATGATGGCAGGGGAGTGTCGGATTTGTATAATATATACGTAAACGATGCTTCGTTTCTTGACGGTGCGAATATAGCCGATAAGGTCGTCGGGCTTGGTGCGGCAGCTATAATGGCTTTAGGTAATGTCAATAAGCTCCACACTGATGTTATAAGTGAAGATGCCTCCGATTTATTGGCTCGGTATGGGCTCGATGTTAGTTATTCGTTGAAAGTCCCATATATTATAAACCGGGCGCGCACCGGTCGCTGCCCATTGGAATCCTTGCTAGCCGACAGTGACGCGTCTTCGCTTGATGATATGTGGGTTGTCATCAAAAAATTCGTTTCCGATATGACTTCAAATCGATAGAGTCTCGACCATAATGTTAAATCAAGGGGCGCATAACCTATGGTATGCGTCCTTTTATTATCGATGCGTGTTACAAATGTGTGTCTAAATTAATGTTAATATTGCAGCTCGGCGAATTAATGGTGTTGTATGACTTACTTGTGGTAAAATAGTGTGTAATAGTGGCGTAGTGTGAATATGCCTACTTCTGTATGTCTAAATGTGAAAAATATTGCGTTAGTATTGTCATTTATTTGCGAAAATTCACAATTTATACAGCGGACTGATGATTTTTTGCTGTAATTACGTTGAATTTAAAAACGAGTTGTTAATTTTTGTGAGTAATTCGGGGTATGTTTTCACATAATTTCACCCATATTGAGCCCTAATCCGCCAATTCACCATAGTAATAACGAGTCCATTATTATCATTGAGTATAAAGCCTATTTCCCGGAATTCAAAATATTCGTAATTTTGCAATGTCAAATCAATCACAATAACCTAAGATGATTCGTTTCTTACTGACTATCGCTATATTTATTGGCTTTGCACAATCGGCGTTGTGCGGCTCAAAAAATAAGACTATTGTCGACTTCACATATCGGATGTCTAATTACGTGTCGCTTCCGGTGCCGTCAATAGAGTCGATGTATGTCGGGGCGTTGTTCACCCTCCCCATTGACGATATGTTTGCTGAAGAGACCGACGGCATTAGCGCACTCAGGAGTGAGATTGTCGACTATGCCAAAGGATACATCGGATGTCGCTATCGAAGCGGAGGCAAAGGGCCCAAAGTA
Organism: uncultured Bacteroides sp.; assembly: GCA_964600585.1. GTDB lineage: Bacteria > Bacteroidota > Bacteroidia > Bacteroidales > Muribaculaceae > Paramuribaculum. The sequence continues at coordinate 8,568 of CAZRJT010000067.1, forward strand.
TTCGACTGCTCGGGTTTTACCAGCTATGTTTTTCGTAAATTCGGTTATGAGCTCGGCCCGGCGTCACGCGTGCAGGGCAATCAAGGCGAGCACATCGATTTCAACGATGCTGAAGTTGGCGATTTGATGTTTTTTAGCGGACGTCGTGGCGGAAAAATCATCGGACACGTTGGCATGGTTATAAACGTTGATAAAGAACGAGGCCAAGTCGAATTCATACACGCTTCTTCGTCTCAAGGAGTAGTCGTACAGAAATTTCCCGACGGAGGATATTATAGTAAAAGATTTTTGCACCTGCGCAGGGTTATCTGACATATTTTTCCTTCGGAGGTAAAGTAGATTCATATAAGATACTATTCATAATTTTAGCCGCAATGACTGTGAGAGTTCTTGCGGTTTTTTGTGTCAGATGATTTGAAGGTGACATTTATTCCCCTAAAACACTTAATTTGTAGGAAAAAATTCAACTATTTTATTGGTGACATCATAAAGTTTAGTAATTTTGTCAAAAATATACACTATGTGCCTATATGGCACATCATCTATTTGATAAATAGTATTTTATTTTTAATACCGTATTATGGCAGAAAAGAAAGAATTATTGTTTGACCAGTTTCCTCCGGTTTCTACTGCTGAGTGGAAAGCAAAAGTGGAAGCAGACCTCAAGGGTGCTCCTTTTGATAAGAAATTGGTTTGGCGAACCAACGAAGGGTTTAATTTGCAGCCTATGTATAGGGCTGAAGATATTGAAGGCCTGAACACCACCGATTCACTCCCCGGTGAATATCCGTTCGTACGTGGCACTAAAGTTGACAACGAATGGCTTGCTCGTCAGGAAATAATTGCCGATGATGCTGCAGCTGCAAATGCTAAGGCCATTGAAGTGTTGGGTAAAGGCATAACCTCCCTCGGCTTTAATGTTAAGGATGCGAATGAAGAGGAAGTTGCGACACTTCTTGCAGGTATTGATCTGGCTGCGGTCGAAGTTAACTTCAAATGTTGCCCTAAAAAGGCCCTTGACCTGGCCAAAGCCCTCGTTGCTTATCTTAAGAAGAACAATGTGGCCGATGTATTCAAAGGCTCTATTTCATTCAATCCGTTCCGCAAGCCTCTGGTTCACGCCACTCCTTTTGGTGGCGATATAGCCCTTATGGCCAAAGAACTCATCGAAGCCGTGAAGGACGTTCCCGCACTTAAGGTTCTCACTGTCGACTCTGCTATGTTGAGCAATGCAGGTGCTTACATATTCCAGGAACTCGGCTATGCTTTGGCTTGGGGTGCCGAATGGCTCACCCTGCTTACTGAAGCCGGACTCTCTATTGATCAAGTGGCTCCGCGCGTCAAATTCAATATGGGCATTTCCTCCAATTATTTTATGGAATTGGCCAAATTCCGTGCTGCACGTATGCTTTGGGCTCAGATTGTCGAGCAATACAAACCGTCTTCTACCGATATTTGTAAGATGTCCGTACACGCCACGACGTCGACGTTCAATCAAACGATATACGATGCACACGTAAATCTCCTTCGCAGCCAGACCGAATGTATGTCAGCGGCCTTGGCTGGGGTTGATTCGATAACCGTCACTCCGTTCGACGCTCCTTATAAAACTCCCGATGACTTCTCTGAACGCATCGCACGCAATCAGCAGTTCCTTCTTAAGGAAGAAAGTCACCTCGACAAAGTTGTTGACCCGGCTGGTGGTAGCTATTATGTTGAAACGCTCACCGTATCCATTGCTAACGAAGCATGGAAGCTCTTCATCGAAGTTGAGGATAAAGGCGGTTTCCTGAAGTGCGTCAATGATGGCGAAGTTCAGAAAGCCATTCGTGCTACATCTGAAAAACGTCACACAGACGTGGCCCGTCGTAAAGAAATTCTGTTGGGTACCAACCAATACCCCAATATCAACGAAATGGCTGCCGAAAAAATCCAGACCCCAGCTTCAGCTTGCGGATGTTCACACTCTCATGCTGATGACAATGACGCTGCCGGGCTGCCGACAACTCGTGCGGCAAGTGATTTCGAGCAATTGCGTCTTGCCACTGAAGCTGCTTCTAATCGACCGAAAGTGTTTATGCTCACAATCGGCAATCTGGCTATGCGTTTGGCTCGCGCTCAGTTCTCAACCAACTTCTTCGGTTGTGCCGGATATGAGATTATCGACAATTTAGGATTCGACACCGTTGAACAGGGCATCGATGCCGCTCTCGAAAAAGGTGCCGATGTTATAGTGCTGTGTTCAAGCGACGATGAATATGCTGAACTGGCTCCTGCCGCTTATAAATATCTCGACGGCAAAGCCGAATTTGTAGTGGCCGGTGCGCCAGCTTGCACTGAAGACCTCCAGGCAATTGGTATCACTAATTTTGTCAATGTTCGCAGCAATGTTCTTGACACTCTTCGTGCTTTCAATGCAAAATTGTTGAAATAATTTGTCACACAAACTTTCATTTATAATATATGAGACCGGATTTTAAACCCATAGAT
>CAZRJT010000068.1:0-10767 GCA_964600585.1 uncultured Bacteroides sp.
CAGCACTCGCACCTGAAACGAGCGCGTCTACCATTCCGCCACCTGGGCTTTTGCAGTGCAAAGGTAATGTTTTATGAGGAACTGTGCAACTGATTGGCCGAAAAAATGAAAAAATGAGTAGAATCGATTGCGCAGATTCAAGCAAAATCAATTGAAATCGTCATAAAAATCTCATTGTTCGTCTTGGGGCAGGGGGGCGGTCGTGCTTGAATGACGGATGACATCTTGCATAGCCTCAGCTGTTTGCCTTGTGGCGTAGAAGATAGTCGGCTATGGCGAGAGCTACGTTCGGCAGCCCCTGAGGCATTTCCGATTCGAGCAGTCGATACATTTCGTTACGGTGCAGACGGTACATTTCCATTACGCGCAGATATTGGGCCTTGGTGATGATGTTTTCGAATCGGTTGAGCTTATCGGCCCTGATTAGGCTGACTATGTGTTTGTAGATGGTGGTCGACTGAACGTTTTTTGATTCGGCTATGAACTCCACGCTGTGCCCCTTGTTTATCAGCATAAGCGTTTCCGCCTCCGATTGGCCCGATATTAGCGGCGTTTTTATGCCTTTCAATTTACGGATGGCACTCACCACGGGGCGCCAATATTTCAGTGCCTTGATTTCGCTTATTCCCTCGATGTCGCAAAATTGCTCCATATCGATGGGCTGTCGGGCAGTGATGTGCGCCATAGTCTTGTCGGAGAACACCATGTATGGCGGGATTCCCTCCTTTTGGGCGATTTCCTGTCGCAGTGTCCTGATGCGGTCCGTCATCGCCTCCATCGGGTCGATGTGAGTTCGGGTTTCGGCTTTGATTCTTTTTGCCGAAGAACGTTCAGGGTTGTATTTTGCTAATTCCACGCGTTTTTCGCCCTTCACAATCTCCATGGCGTAAGGCGTTACGGTCAGCCGATTGTTTTCGGCGTAATTAGTTTCGAAGATGCCCGTCATGATCATCTGCGAGATGTAGTCGCGCCATTCGGCGAACGACAGGTCGCGTCCCGCTCCATATGTTTTAATCAGATGGTAATTGTGGCTGATGAGGTCGGCGCGCGACGAGCCTCGGAGCACGTCGATGAGCATCGACATGCCCACGTTCTGATTCAGTCGCATAGCGGCGCTGATGGCTTTTTGCGCTATAACCGTGGCGTCGAATCGCGTAGGTGGATTTGTGCAAATATCGCAATTGTTGCAATCGTGGTCGTATGGCTCGCTGAAATACGACAGAAGGATGCGCCGCCGGCACACCGATGCCTCGGCGAACTGAACCATCCTGCTGAGTTTCTCGCGATTGATTCCGGCCTGGCCGCTTTCGTTTGCAAAATTGCGAAGCACCATCAGATCCGATATGTTGTAGAACAATATGGTTTCGGCATCGGCCCCATCGCGCCCGGCCCGTCCTATTTCCTGATAGTAGCTTTCGATGTTGGCCGGCAAATTATAGTGTATCACCCATCTGATGTTGCTCTTGTCTATGCCCATACCGAATGCCACGGTGGCGCACACCGTCTGGATGTCGCCGTTTATGAACTGGCGGTGGGCTGCGTCGCGCTGCGCAGCCGACAGTCCGGCATGATAGACGGCCGACTTGTATCCTGCTGCCAAAAGCTTGTCGTTAAGCTTTTCGGCGATTTTTCTGGTCATACAGTACACTATGCCCGAATCGTTGTGGTGCTTGTCGATCATGCGCGTTATGGCGGCGAACCGTTGGCTTGCCGATGGGTTTTGCATCACCTTTATGCTGATGTTCGGACGATCGAATGAGCCTATGAATAGTTCTGGCTGGTTGAGCTTTAGCTGCTTGCCGATGTCGTCGCGGGTCAGTCGGTCGGCCGTCGCTGTCAAGGCCATTACCGGCACATTGGGATAACGCTCCTTCAGTGCCCCGAGTTTCGTATAGTCGGGGCGGAAGTCATGTCCCCATTGCGATATGCAATGGGCCTCGTCGATTGCTATCAGGTTAATCTTTATCTCATCCGACCAATGTTCGATTTCGTTCAATAACCTTTCGGGCGATATGTACAGCAGCTTTATGCGGCCCTGATATACGCCATCCATTATTCGGCGGTTGTCGGCATCGCTCTGATTGCTGTTGATGCTGGCCGCCGGAATCCCGTTGGCTGTAAGTGCCGCCACTTGATCGTGCATCAGCGCAATCAAAGGGCTCACCACGATTGCGCAGCCGTCCATCAGCAACGCCGGAATCTGAAAGCACACCGACTTTCCGCCGCCGGTGGGCATCAGCACCACGCAGTCTTTGCCACCAGCCACGTGCGAGATGATCTGCAGTTGCAGCGGTCTGAAATTCGGGTAGCCGTAGAAGCGCCTTAGCAGGGCAGTGGCCTTGCGTTCCAATATGTCGTTATGTGGTGTGGGTTGACTCATAGATGCTTTAGCCGGTGGTTTTCATACGGCATTTTTTTCTCCTGATAATATATTGGCAATCGTGCGTGCCAGAATTTTTAGGTCGAGCAGAAACGACCAGTTTTCGATGTACCACACGTCGTGTTCTACGCGTTTCTCCATTTTCCACAATTTTTCTGTGGGGCCTCTGAATCCATTTATCTGGGCCCAACCTGTTATGCCCGGCTTTATGAAATGACGCACCATATATTTGTCAACGATGTGGCGGTAGGCGTCGGTCTGGCTCAACATATGGGGACGGGGACCCACAAGCGACATGTCGCCTTTCAGGACGTTGAATATCTGTGGCAGCTCGTCGATGCTGGTGTGTCTGATGAATCTGCCCAGTTTCGTGGTGCGAGGGTCGCCGAATGAAGCTTGTCTCACGTCAGCATCGTTGTTCACTTTCATGGACCTGAATTTCCAGCATATAAATTCACGCCCCTTATAGCCAGTGCGCTTCTGCTTGAAGAATACCGGTCCCGGCGATGACATCTTTATGGCAATTGACATCGGAATCAATATTACCGGTGATAAAATCAGCAGGCACCCCGACACGGCGATGTCGAACGACCTTTTGGCAATTTGGTTCACGGGCTTTTTCAGTGGATTATTCCTCACCGACATGATCTGCATCGTGCCGAGCGTGTAGGTGTCGAACTGTCGCGAAATATATCGCGTGAGCTGCGGCACGTAGTAGTATTGGGCCACATTCGAATCGCATATGGCGAGCGTTCGGTTTATGGCCTCACCCTGGTTGCCGCTCAGAGTGCAGAACACCTCGTCTATCGCATATCTTTTCACGTAATCGTCCAGCATGTCGAGCGGCCCGCGATATAGATTGTCTGGAATATCAATTGATTTTTCGTCGTCAAACACCCCAAGCACCTTATATCCGAATCCGGCGTCCGATGATAGTTGGCGAATCAGGCGGGCGGTAGTGTTGTTGCATCCCACTATCACCACTCGGCTATAATTCCGGCCGCGTTTTCGTATGTGTTTGAGTGCAAGCCGCGACATCGACCGGCCTATTGGCGACGCAATGAGGAATATACCATAGAAATATGCGAAGAATGTACAGGGGATGTCATTGACTCTGAATATGTATAGTGCCGCCAAAAATGTCAAGCCCTGGGCCAGCACCGATTTGAACGCATCGGCAATCAGATTTTCCATTTTTATCGGCCTCAAACTGTGCAATCTTAGCGTGTGGTACGCAATCGGGAAATAAGCCATATTGGCAAGCAGGTAAAGCGTGACAGCCTCACCCTGGTCTATGGTGTTGAAAATGGCAACGGTCAACGCCACGTTGAGTAATAAAAAATCCATCCCCGTGAAAATTACGGGGATGTATTTTCCATATCGACCTCTTTGGTAAAATTGGGTCATACGTCAGTTCCGGATGCGCATTTGTCGCCCGGAAAGGGGAGTTTCTTATAATTTACCGTCAATAAACTCAATTTTCTTTTCGAGTTGAGCCAAATCCTCTTTTATGCGTTGCACTTTACGCTGCATATCGCGAAGCATCGAGCTGCCATTTTTCGACTGGGCGCTGAAGAAGCCCATATTGTTTTCATAAGTCTGCAATTCGTTCTTGCGATTTTCATACGTACGCAGCAACCGCTCGCGTTCACGGTACAATTTGTTTTCATCGTTTTCGATTTCATTTATCGATGATTCGAAATTGTCCATTTTGCTACGTTGTTCGCGAATGTCGAGCTTATCGAAAAGCTCTCCCACCACGGAGCGGTATGCTTCGTATAGCTTGTCCTTCTCCTTGAATGGCACATGCCCGGTGTTTTGCCACAGCGTCCTAAGTTCATGCAGCTGTTTCACGGCTTCGTCGCGTTGAGTGGCATCGTCCGGCGAGTTCAGGGCCTTCAGTTTCGATATTATCTCCTGTTTTGTCTTTAGATTGGCCTGCTCTGTTTTTCTAACCCCGCTTGTGCTCTTTTTCTTCTGTTCGAAGAAATAGTCGCATGCACTTAAAAATCTCTTCCAGATTGCGTCGCTATGTCTCTTTGACACAGTGCCGATTTTTTTCCATTCTTTTTGAAGCTCAACGAACTTGTCGGTGGAGTTTTTCCAATCGGTGCTGTCTTTCAGTGCTTCTGCCTGTTCACAAAGAGCTATTTTTTTTGCCAGATTTTCGCTATGTTCTTCCTTCATCTGTTTGAAGAAGGCCGCCTTGCGGGCGAAAAAGTCGTCGCATGAAGTCCTGAATCGGGCAAATAGCGCATTATTGGTCTTCTTCGACGCGAATCCGAGTTTTTTCCAATCTTCCTGAGCTTGCAGTATGCTCTTGGTCATTTCATCCCACGCTGCGAATGTTGCTGGAGCGTTGAAATCCAAAGCTTCGATTCGTTCGCACAATTCAGTTTTGGCCACTTCGTTTTCGCGTTCGCGTTTTTTCTTTTCCTCGAAAAATGCCTGATACCGTTTGTTGATATTTGCTGACGCGTCTTTGAATTTAGCCCATATCTCTTCGCGCATATCCTTGGACACCGGGCCGATTTCGCGCCACTTGTCGTGTAGTTCTTGCAAGCGTCTGAAAGCCGTGATCACGTCACTCTCTTCCACCAGCTTTTCGGCTTCCGACGTCAGAAGCTGTTTTTCCGCCAGATTTTTTTTGAAATCGTAGTCGCGGAGTTCTTTATTCACCTTCCACTGGTCGTAGAAGCGTTCTATCGCATCCTGGTATGCCTTCCAGATGGCGGCGGCATTTTGCGGCGGCACATCGCCTATCGATTTAAATTCGACCTGGATTTCTTTTACGGCAGGATAATGTTGATTCACATTGTCGGTGTCATCGCTTATTTCCGCCAATTTTGCTATCAGAGCCGTCTTGCGGTCCAAATTGGCCTGACGTTCGGCTTCCTGGCTCTCTCTCAGTTGAGCCTTTTTATCCTTTATTTCATTTAGGAGCTCCTTCAATCGCTCTTCGTCGGCGTCGGGTTGGGCAACGAATTGCTCGGCCGCGTTTCCGGCAGCAACGAATTCTTCGCGGGCTATCTTCAACTCGGCATTGTGCATCATATAGAATTGCTGCTTTATAGTCGACACTTTGTCGGGTGTGATATCTTCGGCGTCAAGATTGGCGAGCTCCGCCAATGCTTGCAAAAGCGATTCCTTTGTTGCTTCATTGCCATTGTCTTTCACGTCCGACGGTTCGGCAGCAGTTTCAGCGGCCAAAACGTCATCATTCAAGGTTTGGTCCGTCATCGGTTGTTCCGGCATTGTGGACTCATCACGCAGTTCCATAATCAAGAAATTAGATTTTAAGTTCAATCAGTGGTTATCATTTACAAAAGAGGATAACTGTTTATCGGTTCCAAAATTAGCGATAATTTTCAAATAACAAATGTTTTTTGATGGAAAAAAGAGCATCCGCCCGCTTTTTTCCCGTTTTTTTTGCACGTCAGACGCGGTTATACGCCTGAAAATGTAAATCATCAGGGCGCAACCGATAGCCGATTGGCCCGTTGCGCCCCGACGCATTTCGTTGGTTCAGACGTTAATCTTCCAGATAATACGTAAGCGAAGTCACCACCCTTATTTTCTTTATGTACGGCGTGAACTCGTCGCGGTCTTCTATCGAGAACTGGCCCTGACGAGCCGTCTTTATCTTGCCTATGTGGCTGTCCGAATCCTCGGCAAACTTCTTCGCCGCCTCGCGGGCATTTGTCGTGGCCTCGGCAATCATTTCGGGCTTGATGCTGTTGAGGTCCGTATACTCGTAAGTCGTTCTGTACTGATAGCTTGAGATTATGGCTATACCCTTGGTCAGCAACTCGCCTTGGCGATTTATTAGCTCATGCACCTGGCTCACCTTTGTTGAGCTCACCGTCACCACCGATTGCACGCTGTAATTATAAGGCACTGGCGTATTGCTGTACCTGTTGGCCTGGAGATTTTCCACCTCCGGAGCCGAAGTTGATATTTCGGCGTCGGTTATGCCATTGGCTTTCAGAAAGTCGATTATCTCCTGATTGGTCGATGAAACTTTCCCGTATACCGATGGCAGGTCATTTCCCACCTCCTTGAACACGATCGGCCACGTCACCTTGTTGGCATTCACCTCCCGTTCGGCCAGTCCGCGCACGTCAACCACTCTGTCGCGTGCTGAAAACGAATTCAATCCGCTTTTTATGCACAGACCCAACACTGTCAATCCCACGGCCAGCAAAGCCGAAGCAACCACTCTTGCCTTGTTCGAATTATTGTCCATTGTCGTTAATTGTTGAAAAAAAGTTTGTAATGTCCCATTAATATCACTTGTCGTCGGCACAACGGTCATTCAGCGCGAGCATCGAATCTATTATGTGCCTGTCGTTGCAGAGGCGTGGGATTTTCCGCTGCCCCCCGAGCTTCCCTGTCGATGCAAGCCAGTCGTCGAACAACCCCGTGCGGGCCTCCGTCACCGTCAGATTGTCCAGAAATATGTTTCCGCTGCGCTTGGCCTGGTAGTCGCTATTCTCATTTCGCAGACACTCATCAAGTATTCTCGCGAATTCATCCATGTCGCCAGGCCTATGGTTGAATTCTATCAGCCACTGATGGCGCCCATGGGCCTTGTCCGAAGTGTACACTGGCCCAACTGTATAGTTAGCTATGTCGCATTGCGTCAGCGATTCAGCCTTGGCGATTGCCGCATCCGTGTTGTGCACCATCACCTCCTCGCCGAACACGTTTATGTAATGCTTTGTCCGGCCCGCAATGGTGATTTTCATCGGATTCACCGATTCGATTTTCACCGTGTCGCCAATCCTGTATCGCCACAGTCCGTTGCAGCTCGTTATCACCAATTCGTAGATACCCCCCTTGCTCACCTCCCATATAGGCAATGGCTTGGAGTCGGGCTCATCCACGGCGATGAACTCATAGAACGTTCCTGCGTCGAGCAGCAGCAGCATCGCCGGGTCGCTCAAATCGTTCTGTAGCGCAAAGAATCCTTCCGACGCATTGTAAGTCTCCATATATCGCATCTTCGTCCGGTCGGTTATCTCCTCATATTGAGCCCTGTAAGGCTTGAATGCGATTCCTCCGTGGAAAAACACCTCCAGATTCGGCCACACATCCTGTATCGTCTGCACTCCGCAATCCTTTATGGTTTCGCGAAGCACGGTCAGAAACCACGAAGGCACCCCCGAGATGTTGGTCACGTTTTGACCCTTGGCCTCTGCCACCAGAGCTGGCAGTTTCTTCTGCCAATCAGCCATCAGCGCGGTTTTTTTCGATGGGATTCGCAATAATTCGGCCATCGGGTTGATTCTGTCTATCAGATTGGCCGACAAATCTCCAACTCTCACGTCCTTCGGCAGACCGCCCAGCTCGTTGGCGAAGCTCCCTCCCAGGATGAATGCCTTGCCTGAGAAAATCTTGCTACCCGGTCGGCAGTTCAGGTAATGTGCCACCACGTCGAAGCTCCCGCGGAAATGGCTGCGTTTGAACGATTCCTCGCTGATGGGCACATATTTGCTCTTGCCGTCCGACGTGCCCGACGACTGTGCGAATCGTCTCACCCTGCCACGGCACAATATGTCCCGTTCGCCGTTGATCATCCGCATCACGTAAGGCCTTATGTCCTCATACTGCGACATAGGCACGCGCTCCCTGAAATCCTCATACGATTCTATGCTCCCCAACCCCCACTTTCGGCCCCATTCCGTCCGGGCGTTATTGCGTATCGCCGCCCTGAGCTCGCGCCACTGCACGTAGTCGCCGTTCGAGGCCCATTGGTTGGCTATGGCCACGCGCCTCATGAATATCGGTTTTAGCAGATTCGTCAGGTTCATAGATATGGTCGCTTTGTTAGAAGAGCAAAATTAGCTGAAAATATTCATATCTCGGCAATAGATTAAACGTAATTTTGGCCAATTAAGTTATTTTTTGGAACATCTCGCGCATATATGCGAATAATTATATATATTTGTGGCCTTTTAAGATACATATATGGCAAAAAACATCCGACTTTTAGCCTCTCTTTTTTCTGTCATTCTGCTTGCGGTTGTGTCCACGGGATGCGACACCGACGAAGATGATTTCTATTACCCCGTCATGGGCGATTGGGTTCTCGTCGAAGACAACTACGGTCCCGTAATAAGGGAATACGATCGGGTATATTTCGAACTGGAATCGTCCGGCCGTGGAATCTATGGATATTACGACGATCGTCGTCGCGTCAACGCCCCGATCGACTGGGAGGTCGATGACGACCGCCTTTATATTTATGTTTGGCGTGAAACGTGGACATATCGTTGGTTCGTGTCAGGTTCCCGCCTTATACTTATGTCTCTCGACGGCGATGGCTCCCGACTCGTTTTCGAGGCCTATTGATGCAATATTTCGTGTTCGCCCGTTTGTGCCTAATGATTACGTATGGAAACAACTGAAAATAAATGGACTGAAATAGAGCTGCTCCCCGAATGGAGCGAAGAGTTCTACGACGTCTACACTGCCAGGAAGTATGGCAAATGGGTGATGCTCAAGACCCTCAAGCCCCAGTATAAGAACGATGGCCGTTTCAAGTCGATGGTCGAAACGGAGTTCGACGTGCGCTATAATCTGGCCCACCCCAACATTGTTGTGATTAACGATTTTGAAGAAGTCCCCGGGCTCGGTATGTGCATCATAACCGACGACGTTTACGGAAAGTCGCTCCGCAAGCTCATCGACGAAAATGCCGTCGAAAACGTCCATCTCGAGCGGCTATGTTCTCAACTTGTCGACGCTATGGACTACATCCAGCGCAACCACGTTGTCCACAGTCCTATACGTCCTGAAACCATCATCTACACCGAAAACATTAACAATCTCAAACTGATTGATGTCGGATTCGACCAGAAAGACCATCTCTCTCCGGCCGATGTCGAAGAAGACATCTATAACTTCGGCGTCGTCCTCAAGCTCATTCTTGAGCGAACGCCCGGACACCAGTCTTATCTCGACAAAATCGCCGAGCGTTGCACTGCGTCCGACCCATCCGCGCGCTATCGGAGTATCCACGATCTCCGCATGGCCCTTGCGCATCGCTCCGACAATAAAATCTATATCGCAATAATCGTATTCCTGCTTGTGGTCACCGCACTGTTGGTGTGGCTTAATTTCGCCGAGGGCACCTCAGCGTCCTCTATTGCACAGGCAGCGACGCATAATTTCTATCCCTATGGCTGTTGAAGTTTTACCCGTTACCCATAATAAGAAAGAGCTGACTCGTTTTGTCCAGTTCGGCATCGATATGTATGATGGCAACGAATGTTATGTCCCGCCATTGATTTTCGATGAAGTCGAAACTCTGATGCCCGACAAAAATCCCGCGTTCGACTTTTGCGAGGCCCAATCGTTTATGGCCTACTCCGATGGCCGTCCGGTAGGACGCATCACCGCCATAATAAATAATAAGGTCAACGAACGCACCGGAAAAAAAGAGGCTCGTTTCGGCTATCTTGAATTCATCGATTCCCCCGAAGTGTCTCGTGCCCTGTTCCGTGCCGCCGAAGATTGGGCGCGTAGTCGGGGAATGACTGAGATGGTGGGCCCTATGGGCTTCACCGATATGGATCACGAAGGCATGCTCGTCGACGGATTCAACGAGCTTGGTACGATGGCCACCATCTATAACCACCCCTACTATCCATCGCATGTCGCCGCCCTGGGCTATGAAAAAGATGTCGATTGGGTCGAGTATCGCATGACGGTGCCCGATAAAGTTCCCGATAAATATTTGCGCATAGCCGACATCGTGCGTAAAAAGTACGGCCTGCGCACCATCCGCTATACTAACCGGCGCAAACTCAAGGACGACTACGGCGTCGCTCTTTTCCAACTGATAAACGAGGCCTACGACCAACTCTACGGCTACTCGCCCCTCACGCCTAAGCAAATTCAGTATTACATCGACAAATACCTTGGCATTTTGCGCCTCGACTGCGTTAGCGTCATCGTCGACTCTTCCGATGCTCTGGTGGGGGTCGGCATCTCGATTCCGTCTTTTTCCCGGGCCTTGCAGCGCTCTAAGGGACGTCTTTTCCCATTCGGGTGGTATCACATCCTGAAAGCCATAAAGGGCCGCAACGATATCGTCGATTTGATGCTCGTCGCCATTCGCAGCGATTATCAGAACAAAGGCGTAAATGCCCTTCTCTTTGCCGACCTGTTGCCCACATATATTAAGAACGGCTACAAATGGGCCGAAAGCAACCTCGAATTAGAGGACAATGCCAGCGTTCAGCTCCAATGGCAGTACTTTGAGCGGCGTCTCCATCGCCGCCGCCGTGCATATCGAAAAAAAATCTGATTTTTTTCGATGCTTTTATCCTGTTGTAACATAGTTTTTTATGAAAAGTTCGATTAAAAAATATGTTTTACAA
>CAZRJT010000069.1:0-10620 GCA_964600585.1 uncultured Bacteroides sp.
CGACCCCGAGATTACAAATCACGTGCTCTGGCCAACTGAGCTAAAGAGGCATTTGCTATATTGTAGCCCTGTTGGGGCTCAAAAGCGATTGCAAAGTTAGAGAGTTTTTTTGAATTGGCAAAATATTCTATGCTTATTTTTTTTGAAGAGGTTGTTTTTTGAAAGGATTTAGTCGTAAGTGAAAACTTTTTACATTGATATATAGGAAATTGAATGACTAAATTTGTGCTCCGCTTTTTGCTTACGGAAAAAATTCGTAAGTTTGTGGTGTGTCCGGAGCTATCTTTAAGCGGCTTTGGCCATTGAATTTTAATGTAAACTAAATGTTGTTATGACAGACAAAGCTAAAATATCTGAGCACATTAGTGCGTTGAGAGATAAAATGCGTTCGTGTGGGATTGCGGCAGTGGTGATTCCTCAGACCGACCCTCATCAAAGTGAGTATATTGCTTCGCATTGGCAGGTGCGTCGTTGGCTTAGCGGATTCACCGGTTCGGCCGGAGCGCTTGTGGTCACCTTGACGCATGCTTATGTATGGGCCGATTCTCGTTATTGGCTTCAGGCCGCACAGCAGCTCGAAGGCACCGGCATTGGCGTAATGGAGGAGGGTAAGCCTGGAGTAGAGTCGATTCCCGACTTCTTGTGCCAATCGCTGTCGGCCGGTGATGTCGTGGGCATTGACGGAATGTTGTTTTCGATTGATGCCACTCGGTCGTTGTCGGCAAAATTGGCAGAGCATGGCATCGAACTTGACAGGAATTTCGATCCAGCCGATGGTGTGTGGCTTGACCGGCCTTCGCTTCCGAAGGATGAAATATTCGTTCATGAAGTCGCTTATGCCGGCGAATCGGCAGCTGACAAACTGAAACGCATATTGGCCGAAGTGGGCGCGCTAGGAGCTTCGAGCATTTTTATGTCGGATCTTGCCGAAATAGCATGGGCACTCAATATACGGTCGACCGATGTCGATTTCAATCCTGTGGTCACCTCATATTTATATGTGTCGCCCGTTGGGACGACGCTATTTGTCGATGGCGAAAAGATTACCGACGAAGTGAAAGCGCATTTGGCCGAAGCCGGTGTGTCATGCCGTCCGTATGAATCGGCTATCGAGTCTTTGTCGCAGCTTCCTGCTGATGCTAAAGTGTTTGTCGGTACGGCGCAGTCGTCGGGCGCGTTGGAGCGCGTTCTCGGGGCGCGGATGGTTGCCGGTGTTTCGCCGGTGGCACTTCTGAAAGCGGTGAAAAATCCGGTTCAGATAGAGGGGCTGCGCAATGCTTTGAAGCGTGATGGCGCTGCATTGGTGAAGGCATTTATGGAAATAGAACATAAGGTAGCCGCCGGCGACGAGATTACGGAGCTTGACGTGGCAGATGTGCTGGTGCGTTTCCGTAGCGAGCAGCCGCTCTACTTCGAGCCGAGTTTCGGCACGATTGCCGGCTTCGGTTCCCATGGCGCTGTGGTGCATTATTCGGCCACTCCTGCAACTAATGCCAAATTGCATACCGGCAATTTATTGCTTGTCGATTCAGGCGCGAGCTATTTTGATGGGACTACCGACATAACTCGAACAATCGCGCTTGGCGAACCGACTGATGCGCAGCGGCGCGACTTCACGCTTGTGATGAAGGGCCATATAGCACTTGCTACGGCTGTTTTTCCCGTCGGTACCCGCGGCGCACAGCTCGACGCCCTTGCCCGCGTAGCGCTATGGCGCGAAGGATTGAGCTATCTGCACGGCACTGGTCATGGCGTAGGCCATTTTCTCAATGTGCATGAAGGGCCCCAGAGCATTCGTCTGAACGAGAATCCGGTGCCACTTATGCCCGGAATGGTCACGTCGAATGAGCCCGGATTGTATCGGGCCGGGGAATATGGCATACGTTGTGAGAATCTGGTGCTTACCGTCCCGGCATTTGCCACGGAGTTCGGCGAATTTCTGAAGTTTGAGACCATAACGCTGTTTCCTTTCGATGTCCGGTTGTTTGATACGTCGATTATGTCGGATCAGGAGATAGCTTGGGTCAACGCTTACCATGACGAAGTGTATGAAAAGTTGTCGCCGATGCTTTCGGAGGCAGAGCGTGCGTGGCTTCGTGAAAAGACGGTTGCCCTGACCCGATAGAAATAACATCGATAGATAACTTTAAACATATATAATCTATGGCATTGGTAATTCCATTGAGGGGCATCACCCCCATTATTGGCCGCGATTGCTTCCTTGCCGAAAACGCCACGATTGTGGGCGATGTGGTGATGGGCGATGAGTGCAGCATTTGGTTCAACACCGTGCTTCGCGGCGACGTGAACTCTATTAGGATAGGTGATAGGGTGAATATTCAGGATGGTTCGGTTTTGCACACGCTCTATCAAAAATCAACCATCGAAATCGGAAATGACGTGTCGATAGGTCACAACGTGACTCTTCACGGATGTAAAATTCACGATTTTGCGCTTGTTGGAATGGGCGCAGTGGTGATGGACGACGCCGAAGTGGGCGAAGGGGCCCTCGTGGCTGCCGGTTCGGTGGTGCTTTCGCGCACTAAGATAGGCCCGAATGAATTATGGGGCGGCGCTCCGGCAAAATTCATCAAACCGGTTGATCCGGCGCAGAGCCGCGAAATGAATCAGAAGATTGCACGTAACTATCTGATGTATTCAAAATGGTATACTGAAAAATGACGTATGCCGACCGGCGCTAAAGATCGCGTCCACATTGCGCTTGGTGCAATGTGGACGCGATCTATTAAAGAAAAAGTGTGTTGGCCTATCGTATGCGTCGTGTACGTTGTCCATACACCATAATTATTAAGAAGCATATCAGTGGCAGAGCGAACGACGCGTTTATTGCCGGAAATCCTCCGATGGCTTCCATGTCGATTATTTTAGCTTGGATGGGGGGTAGGATTGAGCCTCCCAAGATTGACATTATGAGCCCTGCGGCTCCTAATTTGGCGTCTTCACCTATGCCTTCGAGCGCGATGCCATAGATGGTGGGAAACATAAGCGACATACAAGCCGATATGCCAACCAGGCAATAAATGCCCGATACGTTCTGCGCCCATATGACCCCTGCGGTGAGCAGTACGCCGGCTCCGGCCATAGTTCTGAGCATCGTTCCGGGACTCCAGTATTGCAGCAGCCAAGTGCAGATGAAACGGCTGAGGCAGAACACCACCATAGCCGCGATGTTGTATTTCTGCGAAAGTATTTCGGCAGCCTGCTCCGACATACCTTGCCCCATGAATATCCGGGTGCCGTATTGGATTATGAACGTCCAGCACATGATTTGTGCTCCGACATAGAAAAATTGAGCCACCACTCCTTCGCGATAACGTCTTAGTGATAAAAGACGCTTCAGCGTAGCCGTGAAATTGATTGACGATGTGTCAGTGTCGTTCTGAGGCATTTTCATCAGGAATACGGCCAACCATATTATCGCTATCACGATGCCTATTGCCAGGTAGGGTTCGATTAGCACCGACAAGTCGCTCTCTTTCATAGCTTCGAATTCGCGTTCTGATAATAGGGCGCGATCGGTCGAGTTCGTCGGATTCAGGCGTTCCTGGATGAAGTGCATGGCAACGAACATGCCCATAATAGAGCCAATCGGATTAAATGCCTGTGCCAGGTTGAGCCGGCGAGTGGCAGTGTCGGACGGCCCCATTGACAATATGTATGGATTGCAGCTCGTTTCGAGAAACGACAATCCGCATGTGAGTATGAAGTAAGCGGCGAGGAATGGATAATAATTGCCTGTTAGCTTTGCCGGCAGGAACATCAGTGCGCCGATAGCATATAAGGCGAGGCCCATAAGTATGCCCGATTTGAACGAATAGCGTCTGATGAATATTGCTGCTGGGAATGCCATTGCGAAATATCCGCCGTAAAAAGCCATTTGTACAAGCGAGCCTTCGGTGACGCTCATTCTGAATATTTTGGAAAAAGCTTTAACCATCGGATTGGTCACGTCGTTTGCGAACCCCCACAGCATAAAGCAACTCGTGATGAGGATGAATGGTATCACGTAGCTTATGCCGTTGTGGTGTAAAAGCGGATGTCTTTTCATAAATAATTGTCAGTCAATGTGTATGTTCTGGTGGCTATGCATCTCAACTGTCGTTATATGCAATGCAAAGTGATAATAGACTGCAAAATTAATGAAAATAATTACATATTTACTTTGGAGAGGCATAATCGTCCGGCTTACTAAAAAAATCGATTTTTCTACCTTTTGGCAGAAAAAACCGGGTAAATTTGCTTTAAAAAGTTTTGTGGAATAAAAAACTATGTGTAATTTTGCCCCGCAAAACTCAATAAGCAAACAAATTAAAAAAAATAACAAATAACAATGATTATCGTACAAGTAAAGGAAGGCGAGAACATCGAAAGAGCTTTGAAGAAATTCAAACGCAAGTTTGAAAAAACCGGTATTGTGAAAGAACTCCGTAGCCGTCAGGCTTTTGAAAAGCCCTCAGTGGCAAACCGCAAGAAAATGATGAAGGCGGTTTACGTTCAGAAGCTCCGTTCGGTAGAAGAATAATCAGCTTGTTATTCGGTTCGATGTCCGGATTCTTCTGGTAGAATCGGCTTCGTGAATTTACGTAAAATATCAAGAGACCCATCGTCACTTCCAATGGAAATTGACGGTGTGTCTCTTTTTTCGTTTGTTTTTTATGCGGATATTTGGAAATGTCATCGGTAAATGTTAATTTCGTGAACGATGATAGAGGCTTTTTTGGCATATATGAGATATGAGCGTAATCTGTCGGTCAACACCATTGAGGCGTATGGCAGGGATTTGGCTCAATGGAAGGACTACCAGACTTGTGGCGGCCGCTATCCGTTCGAACCTGCCGAAGTGTCGGTTGCCGAACTGCGCCAATGGGTGATGTCAGAGGCAAAAGAGGGGGTTACGGCCCGTACAATCCGGCGTAAGATACAGTCACTACGGGCATTCTATGCATATATGATGCGCCGGCACGGAATGTTGTCGAATCCGGCGTTGGAACTTGTGCTCCCCAAAGTGCCAAAAGATTTGCCTGTTTACGTCAAACCATCCGAAACTGCCGTTATGCTCGATGAAGCCGTTGACGAATCGGATTTTACGGCATATCGTAATCATTTGGTTCTTGAGATGTTGTATGACACCGGTATGCGCTGTTCCGAAATGGTGGATTTGCTGGATGTGAATGTCGACATAAATAAATTTGAACTAAAAGTGCGCGGAAAACGTAATAAGGACAGGATAATCCCTTTTGGGACAAAACTAGCTCAAATGATTGCACATTACCGTACACTTCGCAGCCAAACAGTCG
Organism: uncultured Bacteroides sp.; assembly: GCA_964600585.1. Taxonomy (GTDB): domain Bacteria; phylum Bacteroidota; class Bacteroidia; order Bacteroidales; family Muribaculaceae; genus Paramuribaculum. The sequence continues at coordinate 5,319 of CAZRJT010000069.1, forward strand.
GAGCGCTTCCGACGGAGCATTTCTTCGTAAGGTCTGACGGCAGTCAGCTCTACCGCAAACTCATATATAATGTGGTCAGGGCGGCTATGGATGGCACAGTCCATGCGGCGCGTCGTAGTCCGCACGTGCTCAGACATTCATTTGCCACCGATATGCTTAATAATGGGGCCGATTTGAATGCCGTGCAACAATTGCTGGGACATCAGTCGCTTGCTACTACGCAAGTGTACACACACATAACTTACCGTGATTTAAAACAAAATTATCAACACGCACACCCTCGTGCATTAAAAAAAGGAGGTTAATATGGACGTAAGAATTAAAGCCATCCATTTCGACATCGCCGAAAAACTGGAAACTTTTATAAACAAGAAAGTGGAGCGCCTTGTGCGCCATAATGTCAATGTGACCGCAGTCGACGTTACGTTGAAAGTTGTTAAGCCCGAAACGGCAATGAACAAAGAGGCCGTTGTAAAAGTAATAGTTCCCCAGCAGGACGACCAAGTGGCTACAAAAACCGCCGATACGTTTGAAGAGGCCATAGATTTGTGCCTCGAGGCAATCGAACGTCAGCTTGAAAAGAAAAAAGCGAAAAAGTAAACTCAAAATATTCTTTTTTCAAAAAAAAAGTGTCGCAGCGATGTTGCAAATGCAGCATCGCTGCGTATCTTTATATGAACGTACAATCTTCGCAACAGAATTGAATGAAATCGGACCTCGTCACATCGGTGTTTATGCGGCTTAAGCCTCGACTTCTGGTCAAGGCCCGGAATATCGTAGGCGATGACGCTGCCAATGATGTGCTTCAGGATGCATTTTTTCGTCTGTGGCGACGTCGGGCCAGCATTAAATGCGAGAGCGAGGCCGAGGGAGTGAGTTTGGCTGCGGTGCGCAATACTGGGATCGACTATCTACGGCGCAAGGCCGTCAGACGCGAAAATGTGACTGATGATTTTGTGGCTATCGAACGCCCCGACGATGACGACTCGGCTGATTTGACCGACCAAATTGACGAAGTGACCCGAATTGTCGAGAGTCAACTTTCGGAACGTCAAAGGGCGATATTGTATATGCGCGACCAATATGGCTATTCGATTGAGGAGATAGCCGCTGAATATTCGCTTACGCAGGCAAATGTCAGGATGATCCTGAGTCGTTCACGCAATATTGTAAGAGAATGTTATAGAAATTACATACAGAGATAATGATAAAGGCTATGAAGTCAAATGTTTACGAAATGGAAAGGTTGATTGACCGATACTTCGATGGCGATACTACGCTTGAAGAAGAGCGATTTCTGCGAACGCTGTTGGCCGATGTGTCGATTAAAGGCGATAAGGTCGACGAAGCCAGGGCCGTGTTGGGGTATATGACGGTCGTTCCGAAACGACCCCGTACATTCCGACGCGTATCCAACTTGCGTCGGCTGGCAGTGGCCGCAACTGTGTCGGCAATAGGCATATTCATCGGATTTGCCCTATTCCACCGTTCAGGCACTGCTGCTGTTGCTGAGTCGGAATGTATAGCTTATGTAGGGGGGCAGATCGTAAACGACAAAGATAAAGTGATGGAGATGATGTGGCAGGATTTGGCCTTGATTGGGTCTGCGTCGGAGGCTATGGCTGACGACATAGAACAGCAGTTTGCCGATATGGCGAGTGTTTTCAAAGAGATGTAGTAGCATATAAAGTATAAGTTATGAGATTGATTTTAATGATTATTTCTTTGGTCGTTTCGATGGAAGTTGCAGGACAGTCCGGATTAAACATAGCTAAACTGTTCGATGGCCGCTATTGCGACAATCCCAATGCTTCGGAGACGATAATATCGGGCGAAAATCTTAAACCATATAATATTGAGCGTTTTCATAGCATTAAATTGGAGAATATGTCTGAAGAGGCCGACTCTTTGGGGCGATTGGTGGTGAAAGATGGGGTTTATGCTATAAATAAGGAGGTGAGATACAAGGGCGGCCACCTTTATACCGTGTTCTATCAGTTCCCTCCGGTTAATTCGATTAACCGCTATTTCTTTTATTTGAACACAAATCTTACGGGTGGCCATGAAATCCTTTTTATATATATAGAAGGACGTGCCGAATGGTCAGATTTAACAAAAACCTTAGCTATTGAATATTAATATTTATATAAGATTTATTTATATGAGAGCATTAATTGTTGCACTATCACTTGCCGGCGGAGCAGCAGTGTCGTCTGCTATCGATGTGGTTCCGGCAGATACGGTGTTGACTCTCGACCGCCCGTCGAAAGTGGTGGTTGTGAAGCAAGGTAAATCCACAGAGGTTAAGATCATCGGAACGGCGGACAACAAAAAATTCCGATATACCTACACGGCTACCGAAAACGTTGAAAATGTTGAAAACGACTATCTGCAATTTGATAATTTCGAACTGATTTTTCCGTTCGTTGGCCAGAAATCCAAGCATCGTTATCGTCCGCAATGCACCACTGTGGCATTTCGTGGATTATATGCTGGCCCACTGTTTGCCGTAAAAGGCGGTGCGGCAATAAACGACTCCTGGCAATTTGGGCTCGACCGAATTGTAGGAGTTGATTATACGCCTTTTCGTCATGGCCCAACCATTGGCATAGGCATTGGATATGCTTATCGGCAATTGTCGGTGTCGGCGGGATATTGTCTTGTTAAGCAGGGCGATGAACTAGCGGCCATTCCTATTGGCAATCCTGATGTGCAGGAATATCATGGGCGGATACGGACGTCCAGTTTTCAGGTGCCGTTGACTCTTACGCAAAACATCTATAAGTCTTTTGGGATATCGTTGGGTGTTATACTCGATTTCAATACCTATACCAAGGCCCACTCCGATTATCGTCTTGACGGACGGGAATATGAAGTCGATATGAAGGGGCTCCATCAGCGTGCCATTACTCCCGAGCTATATGGCTCTATCGGCTTTTTGGATGTGGTGGGCGTCTATGCCCGCTATATGCCTGTGAGTATGTTCAAGGAAGAATATGGCCCTACATTCAAAACGTTTTCGGTTGGTGTGACCCTCGGTTTTTAATTCGAACTTTTAATTATCATTGAATATGTGCAATATAAGAATGATTATGACCGCCATATCCATTGTGGTTTGTAATTTGATGGCTATGGCTGTTGAGCCTGACACGGTGCTTACGATTGATGATGTCAGAAATCTGACCATAACTGAGCGTCCCGATGGATTTAAGCTATATATTAGGAGCTCCGACGACGACTCTGTTTCGGCGCTTGCATATGCTCAGGACTTTAAGTCCGATATTATCATTAAATCGCAACAAATATGGCCGATTAGCTTAAAATTGAGCGAGAAGTCTAAAAAACATAATTATAACAGTGGCAGAAGTTATTGGGGATGCGTTATGGAAGGCCCAGGGATAGGTTGGGTGAATGCTTGTGATGCGCCCGAGTCATTGGGGTTGGAGATGGGTAAGTCGCTTGAGATATCATGGCTCAACGCATTGGCCGTGAATTATGTTATGCCGTCGTTGAGAGGCAAAATTTCGATAGGATTAGGCTTCGATTGGCGCAACTACAAAATCTCCACATCAAATCAGCGTCTGATAATGTCCGACGGAGTTGTCGGAGTTAGTCCGTATCCATCGGATGTCATACCGTCATATTCTCGTCTTAAGGTGTTCAGCCTGGGCGTTCCGGTGTTATATACTCAATCGTTCGGCACCGGAAAGTATGGCTCGAAAACACAGTTCAGGGTTGGCGCGGTGTTCAATTATAATTCTCACGCAAGCATTAAGAGTTTCTGGACCGATATGAATGGTTCGAATGTTACCGAATACTCAGGTGACGTCGGTCAGCGTAAATTCTCAGTCGATTTCATTGCCGTGTTCCGGGTATATGGCATAGGATTGTATGTGCGCTATTCTCCGATGTCGGTGCTTCGTGGGGCAGGGCAGCCACAATTCCATCCGTTCTCTACCGGCCTGATGCTGTTTTGATGAAAAAACAGCTTAATGACCATCGGATGTCGTTTTTTAGGCGGAAATTGACTAAATTCGCGTGTCAAAGCGTCATAAGGCAGAAAAATGCGTTTGACGTGAATAAAAACACAAATAATACATTTTTTCAATGGACGTAAGATCGCCTAAAGAAATAGCTGAAACCACCGTAGAGGTGGGTTGCGGGAAAGTCGAAATAATGAACAATTCCGTCAGGATTATGATACTGTCGGTGTTGGCCGGATGCTATATATCCCTTGGCGGTATCCTGTCGCTGATGGTTGGCTTTGGCTTTCCCGGCGTCACGGCTGAAAATCCGGCTATGCAGAAGTTAATGAGCGGATGTATGTTTCCCGTGGGGCTCATCCTTGTGGTTGTGCTTGGAGCCGAATTGTTCACGGGCAACAATGCATTGCTTGTGCCGGGTTGCATCAAAGGGCACTATGGCATAAGGGCGATTTTGAAAAACTGGTCGTTGGTTTATGTCGGAAACTTCATAGGTGCAATCGCATTTACTTACTTTTTCGTCTATTACGTAGGGCTTACGTCGGCTTCGCCTTATCACGATGCCATAATTTCAGTTGCCGAGGCCAAAGTGTCGATGCCGTGGTTTACGGTGTTCATAAAAGGCATCGGAGCCAACTGGTGTGTGTGCCTTGCCGTATGGCTTGCATTGTCAGGTCACACTCTCGTCGACAAAGTGGTGGGTTGCTGGTGGCCGGTCATGGCGTTCGTGGTGCTTGGCTACGAGCACTGCATTGCCAATATGTTCTTCATTCCGTGCGGAATGTTCGAAGGCGCGCAAGTCTCTGTCGGTCAATTCGTCCTAAGCAATCTTGTGCCCTCGACGTTGGGCAATATTGTAGGTGGTGCGCTCTTTGTCGGATGTGTGCAAGGCTACCTTCACCTTAAAGCTGCGTCTAAGCGTTAGGTGGATAATATGCCGCCGGAAACTTCAGAAGTGTAAATGCGTAAAAAATGGTGCGCTTTCTCCTCCGATTTTCGATTATTTTGTGTAAATTTGTAGCGATATAAAATATCAAAAACTATTATTCACTTAATTATAAAGCTACATGGTAAGTTATAAGGACTTAGGCTTGGTCAACACTCGTGAGATGTTTGCCAAGGCAATCAAGGGAGGTTACGCTATCCCGGCTTTCAATTTCAACAATATGGAGCAGCTTCAGGCCATCATCAAAGCCGCTGCTGAAGAAAAATCTCCGGTGATTCTGCAGGTGTCGAAAGGCGCTCGCAACTACGCTAATCCTACTTTGTTGCGCTATATGGCACAAGGTGCTGTCGCTTATGCAAAGGAACTTGGCTGG
>CAZRJT010000070.1:0-10494 GCA_964600585.1 uncultured Bacteroides sp.
CCGACCTCCACGTCCCGAACGTGGCGCGCTGCCAACTGTGCTACACCCCGAGCAGTTGTTTGCGACCACAAAGGTAGTCATTATTTTTTAATTTACATCATTATTCCCACAAATTATTGGAAAAAACTTCGCCTATGATGCTGTGTACACTCAACTCGGCGGGCCACCACCTTTATTCTGCGATTGATGAAATATCTGTCGATAGCGGCTCCAATGGCTATCGTGAGGCAAACGGCGCCTATGATAAGCAGCCATGCGAATAGCGAGTGATCGTATACTGGAAGCATAATTCGTAAGTATTTAATGTCAATTCGTGAATATAACGACGCCATGACCCCTAAAGTTCTTACGGATTATAAAATATTTTCAAAAAAATGACCGCTCGACGCATCAATTACGTCGAGCGGCTGTCTATGTATTACGCGCCTTATGCACGTATGTCTCTTAGCTTAGATGGCTTCGTCCTCCACTGTCTCAAGTTTGTCTACGTCGGGTGCCGGAGCGTCAGCAGTGGCAGCCTCGAGTTTCTTCATGACTGAGAAGATGAATGTAGCCGACACAAGGCAGATAGCGGCGAGAATCACCCAAAGCACCCATACCGGGATATTGCCCCATAGAAGCATCGGAATCGAAACGAGATAGTTGCCCACAGCTGTGGCGGCAAACCATCCGCCCATCATAGAGCCTTTCAGTTTCGGAGGTGCCACCTTGCTTACGAAAGAAATGCCCATAGGCGAGAGCAGAAGTTCTGCGAATGTGAGCAGCAGATAGGTGCTGATGAGCCAATTCGGCGACACGCTTCCCGAAGTGCCAACGATGGTGAACGATCCGAGCATAAGCACGCCATAAGCCACCGCTGCCATAATCATACCGTAGCCGATCTTGCGTGGTGCGCTGGGCTCCTTCTTGCGGCTTGCGAGGAAGCCGAAGATGGCCAGCGACACGGGGGTCAAAGCCACTACGAAGAATGGATTGAACTGCTGATATATCTGCGGCTGAAGGCCGGTTACAGGATTGTCGGTTACCGAATAGAAATAGCATATTGCGCCTGCGGCCGCAAGGAATATGATGCCCGATACGCTTTTGGCTACTTTACCGCTGCTCTGGAAGAACGAGAAGAGCGCATACACGCCGACGGCGATGCTCAGAAGGGCCCACACGTTGAAGCCGATTCTTGTCCAGCCTCCTGCTTCAGGCGAAGTGCAGCTTTTTGCAAACTCCGTCAATGTCGCTCCATTCTGGTGGAATACCATCCAGAAGAAAATCACAACGGCAAACACCAGCAGAAGGGCTACTACGCGAGCCTTGGTCTGCGCCGGTGTAAGTTCCGGTCCGGTCGCCTGTGCGCTCTTGGCTCCTCCCGACTTCTTGTCGGTCAGGATGTGGCGATAAGTCTGGCGTCCGAGGAAATAGATCAGGAAGCTGATGATCAGCGAGCCGCAAGCGACAGCGAATGCATAGCTATAACCCGTCGACAATGTGGCAATATAGTCCGAAGCCCAAGCCTGCAAGTCGGCGCCCGGAGTCATTCCGTTTTCCGTTGCGGTCTGTATGAGTTCGGCTGCGTTTTCATGGCCGTCGAGATAGCTGTTGCATATTGCCGGAAGTGACGACACATAGCTGAATCCTTTTGCGTTCATCGCTATGTTTGTCATTGCGGTTGCGGCCATCGGGGCAAACATTGAGCCGATGTTGATGGCCATATAGAAAAGTGAGAAGGCGGCATCGCGTTGCCCGCTGTAACGGGCCTCATTGTAGAGGTCGCCCACCATCACCTGAAGATTCCCTTTGAAGAGGCCGGTGCCCGCCGCAATCAGAACGAGGGCGCCTATCAAGATGGCAAGTGAGCTGGTGGAACGGATGTCGGTGGGGATAGACATGATGGCATAGCCGGCAAACATGACGAAAAGACCCGTCACGACGCATTTCGAGAAGCTCCATTTGTCGGCAACCCATCCTCCAACGAGAGGCATGAAATAAACTAACGCGAGGAATCCGGCATAGATTTGTCCGGACACTGCCGAATCAAGACCGAATTTGGCCTGAAGGAAAAGCAGGAAGATGGCGAGCATCGTGTAGTATCCGAATCGCTCTCCCGTGTTGGCGAGCGCAAGGACATACAGGCCTGCAGGTTGATTTTTAAACATAATGATTGGTAATTAGATTGTGAATAATTGTCATCGTTTTGTTTGCCCTATGGATGGGGCATGCGCCCTTATTTGGAGGCGTCGATTTGGGCCTGAAAGGCCATTGCATAAAGCTTCATCTGCTTCACCATTGCCAGGAGCCCGTTGCTGCGGGTCGGCGACAGATTCTCCGCAAGGCCTATTTCATCGATGAAATATAGCTTTGCTTCGAGTATTTCGGCCGGTGTATGGTCGTTCAGAACTTTTATGAGCAATGAGATTATGCCCTTCACTATTATGGCGTCAGAGTCGGCCGTATAGTTCACCTTGCCGTCGGTCAGCTCCGCATTGAGCCACACGCGGCTTTGACATCCCTCTATCAGATGTTCGGGCGTTTTATACTTGGGGTCGATTGTGGGCAGGGCATTGCCCAGGTCGATTATCATCGCATAGCGATCCATCCAGTCGTCGACCTCCGAAAATTCTTCGATTATTTGGTTTTGAATGCTGTCTATCGTCATAATGGTGCAAAGATAATGTTTTTTATCGAAAATCCTTTTCTTCGAACAAAACATTAAGCACCGTCTGGCCTGCGGCATTCAGAGATTTTTTGTCAATCGACGTCATTGTGTCACTAAGCGTATGCCATGTCGGAGGGAAAGAATGAGTGACGGCATTGTTGCATTCCACTATGTCGATGCACGGAATCCCTGCGCGGTTGATAAACACATGGTCATCTATCAGCGAGCCACCTACTTCGTTCACGAACACGTCGCCGAACCCCGTCTTGGCTGCCGTTCCCCACACTTTGTCCACTATATTTCTGGATTTGGAGTGCGAATAATACTCCCTGTGGAATTTTGCGTCAGTTCCGCCCACCATGTCGAGCACTATCCCGTATTCTGGCATATTGCTGCTCGTATATGGCATATTCTCAACCCAATATTGTGTTCCGAGCCCCCACGACGACTCTTTGCGGTCCCAGCCGCTCGAATCGCCATAGTCCTCTGCGTCAACAAACAGCAGGTCTACGCCTATTTCCGGTGCTATGTCGCCGAGTTGGCGTGCTATTTCGAGCAATACGCCCGTGCCGCTCCCACCATCGTTCGCTCCCAGAATCGGCCGCTGGCGATTTTTGTCCGAAGGCTCGTTGTCGGCCCAGGGGCGAGTGTCGTAATGCGCCACCAGGAGCACCCTCCGCTTGCATTCGGGCTTGAACTGTGCCATAATGTTGGCAATCGGCAGCACGTCGCCGTTGAATGCCGTCACGTTGGCGCGTTGCACTATGATGGTGTCAGCGTCAAACTCCTTCAATTTATCTATTATGTAGGCTTCGCATTCCTCGTGCCCGGGCGTGCCCGGAACGCGGATTCCCATGTCCACTTGCGCTTTCACGTAGGCATAAGCACTGTCGGCATCGAACTTGGGAGCATATGAGGTTATGCGTTCTTTCGCATGTTCCACCTCTGCTTTGTCCGATTTCACTCCTTTGCCGCAGCCGCAAACGGCCACTGCTAAAGCCATTAGAATTGTCAGATATTTTGTTCGCATTGTTATCTTGGTTTCTTTGCGTAGGTCGTAATACGCGGCAAAGTTACGAAATAGTTACGAACCTATTACGTTTTGAGCAATGAAAATCGCTCTCGGCCATACAAAATAATGTTAATTGAGTTAAAACTTGTTGATTGCTTAAGATGCACACAACTTTAAGCCTATATTTGCATATCGTTAAACGACGGTTTCAATTGTCGTTTTGCCAGCGAAGGATATTGTAGACCAATCAATTGTTCATCAATCTAAATAATGGATTCTGTAAAAGAAAAAATCGACGGACTGCGGGCTATTATCGACCGGCACAATCACAACTATTATGTGCTGAATGCTCCGACCATTTCCGATGTCGAGTTCGACCACCTTATGAAAGAACTCGAAGCCCTCGAACGCGAAAACCCTCAGTACGACGACCCCTATTCTCCTACCAAGCGTGTTGGAAACGACCACTCTAAAGGCTTCGGACAAGTGGCCCACGAGCGTCCAATGCTTTCTCTCGGAAACACCTATTCAATCAGCGAGGTCGACGATTTTGTCAAGCGGTGTGGCGATCTGCTCCCCGGACAGGACTTCACCATCGTCGGCGAAATGAAATTCGACGGCACCTCGATATCCCTCATATACGAAGACGGTCGATTGCTGCGCGCCGTCACGCGCGGCGACGGCGAGAAAGGCGATGTCGTCACCGAAAACGTCATGACCATCAAAAGCATACCCCTCCGTCTCGTAGGCAGCGGATGGCCACGCCGATTTGAGATTAGAGGCGAGATTGTCCTTCCGTGGCAAGCGTTCGACAGGCTCAATGCCGAGCGCGAGTTTAACGAAGAGCCCCTGTTCGCCAATCCGCGCAACGCTGCCTCCGGCACTCTTAAGATGCAGAATCCCGCCGAAGTGGGGCGCCGCGGACTCGACGCCTATTTCTATTATCTCTTGGGCGATGAGCTCCCGTTCGACAATCATTACGACAATATGCTTGCAGCCCGTTCATGGGGATTCAAGGTCTCCGATGCGATGACGCGTCTCCACTCGATTGACGAGCTTGAGCAATACATCAATCACTGGGACGTGGCACGTAAGGAGCTCCCAGTTGCCACCGACGGACTCGTATTCAAAATCGACTCTCTCCGTCAGCAGCTCAACCTCGGCTTCACATCCAAGTCGCCGCGTTGGGCTATCGCATATAAGTTTCAGGCCGAAAGAGCGTTGACCCGACTGCGCTTCATCTCGTTCGAAGTCGGGCGTATGGGTGTAATCACCCCCGTGGCCAATCTTGAGCCGGTATTGCTGTCGGGCACGATCGTGAAGCGCGCATCATTGCACAACGCCGACATAGTGCGCAATCTCGACATCCACCAGTCCGATATGCTCTACGTCGAGAAAGGCGGCGAGATAATACCTAAGATTACGGGCGTAGACCTGTCGGCACGTATTCCCGGCGCCGAGTCAGTCCGATTCGTCACCACTTGCCCCGCCTGCGGCACGCCCCTCGTGCGCGTCGAGGGTGAAGCCTCATGGGTGTGCCCCAACAAATACGGCTGTGCCCCTCAGATCATCGGGCGTATCGAGCACTTCGTCGGCCGTCGCATGATGGACATCGATGGCATCGGTGAAGAAGTGGCGCAGGCTCTTTTCGACTCATCGCTCGTCGCCGACATTGCCGACATATACGACCTCACACCCCAGAAATTGCTCACAATCGACCACTTTGGCGAAAAAAGTGCCGCCCGCATTATGCAAGGTGTCGCTCAATCCAAGGACGTCCCCTTCGAGCGCGTCGTTTATGCACTGTCAATCCCTTTTGTGGGCGAGACGGTTGCCAAGAAAGTGGCCCGTGGAGCGCGCAGCATCGACCGCCTCATGTCAATGACGGTCGACGAACTAAAGGATATCGACGACGTCGGTCCCCGCATTGCCCGGAGCATAGTCGAATACTTCGCCCATCCCGCCAACCGCACCATAGTCGAGCGTCTGCGCAAGGCCGGACTCCGTATGGAAGTCGACTCAGCCTCGGCTGCCGCATCCGATGGCGCCCTTGCTTCAAAGACCATTGTCATCAGCGGTGTGTTCGCTCAACATTCCCGCGACGAATACAAAGCTATGATTGAAGCTCACGGAGGCAAAAACGCATCGTCCATTTCTAAAAAGACCGATTTTGTACTCGCCGGAGAGAACATGGGACCTGCCAAGCTCGAAAAAGCGGCCAAATTGGGTGTCCCGATTATCGGTGAAGACGATTTTCTCCGGATGATTCAAAACCAATAGGCATGTCCGATGGTTATAATGAAAAAAATTCACGTTTTAACTTAGATTATTATGAAAAAAGCTACGTTGATTATCGTAAGTGCCATTATGGCCCTTTGTGTGGTTTGGCCCTCTTCCGCTCAGGCCCAGTTCCGTATCGGTCCCAAGGCCGGTGTAACCGTCAATTCGCTCCATTTCAACAATGAAGTGTTCGACAACAGTAATCGTGCCGGATTCACGGGCGGTCTTATGACAGAGTTCACCGTCCCCGTCGTTGGCATTGGGTTCGACCTGTCATTCATGTATGTCCGTCGAAATGCAAGCTGGATGGAGCAGAACAACGTCTTGCGCGACAATCGCGACTACTTCGAAATCCCCCTCAACCTCAAGTGGAAGCTTGGACTCCCCATCGTTAACCGCATAATCACTCCCTACCTCTCCACTGGTCCCAGCATCTCGTTCCTCACAAGCCGCAAGGCATTCCATGAGATGTACCGCAACAAAAAGTACGATTCTGCATGGAACTTCGGATTTGGTGCCGAGCTGTTCCATCACGTTCAGATTGGAGCCACCTACGGAATCGGCATCTCTAAAGCCGTCAAAGCTCTCGGTGGCGGTTCTGGGGTTAACATCAAAGGCAAAAACCGTTACTGGACAATCACCGCCGCATATCTCTTCTGATTGCGGCCGTTGTCTACCGTCCCGCACCTAATTCCTTCAGATGGAGCATCACGTTGGCCGGAGCACGCTCAGCCTCAAGCTCCCTCTTCATGAAGTCCATATAGGGCGCGACGTGGCCGAAGAATTTCCTATACCCTTCGCACAGATAATTCAAGCCACCTTCGCCGTTGTCACTCACGGCAAACCTATTGCGGGGGCACTCTCCGTTGCAGGCAAACTTATATTCACATTTGCGGCATTGCGTCGGCAGCATTCCGAGCTTCGAAGCTCCGAATCGTTGCTGGCGCTCGCTGTTCATAAGCTCCATTATCGTCGAGTCGTGGATATTGCCGATTTTATGTTCCGGGAACACGAAGTGGTCGCAGCTGTACACGTCGCCGTTATATTCCATTGCCGCCGCGTGGCCGCAGCTTGTCGACAGTGTGCATAGACCCGGCTCCTTGCCGGCCCAGTTGGCGAGCGTCGCATCGAATATCTGCACGAACACATCGCCCACGTCCCTCTTTATCCACTCGTCGAACACTCCGCACAGGAAGTTTCCCCACTGCTCGGGGCTCACGCTGAATGGCGCAAGCACTCCGCCTGCTTCCGACCCCGGGGCCAGTGTCGAGTCCGGGCGCAGACGTTCCACCACCGGCGTAAACTGTATGTATTTGCACCCTATCCGTTTGAAGAAATTATAGAATTCCACCGGATAATCAGCGTTGTATTCATTCACCACGGCCATTGCATTCCACTCCACCCCATATTTTTGGAGCAGCCTCACGCCCTTCATCACATTCCTGAATGTCGGCTTGTCGGTTCGTGTACGCCGGTATTCGTCGTGAAACTCCTCGCACCCGTCTATCGACAACCCTATCAGCCAATTGTTGTCTCTGAAAAACCTGCACCACTCATCGTTCAGCAACGTGCCGTTTGTTTGCAGGCAATTCTCTATCCGTTTCCCATGCCCATGCTTTTGTTGGAGCTCTATGGCGCGTTTATAGAAGTCTATCGGCATCAATGTCGGTTCGCCTCCGTGCCAGGTGAACATCACCTCGTTCGTTGTCTGGGCGGCGATGTACTGCATTACGAACTCCTCCAGCGTTTCATCGCTCATTTTGGTGGCTTGGGCTGCGTCATACAGTCGGCGTTTCTCAAGATAATAGCAATACTCGCAAGCCAGATTGCATGTCGCCCCTATCGGTTTCGGCATCACGTACACCGGGTGTGAAAACGGATTTATCATCTCTTTCCTCGATTTCTTTTAGTTTTGGCGGTCCCGACCAAGGTCCCCTTGACGCAAAGTTACCGCATATTTCGTTTATCGCCAAAATATCCCCGCCCATCATGCCGTTTATTTATAAATTAATCCTTATATTTGTGCTTCCTCGCGCCATGTGCGCAAGACCAACCATCTGTTTCGATCATTACTAACATCCGTTGCAATACGAAAAAACCTTAAGCAAATGAAAACCCAATTGCCCGATCACAACGCGTTCCTATGTCGTGCCGCCGCGCTGGCTGCAGTTGCCGCGCCTATGTACGGTTGTCGAACCGACCAGAAATCACAGCAGCAATCCGAGCCCCTCAACATCGTCTACATTATGACCGACGACCACACCGCGCAGATGATGAGCTGCTACGACACCCGCTTCGCCCACACGCCCAACCTCGACCGCATCGCTCGCGACGGCGTCAGGTTCACAAATAGTTTCGTGGCCAACTCGCTCAGCGGCCCGAGTCGAGCATGTCTGCTCACCGGCAAGCACAGCCACAAGAACGGATTCACCAACAACGAACACGGCATATTCGACGGCTCACAGCCCACATTCCCAAAATATCTCCAGCAAGCCGGATACGAAACGGCCATATTCGGAAAATGGCACCTCCACACATATCCAACCGGATTCGACACCTGGGAGATTGTTCCCGGACAGGGCGACTATTACAATCCCCGATTCATAAAGCAGACTGGCGACACAGTCGTCGAGCATGGCTACCTGACAACGCTCATCACCGACAAGAGCATCGATTGGCTTGAAAACCGTCCCGACAAATCTAAGCCTTTCTGCCTGATGATTCACCACAAAGCCATTCACCGCAACTGGATGGCCGACACCTGCGACCTCGAACTATTCGAAGACCGCCAGTTTCCGCTCCCCGAAAACTTCTTCGACGACTACCAGGGCCGTCAGGCGGCTTCAACCGCTGAAATGCGCATATCCGACCATATGGATCTAATCTACGACCTGAAAATGAACCATCCCGACAAAAAGAGCTATCTCAAGGGCACTTATCTTAGCTTCGTCGGGCGAATGGATTCAGCTCAGCGCGCTCGCTGGGATGCTTTCTACGATCCTATAATCGCCGACTTCTATTCGCGCGACCTCTCCGGAAAGGAGCTTGCCGAGTGGAAATATCAGCGATATATGCGCGACTATCTCAAAGTTGTCAAAAGTCTCGACGATAACGTTGGCCGTGTGCTCGAATATCTCGAAAAGAACGACATGCTCCACAACACTCTTGTCGTATACGCATCCGACCAAGGTTTCTACATGGGCGAGCACGGATGGTTTGACAAACGTTTCATGTACGAAGAATCCTTCCGCACGCCATTGGTGATGATGCTCCCCGACCGTTTCCAGCGTCGAGGCGACATCGAACAGATGGTTCAGAACATCGACTACGCTCCCACCTTCCTCGAACTCGCCGGTGTCGAAGTGCCCGCCGATATCCAAGGACGTTCTCTGGTGCCTCTTTTGGAAAATCGTGTGCCTGACGATTGGCGCAACACGCTTTACTATCACTACTACGAATACCCGGCCGAACATGCCGTCAAACGCCACTACGGCGTTCGCGATGACCGCTATAAACTCATTCACTATTACAACGACATCGACGCTTGGGAGCTGTTCGACCTCCAGACCGACCCCTACGAAATGCATAATCTCTATGGTGCCCCTGGAATGGAAAAAGTCACCGAATCCATGAAAGCAAAGCTCAAAGACGCCCAGATTCAATACGACGACCCCATCCTTGAGCAATACCCCCTCTGACGTTGGGTTCCGTTCCCCTATACATCACGTATTACGCCCTGCACACCTGTCGTTGGTGTGCAGGGCGTGATATTTTATCCTGTCTCCTCCTCTTTCCCACCTTCAGGTGCTGTGGAGCCACGCTGCGTAGGCCACAAAAAAAATTGATTGTCGTCCCGACAACCAATCTTAGTTAACCTTAAATCTAATACCATGAAAAACACGTTGCAAAGTTATGGCTTTTCCAATACAACTTCAAGACAAAAAGCCATAAAATGCCGTATTATTAACATACTTTTATGCATTTCAACCCGCTTTACCCGTTTATTGGTTGCAAAATGCTCGATTTTCGAATTTTTAGTTGCATAATGCCATATCTCCATCCGCAATGCCTGTGATAAGCCAGATAGCCCTATTAACACTATTAAACAATCTTGCCTCGACCTATAACTATTCAGCGGATCGTCAAAGCAAACGATGTTAATAAGCAGCAATTTTTAGCATCATATGAAATCGGCACTTTTGTAAGTATTTTAAAATCAAGAAATTTTTTTGGCTGAATAGTTGCCTATATCATGTCTATGGTTAAATTGTCTTAATTTTTTAACATCTCTATTGTATCTCCGACAACAATCCTTATCTTTACGAAAATTGCAATAAATAGCTTAAATTATGGAAAATAGCAAAATCAACGCATCTGAAGACGACATCTTAGATGCATTAGAGTCAAACGATGTTTGGGACTATCCCGACCCTCGCTGCCCTAAGGCTCCGAAGCCTTTCAATAAGTTCTATGCCACATAATTGACGCCAAATGGTAAGTAGCCACAAACAAAAGAAGGCATCTATAATGCTGACCATCCTTTGCCTCGCATTAT
>CAZRJT010000071.1:0-10214 GCA_964600585.1 uncultured Bacteroides sp.
CAAAGAGGGCGACATCTGCGAGGCTATGGTGCATGCCGCATCGGAAACCATCCTGACATGCGAAATGCCGACGAGCGTGGTGCTCGAAATCACTTATACGGAACCGGGCATCAAGGGCGATACGGCCACAAACACCCTGAAACCTGCAACAGTGGAAACAGGTGCAGAAGTGAGAGTGCCACTTTTCTGCAACATAGGCGACAAGGTGCGCATCGATACACGCGACGGATCGTACGTGGAACGCGTCAAGGCTTAACTTAACTGACGGCCTACGCACTAAAATCCAAAAGGCTAACGAAGCCCGGAGACCGACAAACGGTTGTCTCCGGGCTTCGTCGCTTTCAAGGGGAACATTAAACGGGGCCAAAGCGTTAGAACAATGTACACCAGAATGAAAACAGACATGGACGAGAAAACAACCATCATAGAGAGTCACCCTTGGGAACCATTCATACCGAAACGGGCAAAGATATTAATAATGGGAACTTTTCCGCCTAAGCGGGACAAGTGGTCAATGGATTTTTATTATCCCAACAGAATAAACGATTTCTGGAGAGTTATGGGCCTCGTGTTTTTTGACAACAAGGAGCGATTTTATGATGCATTGACAAAGCAATTCAGGCTTGACGATATAAAGCGTCTGCTCGAAGAGCGAGGAATTGCGCTGAACGATACAGGCGCAAAGGTGAGGAGACTGAGAGACAACGCGTCGGACAAGTACCTGGAGATAGTGGAACCAGTAGACCTTAAACGACTGCTTAGGCTAATGCCGGAATGCAAGGCGGTGGCCACTACGGGACAAAAGGCAGCCGAGGTGATAAGCGAACTGACACACACCACAGTGCCGACGATGGGCGAGAGCGTCGAATTTTCCGACGACGCAGATGAACGCAGAATAGAAATATTCAGAATGCCGTCGACTTCGCGTGCCTACCCGATGGCACTGGAAAAGAAAGCGGAGTATTATCAGGGGATGTTCAGAAAAATAGGCTTAATCTGAACCTTAGAGCAACCCAGAGAGACGAAGTGTGAGGGGAATTTATTTGGCGGTGGGGAAATAAGATTGTAACTTTGCGAAAACAAACCGTATAAAAACATGATTACTCTTGCCATATTCGACGCAGCGGCGATATTCAACGATTTGCTCCATGCAGATTATATGACCGTGTATCTGCTGGTGTTCGGGCTGATGTGCATCGAAAGCTCGTTCATACCGTTTCCATCGGAAATCATAGTGCCTCCGGCCGCGTATCTGGCTTGCACCAAGGAGGACATCAACATAGTGGCGGTGGTGGCATTGGCGACTTCAGGAGCAATCGTCGGAGCCCTTGTGAATTATTATCTATCAGTGTGGATAGGGAGGCCGATAGTGTATAAGTTCGCCAACAGCCGCATCGGACACATGTGTCTCATAGACGAGAGCAAGGTGAGGCGCGCAGAAGAGTATTTCGATAAAAACGGCGCCATATCAACGTTCATAGGCCGCCTGATACCTGCGATAAGGCAGCTCATATCCATACCGGCAGGGCTGGCCAGGATGAACGTGGGGAAGTTCGTGATATTCACAGGTCTGGGAGCAATGGTGTGGAACATCGTGCTTGCGGCAATGGGCTGGTGGCTCGGCAAAGCCGTGCCGGAGCAGCAATTGTACGGAGCGGTGGAAAAATATAACGATTATCTGACATACGCTGGAATAGGCATCGGAGTGCTGTGCGTCGGGTTCATAGCATGGAATGCCTTAAAGCCTCGCAAAAAATAAGGAATCATAACCAATAACATTCATAAAAATATAATCAGCATGGCATTAGTGGCTCCATCGGTTCTATCGGCCGACTTCGGCAATCTGAACAAAGACATAGAAATGATAAACGAATCGGCAGCGGACATGATACACGTGGATATGATGGACGGAGTGTTTGTGCCAAACATATCGATAGGGTTTCCGGCCATAAAGGCGATAGCTAAGGTGGCCAAAAAGCCATTGGACGTGCATCTGATGATTGTTGAACCGGGCAAATTCGTAAACGAGGTGAGGGACTGCGGGGCGGAAACAATGAACGTGCATTATGAGGCTTGCCCACATCTGCACCGCGTAGTGCAGCAGATAAAGGGAGCTGGGATGAAAGCTGCCGTCACGCTGAATCCGGCAACTCCGGTGGACATGCTCGAGGATATAGCCGATGAACTCGATATGGTGTTGCTGATGTCGGTGAATCCGGGATTCGGCGGACAAAAATTCATAGAGCATACGGTGGAAAAAGTGAAACGGCTGCGCAAATTATTGGCCGAAACCGGCTCGCACGCAAAAATAGAGGTGGACGGCGGTGTGAATCTGGACACTGGGGCCCGACTCGTGGAGGCCGGAGCCGACATTCTGGTAGCCGGAAATTTCGTGTTTTCATCGGATAATCCAAAAGCCGTAATAGAAAAACTAAAAAAATTGTGATTTTTCAGCATAGGAGTGGGGGTGAATGCACGTGAGTGCATCTTAGGTAATATGAAAGTTGAAGAATTTGAAAAATATTACCGAAGCCTTTACCGGCCTTTATGTATGTATGCCCTGCGTCTGACGAAAGACATTTATGTGTCGGAAGACGTGGTTCAGGACAGTTTTGCGTCGATGTGGCACCGACTACAAGGAACTCCCCCACCCGACAACTTCAAAAGCTATGCCTACACGACCGTGAGAAACACGGCACTGATGGCCAGCAGAACGCCCAACAGAACGGAAGCAATAGACGAGACGTATGCCAATCTTCCTGAAGAAGAGGCAATCGACACGTCGGAACGCGACGCGAGGATATGGGCGAGCGTGGAAAAACTGCCGACAAAGCGACGGAAAATATTGTTGATGAACAAGCGCGACGGAATGTCGTACGGAGACATCGCCTCTCAACTGGGAATATCGGTAAAAACCGTCGAAAACCAGTTGGGCAAGGCGTACAAGAGCATCAGAGAGGCCGGCGTGAAACTGTACCTGTTTCTTTTTGCCTGAATAATAAGCCGATATGGCCGTTTGAATTTCAGACATCAATTCACCGGGGCATTTTATCGTGACATAGTAATAAGAAGAATCAATAGCTGAAAAATCATGAGAAAAGACAATGAAAAAAAGAATGCCGAAAGTTTGCGCTTCGTAGTGGAGCATTTTGAGCCGGAAGCATTTAACGAATCAAAGAGTTGGGCGGCGTTAGGATTAGTGCGCAGAATAGGATCCATATGGACATGGCGGGCCGGAGCGGCAGCTGCTGTGCTGCTCGCCGGAATCGCAATGTGGATATTCAACGCTACGAAAGGCGTGGCAGACGGGATGGTTGACATCACGGCCGAAACAAAGGGGGCGTATGTGCTGCCAGACAGTTCGGTGGTGACATTGGCGCGCGGGAGCCGGATGCATTATGACTCAGAGAATTTTGGGCACAATCGACTGGTAGAAATAGAAGGTAAGGCATTTCTGAAAGCGATGCCTGACAAGGCACATCCATTCAGAGTGGAGACCGGAGAAACAGAAATAACGGTTGTGGGCACGGAATTCGGCATAGAGACATTTGACGAGACGACTACGGAAGTGTATGTGATAAGCGGATGCGTGAATGTGGAAACGAACGGGCACATAGCATCGGTGACAAAAGGATGCATGGCCATAGCCTCTCCTGCGGGAATAGAGGTTGAGCAAAACGTATCGCCCAACATAGCCACTTGGGCAACAGGACAAGTGGAATTCGACGACACACCGCTATCGGAAGCCATAAAGCTGATAGAGGAAGCCTTTGACGTGAAAATAAACGCCAAAAGACACAGCAATGACCTGAGGATAAGCATCAGCTATCATGGAGACGTTGAAGAGTTGATAGACGTGATGAACCGTGCATACAACTTAGACCTGACCGTAGAGAAGAAATGAGGACGTTAATAGCATTACTTTTGACGTGGGCAGTGTGGTCAACCGCATCGGCCCAGAGCATAACCTTGAAGGCAGTGAATGAGCCGGCGGATAGGGTGTTCAAGGATGTGGTCAAACAATCAGGAAAGAATTTCGTTTATACGTCGGCAATACTCAAAGGAAGGCGCGTAAGCATCGACCTTAAAGACGCAAGCTTAACAGAAGCTCTGGAGAAAATGCTGAAACCGATAGGCATAAACTATACTGTAACCGGAAATACGGTGGTGATAAACGACCAAGGGCGACAAACGGACACAAAAAAACATATGGTGAGCGGATATGTGCGAGACGCCAAATCAAAAGAGGCCATAATAGGCGCCATCGTAAGGGATGGAACCGGGAAAGCCATAACGACCACGAATTCGAATGGATTCTACTCGCTCACCTTGCCACAAGGAAGCACCGAGATACAGGCTACATTGATCGGATTTGTGCCTGAGACAAAAAGAGTCGACAAGTTGTCGGGTAACATAGATATGGACTTCATGCTCAAGGAATCGCAATTACTCAACGAGGTGACGGTGGTGGGCGACAGAAATAAGATCAATTCGATGGAAGCGCCGTCGATAGGCCACATAACCGTGAATGCGAGTGCGATAAAGAACACTCCGGTGATATTCGGGGAGGCCGACATAATAAAAACATTGCAACTTCAGCCAGGCGTGTCGGCCGGAACCGAGGGACTCGCAGGAATGTATGTACATGGGGGCAACCATGACGAGAATCTGTATCTGCTGGATGAGATACCGCTCTACCAGATAAATCATTTCGGCGGATTGTTTTCGGCATTCAATGCCGATGCCGTGAAAAATGTGGAATTCTACAAGACGTCGTTCCCGGCAAAATATAACGGGCGCTTATCGAGTGTGATGGAGGTGAACACCAAGGACGGCAGCATGACAGAACATCACAGGACACTAAAATTGGGCCTTACATCAGGAGCATTCAGTATGGAGGGCCCAATCGTCAGAGACCGAACAACTTACAGCTTCGCCATACGCAGATCGTGGTACGATGTGCTGTCTGTTCCGACGCTGGCCATATACAATTCGCTTCGCCAGGATAAGTCAGAGAAAACTGTGGCGGGCTATTCATTCACCGACCTCAACGGGAAAATAACTCACCATTTCAGCAAGAAAAGCAGAATGCACGTGATGGTATATTTCGGGGAGGATTATCTGAAAGGTGGCACCAAAAGCAAATTTGAAGCATCGGAGGGAGAAACGGAATCTTTCAAATCCTCGGATTTAGCCTATCTGCGGTGGGGAAACCTGGTGGTGGCCTCGGGGTGGAACTATGTGTTCAACCCGAAGTTTACGAGCAACATCACGGGTGCATTCTCGCGATACAGCGCATCGTTGAAGCATGATGAAAATGACCTGACCTTCGACGAGGGGAAACTGACGGAGGCAACGTACCACAACAATAAGTCGAAAAACAGCATAACCGACTGGATATTGCGTTCGGACTTCAATTATGCTCCACATCAGAAACACAAGATAAACTTTGGGCTGAACTATACATATCATCGGTTTATGCCTGAATATACGGCCAATACACGGAGCACGATAGAAGATTTCCAGGCTTATGAGATGAGCAAGTCGCACAACGTAGCCAACGAGGTGAACGCATACGCATCGGACGATTGGAAAATCTCGGAAAATGTGAGAGGAGATCTGGGGCTGAACGTGAGCATGTTCAACATAACCGGGAAGGCCTGGACGAACATAAATCCACGTGGAGCCATAAACTGGAAGTTGACGCCAAAACTGAGCGTCAAGGGGTCGTATGCGAGGATGAGCCAGTATGTCCATCAGCTAACTGAGAGCTCTCTGAGCCTGCCGACAGACCAGTGGATTCCGATAGCCAATAATCTGAAGCCGCAGACGAGCGACAAGGTGTCGATTGGCGCATACTATGACTTAAACAACAAATATACGTTTTCGCTCGAGGGCTACTATAAAAAGATGCTTAACGTGTTGGATTACTATGACGAATATTATATGGTGTATCCATCGGAAGATTTCTATGACCAGCTTACTACGGGGACGGGCCGCGCCAAAGGCATAGACTTCATAGTGAGTAAGAATTTCGGTAAAATTACGGGCCATCTGAGCTATTCGTTGCTTTGGAGCGACAGGCTATTCGCCGAAAAAAACGGTGGGCGCAGGTTTCCGTCGAAATACGACAATCGCCATAAAATAAATGTTTTGATGAACTGGCGCATAAATCAGAAATGGGAAGTAAATGCATCCTGGACGGGAATGAGCGGCAACCGATATACGTTTGCCAGTCAAAACTATGCTCCCCTACCCGACGGCGATATGTCGATGTACCCACCGGACATAGAATACGGCAATGTGGCATTAGATTACGTTACGAGGCTGAACAATTATCGCTTGCCGTTCTATCACCGACTTGACCTCGGCATAAACCGATATACAAAACACGGAATGTGGACATTCAGTGCTTACAATGCCTATTGCAATATGAACGTGATAGCTCTGCGCAAAACCACATCTTATTACTGGGTGGGAAACAAAGTTGTCACCACTCCAAAATTTCAGAAGTTAAAACTTATTCCAATAATCCCATCGGTGTCGTACACCTGGTTCTTTTAAAAATATGAGACGTACAATTAATACGATTGCGATAATGATAGCATTAACGGGATGTTACAGCGATTTCGAGCCCGAAAACGATGTGAATCCGGTGTTGGTGCTGAATAGCATAGCCACAAACGATTCGATTGTGACAGCACAAATAAGCCATACGTGGCTTCACACTAATCCCGAACCAATCCCAACAGCTGAGATAGCCAATGTGGAACTGACGGTGAACGATTCGCAGAAAGAAAAGATGATTTTCGACGAGCAGACCAAGATGTTCGTAAGCAGCTATAAGGCAAAAAGCGGCGATAAAATAAGAGTGTCGGCCAATAGCCTGAAATATGGAGAAGCGACGGGAGAGGTTGAAGTGCCTAACCCGGTGTACATAGACACGATAACGACAAGTACGAGAGTGTATACCGACCACAATTCAATCATCGTTGGTGAGCACAATTGGGATTACCAGAATATGATCGAAGTTAAGTTCAGCATCCATTTCACCGACAGAGCAGATGAAGTGAACTATTATATGCTCGAGGAACATATGGGCGACCATTATTGTCCGTATAAAACTGTGGTATTCGACGATCCGATTTTTTCGGAATTTCAATCGGTGATAGATGCAATGTTCTTCAACGAAGATAGTTTCACAGTATTCTCAGACCGGTCGATACAAGGAAAGAGCTATGCTTTGAGCGTTAAACAAGATTTTCTCGCCAGCCGACGCGGTATCGAGACTCTCAATAAGATTACATTTAAGTTGCGCTCGATTTCGGAAAGTTACTATAAATATCTGCTTTCGATATATAAGAAGTATTCGGGGATGAACGGGAGCCTGAACGATTTAGGCCTCGGCAATGACATCATAGTGTATTCAAACATCAATCCGGGCGTGGGAATTATGGCCGGCTCAGCCGAAACGAAATATGAATTCGATATAGCTAAAACGCTAACAGAAGCGATGAAAGAGAATTAGCTTAGCGCCAACCACCACAATATGCAACAATGACAAATGCCCCGGAATCGCCAGTGTGATTGCCGGGGCATCGTAGTTAATTAAAAACAATATGCATCAGGAATGCTTGAAGTTGGCAAGCATGACGTCACAAGCCTTAAGGAGACCGTCGGCATTCTTGCCACCCGCCTGAGCAAATCCAGGCTGACCTCCACCACCGCCTGAAATGGACTTTGCAGCCTCGCGCACAATGGCCGAAGCATTGTAGCCTTTCTTAACGAGGTCGTCGGTAACCATAACTGTGAGCAACGGCTTGCCGGAAACATCAACCGTTGCAGCGACAAATGCGGTGTTTGCGGGAGAAATCGCCCTAATCCCAAAGGCAACTTGCTTAACAAGCTCGGGAATACGCACTCCGCGCATTATGGCCACCTTTATCTCTCCATAGTTGGTTGCGGATTCAAGTACGGTCTTAGACAACGCATCAACTTTTTCCTTGAAATACTCCTCGACTTGTTTATGAAGGTCGGCATTCTCGGCAATAGAACGCTTAACAGCCTGTCGGACGTCGGGCGCATTGTTAAGCATACCGGCAATTTCTCTCATCGTGTCGGACATTTCATCCATAGCTTTTTCAACCATTTCACCGGTTATGGCTTCAATTCGACGCACACCGGCAGCTATACTGCTTTCTGCGATAATGCGTATCATACCGATGTTGCCTGTGTTAGGAACATGCGTTCCACCACATAGCTCAATCGAGTCGCCGTATTTGATTACGCGCACTTCTTCGCCGTATTTTTCGCCGAAGAGAGCCATAGCACCCATTTCGACAGCATCGGCGATGGGAACGTTGCGGTGTTCGTCGCGAGGAATCGCCATACGGACTTTTGAATTGGCCAGATGTTCGACTTTACGAATTTCTTCGGGCGTCAGTTTCTGGAAATGCGAAAAGTCAAAACGAAGCACTTCGGGCGACACATA
The DNA here is from genome assembly GCA_964600585.1 of uncultured Bacteroides sp. GTDB lineage: Bacteria > Bacteroidota > Bacteroidia > Bacteroidales > Muribaculaceae > Paramuribaculum. The sequence goes on from CAZRJT010000071.1 coordinate 8,492, forward strand.
TGAGCCTTTCTGCTCGACATGCGAACCGAGAACCTCGCGCAATGCCTGATGAAGCAGGTGAGTGGCAGTATGATTGCATGACGTGGCCATACGCGCTTTTTCGTCGATAGAGGCTTCGAAAGTTGCGTTTACGTCGGACGGCAATTTTGAAACGAGATGAACAGCCATACCGTTTTCTCGTTTAGTATCATATATTTCAACCACTTCATCGCCGGCTTTCAATGTGCCACGGTCGCCAACCTGTCCGCCCATTTCGGCGTAAAATGGACTTACAGACAACACAAGCTGATAGAATTCGGCCTTTTTCTGCTTAACCTTGCGGTAACGCAAAATCTGCGTGGGAACGGACGTTTCGTCATATCCGACAAACTGCGGTTCGCCGTCTCTCAACACCACCCAGTCGCCAGTTTCGACAGCTGCGGCATTACGGGCGCGAGCCTTCTGCGCTTCCATCTCGGCATCAAATTCTTTTTGGTCAAGCGTCATTCCGTTTTCCTTAAGGATAAGCTGCGTTAGGTCGAGCGGAAATCCGTATGTGTCATAGAGTACGAATGCTTCCTTTCCCGAAATCTGAGTTTTACCTTCGGCTTTGGCAACCGATATTGCATTGTCGAGAAGTTTGATGCCATTTTCGAGCGTCCGCAAGAAAGAGTCTTCCTCTTCCTTTATCACTTTCATTATAAGTTCGCGCTGTTTTGATATTTCGGGATATGCCTCACCCATACTTTCAATCAAAGTGTCGACGAGCTTGTACATAAACGCCGATTTTTGATTGAGGAACGTATATGCATAGCGCACTGCTCGACGCAGAATACGACGAATCACATAGCCGGCTTTGGCATTACCGGGAAGCTGCGAGTCGGCGATAGAGAATGCAATCGTGCGCACATGGTCAGCAATTACGCGCATAGCCACATCGACACGCGGATCGTCGCCGTATTTCTTATCCGACAATTCAGCAATTTTTCCAATCAAAGGCGTGAAAACATCGGTGTCGTAGTTTGACGTTTTTCCCTGAAGGGCCATACATAGTCTTTCGAATCCCATACCGGTGTCAATCACTTTTGCGGGAAGCGGTTCGAGCGAGCCATCGGCCTTACGGTTGTATTGCATAAACACGAGGTTCCATATCTCAATCACCTGTGGATGATCGTGATTTACGAGGTCGCGTCCGGGAATGAGGGCTCTTTCGGCGTCGCTGCGCAAGTCGATGTGTATTTCTGAACACGGGCCGCACGGTCCGGTGTCGCCCATCTCCCAAAAATTGTCATGTTTATTGCCGTTTATGATATGGTCTTCAGGCAAATGAGCGGCCCAATATCCGGCTGCTTCATCGTCGCGGCTCAACCCCTCTTCGGCAGAGCCTTCGAACACAGTGGCATACAATCGGTTTGGGTCGAGCTTCAGAACGTCGACAAGATATTCCCAGGCCCAGTCGATGGCTTCCTTCTTAAAATAATCGCCAAACGACCAGTTGCCAAGCATTTCAAACATCGTGTGGTGGTATGTGTCCATACCCACTTCTTCAAGGTCGTTATGCTTTCCGCTGACACGCAAACATTTTTGGGAATCGGCCACACGCGGATATTTTGCTACGGCATTTCCAAGTATTATATCCTTGAACTGATTCATACCCGCGTTGGTGAACATCAGTGTGGGGTCATCCTTTATAACCATAGGTGCCGAAGGGACTATTTTGTGTCCTTTATCGCGAAAAAATGTT
>CAZRJT010000072.1:0-10163 GCA_964600585.1 uncultured Bacteroides sp.
GCGCGCTGCATACGGTAAGGCCTCTGACGTAGTCGGGCGTGCGGCCTGAGAAGCCTACGGCTCCGGGGATGTGGCGCGCCATCAGCCGGGCATCATGGGCATAAGGGTGGATGACCAGCGTATCGGTGTAGCGGGTCATCCGCTCGTTGTGCCAGCGCAGGTAGAGAACGAGGATGTCGAAGACTTCGTTGTCGTAATCGCCGCGGTCGTCGACGTAGATGCGCACCCGGCCGAGGGTCTGGCGCTGACGCTCGATGGCGTTGACGACGTGGTGCTGAGCCGGTGTGAGCGGCGTGCCGTACTTCAGGCCGTACCACCGGGAGAAGGAATAGGCGTAGTTGGCCCGCGGCCTGAAAAGGGGCCGTGGGCGCAACCGGGCGTATTTTGCGGTGGAACGGAGTGAAGTCATAGGTCAGAAGTCAGAGGGATTAGGTTAATGATAAGTGGCCGGAGCCGTGTGGCTCCGACGGGTGCAAAGGTAAAACGGGCGATGCGGGAATATGCGCGAATTTTCCCTTTTTAATCTTATTTTTCCAGCATTTCAGAAAATAGTTTGAGATATCCTTCTGCCATGGCATCCAATGAATACGTTGTGTCAAGAAGTCTGCGATTCTCCGTTTTCATAACATCAAGTTCGGTTGGCAATGCACTCAACGCCCTTTCAATCGCCAGGACTATATTTTCTATATACTTACCATCGTCAAGCACATTTCCGACATCGGCAACGAAGGCATTCTTTCCGCCTGCGAACATATCGGACAGTCCGTAGCCGTTTGACGACACAATAGTCAAACCGCAATCCATCATTTCCATAGCCGAGAAGCTACATTGCTCGGTGTAGGACGTTATCAGGCCTATGTCCGCCGCGGCATACCAATCGAACAGGCGCTCCCTGTCAAGAAGCCCGGTGACGATAAGGGACGGCGCCGCTGCCGACACCAATCTGTCGAATTCGGACAATCCCCCCATCGAGCATGCCATAACGCACCTGACTCCCGGATGGCGCGAATTCAGCTTCGCCATGGCTTTAAGTGCGGCTTCCACCCCCTTATGACGAGTCGGACGGGCGGAGTAGACCAACAGCTTTTCGTCGGGTCTCAGGCCGAGTTTTTCCCTTGTGGAATTTCGGTCCTCTTTCCGGACGCAATGGGAACCGTATCCATTGGCGATATACGCCAATTTGGATTTAGGCACCCCATAAAGTGCGCCTAGCACGGAATATGCCGAAGGAGACAAGGCCACCACCTTGTCGGACAACGAATATATGTCTCGTTCGCCGGAAATGCACCCACGAAGGAACTCGCCCAAGGGACTATGCGACCCGCCATCCAACAATATGCCTTCCAATAGCGCGCGGTCGCCCCTCAAATAGGAACACCAGCCTTGGTCGTGAACCACAAACGCCACTTTCGACCGAGGGAATTGACGTCGCAAAGTGCCAATGAAATGCGCACTTGGCGAATGGTTCATCAGGAATATGTTATCCGGACGATCGTCGATGTATTGAGCCAAAATCGGCATTATGAGCTCGCCGTTGCCCCTCCAGTCGCCTCCAGCTATGGTTGGTACGGAGTACTCGCATCCGTAACTGCGCTGCGCCACGTCAAAGAATGCATTGTCGGAATTCAGAGAGATCAGACCCACCCATACGCCCCGAGCGGCAAGCGACGGAATCAGCAAGTCGCGGTAGGTGCCGATGCCGTTCTGCTTTGAACTTGCGTGCTCGTCAATAAAAAACAGTCGAATATCCATAATGCTATCGGTTTGAATTGTAATGCAGTTCAACATATCCGGCAACGCCATGGCGCAATCCAAGGCCTTCAACCTCCCTTAGGCGCTTTATGCCGACAAATTCGGACGGAGACATGTCGATTTTTTTCAAATTGCCACTTATGGCCGACTCCAGCCACGAAAGCGCACCCGACGGAAAGCTTCCGGGATTTTCGGACAGGACCTGGATCCAATCGGAAAGATAACCGCCATCAAAAGGAAGTTTTTCATTCCTGGTGATGTTTCCCTGAATGCGTGACGACACGTAATGCCACAGGCCCAATAGTCCGGTGGACAGGGTATGGTCGGAAAAACGGCAAACATCGAGGGTCATAATGCGCTTGTCGGCATCACGACATACATAATCGGCAGAATTGCCCACAATTTGATTCTGGCACAGGCATTCCACGCCCCAACAGATGCCCGAAAGCCCCCAGCCGAAACTTATATTGGCCATTGACGACACGGAGTCCATGATATTGCCGAACAGGAAATCAGCAATGGAATCGAATTCACCCCGAACGCTCGATGCGGCATATCTTGCCAATACAATCGCTATCCCCGCCCGGCCATACAGCAACCCCGAATCGGACGCGCTGTCGTTGCTGTGAAGCACCAGATGGTGCAGCATCCTGTCTAGCTTCGGCATGTCAATCATAACGGGAAATATGGGTAGTCGTCGACTGTGTAAGGGCCTACGGCCTCACGTCCGTTGATCAAAACCGTCGGCGTTCCGGGAAAAGCCTGCCTTTCGCTCCAACGCATATGCTTCGAGAACTCGGCTTCAATGTCGGGATTGGACATGTCGAGCCGATAGTTCTTGAAGAATGCCTCACCCTGTTTTTTACCTCCTTCAAACCAAAGAGTAAGTATGTCCCAGGCCTTTTCGGCACCCAGTTGCTGGTACGCGGCAATTATATAACGGTTTACCATGCTCAAATCTTCGGAAAAGAAGGTCATGGCGTAGCCTACGGACACGTCTTCGCCTATGATGCCCTCGAGACGCTTGTGCATTTCAGCGCACGGGCCGCAGTAGGGGTTGCTGAATATTGTGAGACGGCGTGCGGCATCGGGATTGCCGAACACGATGCCGGTGCATTCGTCGGCGGAGGTGCCTATAACGGGGACTCCGCCTTCAAACGCATCAAACACCTGGTCATGCGCTTTGAGATTGGCAAAACTCAATTCCCATCGACGCGCGGATTGGCCGCGATCGACAAGCGACATGACGCGGTTGACTGCGAGGGTCGACAACGCGTACGCGGACAAAAGGGCCGTCGTCAGGACTATCCAATTGGAAGGGGGAAATGAAAAAGCCCCTGCGGATACGTAGACTCCCGCCTGCAGCCACATGGCGCAAAGGGTGAGAAGGCACAGCATGCACCAACTGCGGGCCTTGAATTTCTGGTACCACAGGCTCCATAATGTGAACGGCAGGACGCACACCGAGACCAAGGCCAGCGGAAAGGCGAGGGCCGGGAAAAGAAGCAGGCATACGACGTTCAACGAAAAGTAGGCAAATCCCACCTCGCTCAATTTGACCAGGCCGAACAGCGTCGAGGCGTCGGACTGCGTCACATTGTCGCAGTGGCTCTCCTTTATAAGACCGCATATTTTGGAAACAACGGCATTGTCGATGTGAAGCTGCTTTAGCAACAGCATATATCCCACACAGAGGCCGAAGAGATTCACGGCAAGCACTGTCCACCACGACCAATCCGACGAAAAAGGACTCATATAAACAGCAATGCCTGATATGATCAACATCGATGCAATTGCGCCGATGCGCTTAATCGTTGAATTCAATTCGTTGCGCTTTAAGTCGCTGAATCCCGGCTGGCGCGAATCCTCGTCGCTGCTCACCAACAGAGCCACGCCGTTCCAGTTGGACAGGAAATGCGGTTTCGACATTTCCAACTGCCGGCCATCTGATCTGACCAGCGACACGTAGTCTTGGCCAATGGAAAGGACTATGACGTATTCGCCACCGAGAATGGCGACGAACGGGCATGCGGCTCCGGTTACGTCCGTCCTGTCAGTGAATTCAATTGCCTTGTTGGCGATATGATAACGGGTGAGCAGGACCGCCAGACCGAATATGGTCCATATTGATGGTTGTGACTCAAAATCTTTGCGGGCCCGGACGTCGGAATGAGGCACGTCCAGCAGGTCCAACAGGAAGAGGAAAAATTGGCTATCCATATGATTATTGTTTTAAATGTTATATCGTTAAAAACATAACATAGGCGGACTGGTTATTGTTCAATGGTTAAATATTGGTAAAATCCATTGCGGACGTAAATATAACGGATAATTGTTTGTTATAGCAAAGAGCGCTCGATTATTACAAACACACAGAAAAATAAGTCTATGAAAAATTTGAATAAGATGAACTTCGAGGGCGCAAAGGAATTGAGCCGAGAAGATATGAAAAATGCTGTACTTAACGGTGAAAATGCAGAAAAGGTGTGGGGCAGCTATGATGGTACTACGACTGATCCAACACCAGAGCCCAATCCCGGCGGCAGTTCAGGTTCGGGTTCTGGCTCCGGTTCTGGCTCCGGCTCTGGTTCTGGTTCAAGCTCTTGGTGGGATGATGTTACAGGTGAATTTCTACATGGTGAACGATATTGGCAAATGAAAGCGTGTGAGGGAAGTTCATTTGGCAATAGCTGCGAATGGAATTATTCAGGAGTTTTAACCTCTGGGACATGCAACAATGACAACAATTTAAAGCGTCTGATATGCGCCAATCTCAATAACAACGGAATCGGATCGGGAACAGGAGGATTGTCAGCACGCCAAGCGGCATGCATAAACAAGCAACACAATGATTATTGCACATTTTACTTAGACGGTGGCGGCACCGCTAATGGAAGATGCGTGATAGATCCAATGCACTTAACCGCACATCCGTATATGTGTTCATCTTCGATTGGGAGTAAGACGGAGAATAGCAATACGAAGGAATAATATTATAGAGAGTAATACTCCAATACGGTACTAGTGGTGCGCGTTTAAAATTCTGGATGCGTTTCCTATCTATAAATTTACCGGACATCAATAAAATCCAATGGAATTCAAAACCACAAAATTTAAAAAAAATTTGTGTTTTTTTTATTCCATTGCGAATAAATTATTATCTTCGCAATCTATATCAATAGATTTTTTTATTATGAAGATTTTTGTGAGAATGCTTCTGGCATTCATTTTGATGCCTATGACGATGTCAGCATCGTCATTGAAAAACGACAACGGTGTTGGGAATGCGGTTAAGCTCGGCACGGACACGGTGTTGGTGGGGATAAACGTTGTTACGGACATAGATGGATTTGATGTAGCCGGATATCTGGATCAGATAGAGGTGCGATGCTACACGCTGCCAATATTTTCACATACAAACGAGGACGTAAAATCGACGGTGTTTCAATCGGCACCTACCGGCGACGGACCCGGAGACATAAAAATGTATTTTGGATTCGTACCTGTGGAGAGGAAGGAGGAAGTGGCCACCATCAGTCTTTTCAAGGATGGCGATTGGATTGGCGGCACTCAGGTTGTGCTCCAACAGGGGGTCAGGTCGGGCGTGATCATAAGCATCAATGGCGAAGACAAGATATTGCGAATAGAGTACAAGCCTCAGCAGAATCCGCCGATACGCATGGAGGATTGGTTTGCGTGCAATGAAATAGGATGGGAAGTGCTCACGATGTACCCGCCGCTGGCAATCGTCAAGGAGCTGTACGAGGGACCATGGAAGAATTTACGTGACTACGAAGCCAATGAGCTATGGCCAATGTATGAGAAGAAGACGTTCAAGGGCAATTTCGTGTCCGGCAGCATGATTGAATGGCTCAGGAACAATGTCAAGTCGAGGTTCGCAACGAATTACGTGCTGCCTTGCGTCGAGAACGCCAAGAAAAACGCGGGTGTGGACATAGCAGAGCCGCCAATGGAGGCGTATTCGTTTCTTGACAGCATAAACTACAGCCCCGATGTGTTTTTGAAGACTACGATGCAGCTTCCCATAATGCCGTTGCTGTCCGGGATATTGGCGTATGCCGGAGGTGGTCTTGAGTCTATCGGTGAGCGTAAAGTGCGCGATTGGGAGGACTATGCGTATAAAAAGTTGCGTCCAGCAATAAGGGAACGCCACCCACTGCTGATGGACCTGCTTGCGGGAGCATCGTATGTGAATCAGATAGAGTCGGGGAAGCCATTGTCGGCAAAGCAGATAGAAAACATTAACAATGGTTTTTCGGATGACATAGGCAAGATCGTGATAGCCGTCAACAATCGATGCATTGAACGTGGAATGAATTAAGGATTTTTGATGGCGATGACAATATGGGATAACCATTCGGCGATAAGTCTATCTATACTTATCGCCGAATGGTTATCTGGTTATTGTTCAATGGTTAAATATTGGTAAAATCCATTGCGGACGTAAACTTGTATAACGTATAATTGTTTGTTATAGCAAAGAGCGCTCGATTATTACAAACACACGAAAAAATAAGTATATATGAAAAATTTGAATAAAATGAACTTCGATGGCGCAAAGGAATTGAGTCCCGAAGATATGAAAAATGCTGTACTTAACGGTGAAAATGCAGAAAAAGTGTGGGGCAGCTATGATGGCACACCGACAGAACCTACACCTCCCAATCCTGACACAGGCTCAGGTTCAGGCTCGGGTTCAGGCTCGGGCTCAGGTTCAGGCTCAGACTCAAAACCGACTAGAATAGAAGCTTGTAAAAATAAAAAATATGGAGACTCTTGCACTTGGTACACGGATAAGGGTAATCCACAGAATGGACATTGTGTTTACAATAAATGGGGATTAACTCCTGGAGAATTATTTTGCGCGAATAGAGATTATCGTGCGGATTGAAATAATATTAATGACATTAAAAGTCCTATCTTTTGATAGGACTTTTAATGTCATTTGTGATTTTAATGTTATGAAATGTGCGTTTTTTTGATTATCTTTACGGCCGATAGATATTGATGACATTGCAAAATCGACATTTATTATATGAGAGACGGAAAGATATTGTGGTGCCTAATGATAACAGCAACATTTTGCATAATGCGTTTGGCGGCATGGGGCGATGACAAAAACGACAGTTTGATTGTTGGCCTGGACGTATTCGATGGAGCGTCGAAAAGAGGTGTTATGATGGCACTGACGGTGTATTCGCTTCCTGACACAATAAGAATAGGGAAGATGTCGATGGGTTTTGATGGATGTATGTATGAAATGAAATTTCCATCGGTAAGCGGGAAATATGCTATATACGTGGACAATATCAAGGGGGATACGGATGACGAATTTATCAGGGACATTTTGAACCGCCAAGGGGAGTATGAACCCAAGTGGGTGGATGTAGAAATAACGGAGGATAATCTGACGAAAAAATATCTAACACTTGAGCCCATATACGTGTCGCGCCCGAAACCTGATAAGGAGATCGGGCTTGACGAAGTGACCGTTACGGCATCGAGGGTGAAATTTTATTATAAGGGGGATACTCTGGTGTATAACGCTGATGCATTTGTGTTGGCAGAAGGAACTATGCTTGATGGATTGCTAAAACAAATGCCGGGAGTGGAGTTGAAAAAAGATGGGAAAATATATTGCAATGGAAAATACGTAGAAGAATTATTGCTCGACGGGAAAAATATGTTTTCGGGCGACAACTTATTAATGCTAGAAAATATAGGAGCCTACACAGTGAAGAACATTGAAGTTTACCGAATGACGGGACGTGACAGCGAATTGATGGGAAGTTATGCGGGGGATGGTAAATACGTGATGGACGTGAAGCTTAAAAGGCAGTATTCAAACGGATGGATTACTAACAATGAAGCGGGCTACGGCACGCACAACAGATATATGGGAAGATTGTTCGGGATGTGGTTTTCGGATAATGCCGGCATAGTGGCATTGGCTAGGATGAATAATCTGAGCGACATATCTACCCCTGGCTCAAATATGACAGAAGAGGAGACATGGTCACCATCTAATATGGGACAGGGCGTGATAGAAAATATTTTAGGTGGAATGTCGTATATGGTTCGGGGGCCAAGGAATAGATGGGTCATAAACGGTGCTTTATCGGCAACATTAGCAAAACCGACTATTGAAACGTCCGTAATCCGCCATAATTATCTGTCGAGCGGAGATACGTACGACTATAATTATACAGTGGATAAGACCAAAGAGCTAACACTTTCAACACATCATGGAGTGGAAATGACTCTCGGCTCTGCAGTCAACTTATACATAATGCCAGACTTCACTTATAAACATCGCCACAGAGACCGCAACTATGTTTCGACCACACTAAACAATAAGATGGAAAACTTGTCGAGACGCATATTGCTCGGAGTTTATGCCCATGACGAAGTGCGGAAGGATACGTTGTTAAACAGAATGATAAGCGAAGGACTCGAAAAAGACAACACGCTGACAGGACATCTAAAGACTATGATGTTCAAACCGCTCCGCCAAATAAATGGCGGTAGGCTGCACGTAGAAGCCGAAGGGGAATATAATAGAAAACAGGTGGATGCGTTCAATCGCTTCGAACTAAATTACGGCGACAATCCAACCGCAACGGAAAGAGAGTCGCAATATTTCAAAAACCATCCTGACGAAACCAAAAAGGCCAACGTCTATGCAAGAATAATGAAGGACATAAACGGCGGAAATGCGGGTATGGGAGTGGAATACAGATATGGCGACGAGTCGCATACGTCGATGCTGTATTTGCTTGACCGCATAGAAGGGTTCGATGCCTACAACACGCCAATCGGCACGTTGCCATCAATGCACAGCTATACGGAGGGCCTCGACGGTTCGCAAAGTTACCATAGCATACTAAGAGAGCATTCGGTCATAATGACTCCCAAACTGACAAAAGACTGCGTTGGGGAGCGTAGAGGGATATACGTCGACCTGTCAATTCCTCTTGAACTTTCGCATCGGTCGTACGAATACATCCGCGAGCCGTCGAAAACGACACAAAAATTGACTCCGACGGCTTTTTTGATAGGGATGAACGGAGTTTTAGCATTCAAGCATAAACGTGGCCAAAAGTGGCAATTCTACACAATGGACTTGTCGATTACGCCGAGAAAAACGCCACTATACTCGATGGTTGATTTTATGGATAATACCGATCCGCTCAACATAACGCTCGGCAATCAAAACCTTAAAAGCGCATATAAAGCAAACGTGAGATTCAGTACTCAATTTGGCAGAAGCGAGGTGAGACCCACGCATCGCATAAGAGTGGAGCATACGTCGTTAATCAATGAATTTTCCAGAGGCTACATATATAACCCGGATAATGGCGTGATGACTTCACGAACATATAATGTGAACGGGAACTGGAATGGCGAAGGCGAATACACTTTTTATACTCCGCTTGATGCGAATGGGGCGTTTGAATTTACATCAACGACAACAGGTCGATACAATCAAAGCGTAGATATGGTGGGAGTCTCCACGACGAATCCATTGGCTGTGCCGGATAAACAGCGTGTAAGCACTTTGAGCGCGGAGGAGGAAGTGGACGTGAACTGGAATATGGACAAACAGAGATTTTCGCTGACGGGCAATATGAGGATGAACCGATATGAGAGCGGGGATGCGGGATTTGAGGACTTTACGTCGTGGACGGGGCGTTTCGGTGCATCGGGGGTGTTGAACCTGCCGCGGAACTGGGGGGTGTCGACGGACTTGACGCTGTATATTAGGCGCGGATTTACGGACCAGAGGCTGAACACGCAGGACTTGGTGTGGAACGCGAGGGTGACGAAGTCGTTGTTGAAAGGGAGCGTGGTGGTGGCCGTGGACGGCTATGACTTGCTGAGGCAGCTGACCAACATCACGTATACGATAAACGCGCAGGCGAGGACGGAGACGGTGAGCAACGTGATTCCGGCATATGTGCTGGTGCACGTGCAGTGGCGATGGAACAAGCAGCCGAAGCGGTGAGTGCCCCAGGGCTGACGGAGTGAGGTCATAGGTCAGAAGTCAGAGGGATGACAGGAGGGTGGATCTGGCGAGGCGAGTGATGCGGGTGACGAACGAGGCTTTGGCTCGGGTATAGGCATCGCGGTCGTTTGCAAAGCGAGGCAACAGGCTTTGTTTCAGCGACTGGTATTGTAGGGCGACTTCGGGGTGAAGAATCAAGTAGTCGCGAAAATACAGCTCGTCGTTATCGCCAAGCCGACGGAGATGGACGTGAAACACGCGGTCGGCATAGCCCCGGGGCGTATAGCCTTTGTTGAAGCTTATGCGCGTGGACGAGGAGGACATACAGATGTAGCCGGCAGCAAAAGACTGCGGGGAGTAGTCGGTGAGGACGCGGCGCGTGGCT
>CAZRJT010000073.1:0-10163 GCA_964600585.1 uncultured Bacteroides sp.
CCTCAACGGTTTTCAAGACCGCCGCAATCGACCACTCTGCCATCTCTCCTTGGCTTTTGCGCTGCAAAGTTAAACATTTATTTTTAGATACGCAATGAGTTCGCTGCGTTTTTTTGCCATTTTTGCGCAAAATCAATGATATTGGCTATATAATAGTCACTTATGCTTAATGTACATATCTGTACACAAATGGACTTATGAACATATATAGTAATGCGAACATCAGAAATATCAGCACATACAGGATGATAAATGAATCGTCGAAAGGATGATGGGTCGTGATAGTGGCATTCATCGCAATTGCTGAATATTTCACCAGAAATATGACATCAACTATTATGCCTATAAAGTAAACGGAGAGCTCAAGGGTCGATGCTATGCGCTGCTTGCGTTCCGGGAGACGATTCATCACTTTGCGTGTGAACCACGGCGAGGGCGTCGCCTTGGGCAACTCCTTGATCTTAGTGGCAAGTGTTTTATCGTATGATGGATTATTTTTCATGTTTATGAAATTTTGTGAAAACTTATTTCGACATTGCCCGGCCCATTTTTATCCGGGCGCGCGACAGATACGACTTTATCGAGCCTTCAGGCATTGACATTATCGAGGCTATTTTCTTGATTGGTAAATCTTCCATGTAAAATAGCAGTATGGCCGTGCGTTCAGGTGGGCTGAGTGCTTTTAAGCCTATTTCGATGTCGTGACGAAGTTCGATAGCCGTGTTGTCGCAATGAATCTCATTGGCCATCGGCAAATTGTCAAGAGGAGCCATATCCTCGCCTCTGTTTTTGCGCTCCGAGGAATAGAATTCGTTGTATGCTATCCGGTAGAGCCACGTCTTGAATCTGGCTATGCCCTTGAAGTTTTGAAGCGATGAATATGCTTTCAGAAACGTCTCTTGCGCCAGATCGTCGGTGCGGATGCTGTCGCCACCGGTCAGATTGTACAGGAAGCGTCTGAGGCCATCTTGATATTCCTCGACCAGACGTCCGAATGCGCGGCGGTCGTCAGCTGTCACGCATCGGGCAATCAAGGCCAGTTCTTCAAATTTGGTCAACATCGTTTCCGGTATAGTTCCTGTTGTTATTTGTGGTTATGTTGTTGATAAATGATATCGTTATGCGCGATATCCCGACAAATAGCGGCACTATACCTATTGCCATGCCTTCGTAGCTTCTTTCCATCATAAAGAATAGCATTATGGCCAACCCAATGCCAATCCATATTATGCCCGAACCTAACCGGTTGTTTCTTACTAATTTTGAGTCGTAAAAGCTATCCGGAAGCACATAGTTTTTCATTATGGCCACCTCGATTATGCGGCATTTGGCTTGCAGATTCTTATGCTTAGAATACAGGAGGATGCATAGCAACAAAGTGCCGAATATCATAGGAATTATTATGGCTGCGAGTTTTATCAGGCTATCTTGTCTGATAGTAGGAGTGACGGTTCGGGTGCTTATCTTGGGGATTTCGATGACTATCACTTTTGCCCGTTCCAGGCTGTCGGCTGAAAGTTCCGTGCTCAGGCGGTTTTCGATGCTGGTCACTATCTCATCCCTTACCTTCTGTTCGTGTTGCTGTGAATTGTAGCAACCGGCAAATCCCGATAGGCCCAAACACAGAACAACAATTACGCCTAAGATTTTCAAAATTTTCATATTCTACGATTTTTATGTTGATATTCCGTTTTTGATTCTTAGACGTCGCATGCGATGCAGAAGGTTGCATCACCTATCGAAAAAATCACCAGAATTTATTGTTTTCCGGTGAATATTCCCAACCGCCTTGCTTAAGCCGGTCGATGATTTCGCTTTTTTCCATGCCTATGTCCTCGCACAATGAGTCGAGAGAATCATATTCGTCACGAAGCTTCATATTGATGAAGCTGAAAAGCATATTGATATCCTGAGGCAATTCCATAACGCTTCATTTTTTGTGCAAAATTACATATTTTCCCCGTATTGTCGTAAATTTGCATTGTGGAAGAGGCCCTCGATGCACGGGTGCGCTTTCCGCCAGCCGCAAGGCCAATCTGATTCAAAACAAAATTTTCTAATCACGATGTTGTCTAAGACCGAATATGCCGCTATGATTCACGATGCCATTGCGGCCATTGAATATCCCGCCGCCCCTGACGGCCTGTATGCTCCGATCCGCTATGCTATGAAGGATGGCGGTAAACGGCTTCGGCCAATGCTCACGCTTGCTTTTGCGCAGGCATTCGGAGCCGAGCCGCAAAAGGCCATCTCGCAAGCCGTAGGCATAGAAATGTTCCATAATTTCACTCTGTTGCATGACGACGTGATGGATAATGCCGACGTACGGCGTTCGCGTCCAACTGTCCACAAAGTATGGAATGTCCCTACCGCCATTCTATCGGGCGACGCGATGCTTACGCTTGCCGGTGTCATCGTGGCTCGAAACTGTCCCGACTACGAAGTGGCGGCACGCATAACCTCGCTATTCAACCGCACGGCGATGGAAGTCTACGAAGGCCAGCAGTACGATATGGACTTCGAGGTGCGCACTGATGTCACTGTTTCCGAATATATGGAGATGATTCGTCTGAAAACCTCCGTCCTCCTGGGGTGTGCATCTGCGATGGGGGCCATTATGGCCGGAGCTGACGATGTCCAACAGGGATTGGCATACTCATATGGCGAAAAGCTTGGTCTTGCATTTCAGCTGATGGACGACTATCTTGACACCTATGGCGACCCTTCCGTGTTCGGAAAAAACATAGGAGGTGACATCCTCAATGATAAGAAGACATGGCTTTCCATCAATGCCATTGCCGAGGACGTCGACGGGCTGGTGCTTGCACAGATTTCTGCACCCTCTGCACCTGCCGAAAAAATTCGTCTGGTACGTTCTGTCTACGACCGCCTCGAGCTGCCGCGTCGTTGTCTCGAATTGGTTGATGCCTATGTCGGCCAGGCCATCGGTTGTCTCGATGCGATGGCGATTTCCGATGACGCAAAACGGTTCTTAATCGATTTGGCGCGTCAGTCGAGCGTCCGCACTCATTAAAATACATCCGACAATATGCTCATTGACACCCATACACATCTGTATCTCGATGAATTTGCGCCCGACAATCTCGATGCTGTGCGTCGAGCCATCGATGCCGGGGTCCACGCAATGGTGATGCCAAATGTCGACTGTTCGACCGTCGAACCGATGAATCGCCTGTGGAGTGCTATGCCTGAACGTCTTCATATGGCGATGGGGCTGCATCCCACCGAAATAAAGCATGATTACGCCGAACGTCTTGCCGAGATAAAGGCGCATCTCGACTCTCGCACGCCCTATGTCGGGGTAGGGGAGATAGGCATAGACCTATATTGGGATAAAACATACCGCAGCGAGCAGATGCAGGCCTTCGACACGCAAGTGTCTTGGGCCGAAGAACGCAATCTGCCGATAATTGTCCATTGTCGCGACGGGCTCGACGAAACGTTAGAGGTGTTGTCGGCTCACAAAGCCGTTCGTGGCGTGTTCCACAGCTTCGGCGGTTCCGAAGCCGATGTCAGCCGCATTATGTCGTTGCCCGGCGATTTTTGTTTCGGCATCAATGGCATTGTGACGTTCAAAAATTCCGGCCTCAGGCGCGTTCTCCCGGCCATCGGACTTTCGCGCATCCTGCTCGAGACCGATTCGCCCTATCTTGCGCCGGTTCCGCATCGCGGCAAGCGCAACGAAAGCTCCTATCTGCCCTTTGTCTGTTCGGTCGTGGCCGATTCATTGGGAGTCGCAATGACAGAAGCGGCCGACGTGACCACTGCCAACGCCAGCCGCTTGTTTGCCATCTGAATTTCTGTTTGATTTTTGTTTATCCCCCGAAGTTGTCGTAGTGGATGTTTTCCGGGTCTACGCCAAGGCTGTCGAGCATACCTTCCACAGCCTTGCTCATTGGCCCTGGGCCACACATATAGTATTCTATGTCCTCTGGTGCTTCGTGGTTCTTCAGGTAAGTATCGTAAATCACCTGATGTACGAATCCCGGCGTATATTTCACCCCTGCGGCGTCGGCGGCCGGATCCGGCCGGTCGAGTGCCAGATGGAAATGGAAGTTCGGGAATTCTTTTTCCAGTGCCAGGAAGTCGTCGAGATAGAACACCTCGTTGAGCGCACGAGCCCCGTAGAAATAATGCATTTCGCGGTCGCGTGTGTTTAGCGTTTTTGCCATATGCATTATCTGGGCTCGCAGAGGGGCCATGCCGGCTCCGCCGCCAATCCACATCATCTCCTTTTTCGAGTCGAAGATTGGATGGAAGTCTCCATAAGGGCCGCTCATCACCACCTTGTCGCCCGGCTTCAGCGTGAATATGTAGCTCGATGCTATGCCTGGCATCACGTCCATGAATCCCGTCTGAGGTTTCGGTTTGAACGGCGGAGTGGCGATGCGCACCGTAAGCATTATTCTGTCTCCTTCGGCCGGATAATTGGCCATAGAGTAAGCGCGCACCGTAGTCTCTGTGTTTTTGCACTTGAGGCTGAACAGCCCGAACTTTTCCCACGACGGCAGATACTCCTCGCCGATCAGGGCCTTGTCGATATCCTTGTCATAGCTCATCGTGTAGGGTGGAATCTTGATTTGGGCATACGACCCCGGAATGAAGTCCATATGCTGGCCCGGAGGCAGAGCCACGATGAACTCCTTTATGAACGTGGCCACATTCTTGTTCGATATCACAGTGCATTCCCACTCCTTGATGTCGAGCACTGAAGCCGGAACGCCTATTTTCATGTCCTCCTTCACCTTCACCTGGCATCCCAGGCGCCAATGGTCTTTTATCTGCTTGCGGCTGAAATGCACGGCTTCGGTGGGCAATATGTCGCCTCCGCCTTCAAACACCTGCACTTTGCACTGGCCGCAGCTCCCTTTTCCTCCACACGCAGACGGCAGGAAGATATTCTGGTCGGCCAGGGTCGATAGCAGCGGCTTGCCCGATTCTGCCTCCAATGTTTTGTCGTTGTTTATCGTAATCTTCACTGCGCCCGAATGCACCAGATAGCGTTTCGCCACCAGTAGCACTGCCACCAATAGCAGTGTGATGAGCAGGAATATTCCCACTCCCGACAGTATGGTCAGAGTGCCCTCGGTCGACATTGCGAGCAATATATTGTTAAGTGTCATAGTTCTACGTCTTTTAAGCTAAGTCCTGTTTGATTCTGTTTCTCCTGTCGTTCATAGCTTTATGCCCAGGAAGCTCATGAAAGCTATACCCATGAGGGCTGTGAGTATGAACGTTATGCCTGTACCGCGCAGAGGCTTCGGTATGTTGGAATATTCCGAAATTCGCTCGCGTATGGCGGCTATCGCCACAATGGCCAACAGCCATCCTAAGCCCCAGCCCGCTCCGGCGCACGTTGCCGTCCACACGTTGCCGAATTCGCGCTGCTGCATGAACAGCGAGCCGCCGAGTATCGCGCAGTTCACTGCTATCAATGGCAGGAAGATGCCCAGTGACGAGTACAATGCAGGGCTGAATTTCTCCACCGCCATCTCCACCAGTTGCGTCATCGATGCGATGACGGCTATGAACATTATCAACGACAGGAAGCTCAGGTCCACGTCGGCATATTCCGGGCCGAGCCACGCCATTGCGCCAGCTCTGAGCACATAGGTTTCGAGCAGAAAGTTTATCGGAAGTGTTATGACGAGCATGAATGTCACGGCCACTCCAAGTCCAAGGGCCGTTTTCACGTTCTTCGACACCGCCAGAAATGAACACATGCCCAAAAAGTAGGCGAATATCATGTTGTCGATGAATATCGACCGTATGAATAGATTCAAATTTTCCATCGTCTATACGTCTTTATGGGTTGGTTCTTATCAATCTTCCTGTAAATCTTTGTTTCTTGCGCGCTGTATCCATATGATGCATGCCACTACGATTAATGCCATCGGGGGCAATATCATCAGACCGTTGTTTACATACCCCGCCTCATAGAAACTGTCGGGCACCACCTGTATCCCGAGCAGCGTTCCGCTGCCGAGTAGTTCGCGGAAAAATCCCACTATGATCAATATCAGCGCATATCCAACGCCGTTGCCTATTCCGTCGAGAAACGATGGCCACGGCTTGTTGCCCATCGCGAAGGCCTCCAGACGCCCCATCAATATGCAGTTCGTTATTATGAGGCCGATGAACACTGACAGTTGTTTGCTCACGTCGTACGCATACGCTTTTAGCAGCTGATCCACGATCACCACCAGTCCGGCCACAACGACGAGCTGCACTATGATGCGTATATTTGTCGGGATGGTGTTGCGTATCAGCGATATTATCACGTTCGAGAATGCAAGTACGGCAATCACCGATATTCCCATCACTATGGCCGGTTCGAGTTTTGCTGTCACCGCAAGCACCGAGCAGATGCCAAGCACCTGCACCACCACAGGGTTGTTCTTCGAGAACGGATTGAGCAGCACGCTCTTGTTGTCTGTCTTTTCTGCCATGACTGTTATTTTTTGCTTAGGTTTTCAAGATATTTCTTATACGGCGAAAGGCAGTTGTCGAGCATCGCTCCAACCCCTTTGCTCGTTATAGTGCCCCCCGACACGCCGTCAACGTAATCTTCTGCGCCCAACGGCTGCTGGCCCGCTTTCACCACTGCGATTGGATAGAACTGTCCGTTCTTGAACACTTGCTTCCCAACGAATTGGGCTCTGAACGCCGGCTTTTCGATTTCCGCGCCCAATCCCGGGGTTTCTCCCTGATGCGCGAAGTAGGCACCTGAAATGGTGTTGCCGTCCGAATCAAAGGCCACATATCCCCATATCGGGCCCCAAAGTCCCGCGCCGTACACCGGCACGATGTATTTTGTCGACCCGTCATCTGTCATGCACACGAACACCGGAAGCTCACGGTCGGCTCCAGGCACCTTGCTCTCCTTGGCAACGTTCACGACGAATGCGTCGTCGCCCGTCACTTCGCCGTTCTCATTCACCACTTCTTGCCCGACGATATATTTGTTGAAGTCTGCCACAACCTCGCCCTCCTCTGGCACTATGTTTGCCGATGCCAGGATTTGTCTCATCTTGTCTATGTCGGCATTCTCCTGTTGGCGGTCGCGGAGCGACAGCGACGTCATGGCCAAGGCTGTGCCAACTACGGCCACCAGCACCACTATATATATAATGGTATATGTATTGCTTTGCTTATTCATTGCGATTATCCTATTTTTGCCTTCAGCCTGCGGGTGCGGCGTCTGACGTTGGTTTGAACTACACAGTAATCTATCAGCGGTGCAAAGGCGTTCATCAGCAGAACCGCAAGCATTGCGCCTTCAGGATATCCGTTGTTGTACGTACGGATTATGACCGCTATCACTCCCACCATGAATCCATACACATATTTCCCCGCGCCGGTGCGTGCCGCCGTCACCGGGTCGGTAGCCATGAACACGGCTGCAAATGCAAATCCTCCGTAGAGCAGCTGTTGCAGCGGAGTGAGGTACGAGGCCGGATATGTCGGTGTGGCGAATGTGTGGGCCAATAACCCCATCGCAAGGCCGCCGGCAACCACCGACACTATGATGCGCCAGCTAGCTATGCCGGTGGCAAGCAATATTATGGCTCCTATTAGGATGCACAAAGTCGACGTCTCTCCGAACGAGCCTGGTATCAGGCCGATGAATGCGTCCCAGTTCGAAATCGGTTCGCCTATGATGTTGTGCAGTTCCACGTTGCCGCCGGTCGAGGTCGCAAGCTGGCCGAGTGGTGTTGCGCCCGACACACCATCGGCGAATCTCACCGTGCCTCCGAGGCCAAGTATCGGTTTGGTCGAAATGAACACGTTGTCGCCGCTCATCTGTGCCGGATATCCGAAGAACAGCACTGCGCGGGTCACAAGGGCCACGTTGAACACATTGTAGCCCGTGCCGCCGAACACCTCCTTTACGAATACCACCGAGAATGCTGTTGCCACTGCAAGCATCCATATCGGAGTCTCGATTGGGCATATCAGAGGTATAAGTATCCCTGTAACCAGAAATCCCTCCTGTATTTCCTCTCCTCGCCATTGGGCCACCGCAAATTCTATTCCAAGCCCAACCACGTAGGTCACTACGATTCGTGGCAATATGGCCAGAAAGCCATATCCCATTATTTCCCAGAATGGAAATGTCGTTGCGCCTGATCCCAGCAGGTTCTGGTAGCCGGTGTTGTACATTCCGAATAGCAGGCATGGCAGCAGCGATGCCACCACTATTATCATTATGCGTTTCGAATCGATATTGTCATGTATATGCGTCCCCGATTTCGACGTCGTTTTTGGCGTATACAGAAAAGTCTCAAATCCGTCAAACACCGAGTGGAATGCATGTAGCTTTCCTCCGGGCTCGAAATTGGGCTTTATTTTGTCCAAATATTTTCTTAGCATCTGTTTGTGGTTGTTTATTGATTCGTATTCAGTGTTTTTTGTGGTTATGGGCCTTGCTTACGCGTCTTCGAGTTCTTTGTGCAGATAGTCGAGCCCTTCGCGCACTATCTTTTGGATTTCTATTTTCGATGGATCGGCATATTCGCACAATGCCACGTCTTCCGGTGCAATCTCATATATGCCCAGTTGCTCCATTTTCTCTATGTCGCGTGATATTATCGCTTTCAGCAGATATTCCGGCAAGATGTCCATCGGAAGTACCTTGTCGTATTCTCCCGACATTATCATTGCGCGACGTCCTCCGTGGAGTCTGGCATCTGGCGCAAATAGTTTTTTTGTCAGGAAATGGCCGGGAAATGAACGGCTGGTGCTCATCTTCTTCGTGCTCACCGATGCCCATCCCATAAATTCGTCTTTGTCGTCTCCTTCCGGGATTATGGTTATCTGCCGATAGGGGTAGTGCAGATAACCGTCCTGTCCGGTTGTTACGCCTGTAAGCACGTTGCCCGATATTATGCGGTGGTTCTTTCCGTCATCTTTCACGTTCCCGGCTATCAATGGGGCTATTTCGGCTCCCGCCACGGTATCCACATATTTCGGCGTTTTCACCTCCGAGCCTGTCACGGCTATCGTCGTGTTCCAGTCCACGTTTCCTGTTAGCATCAGGCTTCCTATTCGGGCAAGTGTCACGATGTCCAGTGTCCAGATGGTTTCTCCTTTGTTCACCGGAGCTATGTTGGCGGCTTGCACGCCTGTGTTTCCGGCCGGATGTGGACCTTTAACGTTCACGGCTGTTGCGCCCGTCGGAATCGCTATATTTTCCGTCTCGCGCACTGATATGTACACTTTCCCGCTTGTCAGTTTTTTCAATGCCTCTACTCCGGCGGCTATTTCTTTTTCTTTTCCGTTCGCCGATAGTGCGAGTGTTGGTGCAAGTGGTGCTGAGTCAAAAGCGGTCACGAATATGTCGCGTGGACGTTGGTTGGCGCAGGGCACTATGTCATATGGACGTTGACGCATCATAGCCCAGAGGCCCGATTCCATCAATGCCTCTTTTATGCTGTCTGACGAATTTCTGTCAATCTCAAATTCCTTTGATGTCGTGGTATTTTTGTCCGCCTCTATCTCGACACGCATTATTTTCCTTCTGTCCCCTCTCACAATGGCTTTTACGGTCCCGCTCACAGGCGAGGTGAGCTTTATCGACTCCGTATTCTTGTCGCGAAGCACAGCTTGTCCCTTCACAACGCTGTCCCCCTCTTTCACTTCGGGCTTTGGTATAAAACCTGTGAAATCGTCAGGTGTCAGTGCCACGCGGTTCACCGTAATTTTTTCACGGTTCGTGTCAGTTATCCCTCCTTTTAGATTCAGGTCTAAACCCTTCTTTAATGATAATGATATTTCGTTTTTCATCGTGCAAATGGATTGCGCTAATTTATCCAATGCAAAATTAATAATATATTTTGATATATGTTATAGATTTTTGAAAATGCTCTTTTAATCTCTTTTAATTCATTTTGAAGGTAGGATGCTGTTATAAAATGTTACGAAAAGGAAAATTCGCTCGTTTCCCCCGCAGCGCGCGTTTTATCTTTGCACCCGTCGGAGCCCCGCGGCTCCGTTCACTTATCATTAACCTAATCCCTCTGACTTCTTGACCTATGACTTCACTCCGTTCCACTGTAAAATACGCCCGGTTGCGCCCACGGCCCCTGTTCAGGCCGCGGGCCAACTACGCCTATTCCTTCTCCCGGTGGTACGGCGCGAAG
>CAZRJT010000074.1:0-10118 GCA_964600585.1 uncultured Bacteroides sp.
CGACCCTCTGATTAACAGTCAGATGCTCTAACCGACTGAGCTATTGAAGCAGTTTGTCACCGTTCTCCAACGGAATTGCGATGCAAAATTAGTTGGTTTATTCCAAATATGCAACATTAACGATGAAAAAAATGAGATAAAAAAAGTTTTTAGTCAATTTCGACTTATTTTAAGCGATGTTTGTTATAAGAAATGACTAACTTAGTCGTCAATTTTCAACTATCATATCAACAATAATTCGAATGAGGAAATTTGTATATACATTATTGGCCGTTGTATTTGTTTCGGTGTGTGCAAGTGGTGTGACGCGGAGCAAGAAGAGTGAGATATCCAAGAGTCTCGACGTGTTCAACGCGCTGTTCAAAGAGCTGCAGACTTTTTATGTGGATTCGATAAATTCGGAAGATGCGGTGGAAACGGCCATAAATTCAATGTTGTCGAAGCTTGACCCATACACGGAGTATATGCCCAAGAAAAAACAGGAGGAGTTCCGAGAGATGATGTCGGGAGAGTATGGCGGCATTGGGTCGTATATAATGCAGCGCGACGGAAATGTGTACATCTCGGGGCCGCAGGAGGGGACTCCGGCCGCGAAGGCGGGCCTAAGACCAGGCGACCTAATAGTGACGATAGACAGCGACACCGTGTTGGGGCTTACGTCGGAAAAGGTGACGGAGAAGCTCAAAGGCCAGCCTGGATCGACGGTGAAGATAGAGGTGCGTCGCCCCTATGTGGCCGATTCGGTGTTGACGTTTGAGGTGGTTCGCGAGAAGATTCAGATGCCTTCGGTGCAATATGCCGGGGTGGTAAACGGCAATATCGGTTACATATATCTGACGTCGTTCACCGACAAGTCGCCTGAGGAGGTGCGCAATGCGTTGCTTGGGTTCAAGGACAATCCGAATGTAAAAGGGGTGGTGCTTGATTTGCGGAATAATCCCGGCGGTTCGCTCGAAAGTGCCGTTAAGATAGTGAGCTATTTTGTGCCCAAAGGCACGGAGGTGTTACGTACCCGAGGCAAAGATGTGCTTAACGAGCAGGTCTACAAGACTACGTCGGGGCCTATACTGCCCGATATGCCGTTGGCTGTGCTGATAGACCAGGGGTCGGCCTCGTCGGCCGAGATAACGGCCGGCTCACTTCAGGATCTTGACCGAGCTGTCGTGATAGGCAACCGTTCGTTTGGCAAGGGCCTTGTGCAGACCACGCGTCAGCTTCCGTATGAGGGGCTGCTCAAAGTGACGGTGGCCAAATACTACATACCGAGCGGCCGACTGATACAGGCTATCGACTATTCTCACCGCAATGCCGACGGGTCGGTGAGCCGCATTCCTGACAGTCTCACCAATGTGTTCACCACGGCTAACGGCCGCACGGTGCGCGATGGCGGCGGAATCACGCCCGACGTCGAAGTGAAATATCCGGAACTGAGCCGCATAACGTTCAACGTCGTCCGCGATAATTGGGCATTCGACTATGCGAACAAATATGCAGCGGAACACCCGTCGATAGCCGCGCCGGAAGAATTCGAGATAACAGATTCGATTTACGAGGATTTCAAGTCGTTCATCAATCCTGAAAAATTCAATTATGACAAGGTGTGCGAACTGATGCTCGAAAGGCTTCGTGAAACGGCAAAAGTGGAAGGCTACATGAACGACAGCGTTGAAGCGCAATTCACTGTTTTGGAGGGGATGTTGAAGCATCCGCTCGACAAGGACCTCGACACACATCGCGATGCCATAGCTCCGTATCTCCTGCAAGAGATAGTGACGCGCTATTATTTCCAGCGTGGCATGAACATAGCCCAATTGAGGAAGGACCCGGGCTTTGAAGAGGCTGAGAAAATTCTGCTGGACCCAGCCGAATACCGCAAATTACTTTCACCGCAACCTAAAAAATGACCACCTTACAGGAATTAAGCCATAAATTCTTATCAGGAACGCGCCAGAAGGCATTGGCTAAAGCGCTTGGCAGCGCCGAACGGCAAATATCGCTATATGACATGGCAGGCTCTTCGCCTGCCATGATGCTTGGCGCTATGCCTCAAACCGAGGTGCCTACCATCGTAATCGGAGACAATCTGGACGACTCCGGATATCTCTATCACGATTTGTCGCGCCTGCTCGGCGAGGAGGCCGTGCTGATGTTTCCGTCGGCATACAAGCGCGACATCAAGTATGGTCAAATCGACCCGCCATCGCAGATATTGCGGACAGAGGCCTTGAATCGTTGGCATGCGGGGGGCGCTTTGAGATATGTGGTTACATATCCGGAGGCATTGGCCGAAAAAGTGGCCAAGCGCACTGACATCGATGCGCATACCATTAGGATAAAGAAGGGATCTGAACGTGACCTTACTGAAACCATAAAATGGCTTCGCGAGAATAATTTCACTGAAGTCGATTATGTGTACGAGCCGGGGCATTTTGCAGTTCGCGGTTCGATACTCGACATATTCGGATATAATAACGAGTTGCCTTACAGGATCGACTTTTTCGGCGATGAGATTGATTCTATACGCACGTTCAACACAGAGACGCAGCTGTCGGAACAGAAATTGGACGAAATATCAATCACGTCGAATGTCGCTCTTGCGGCATCGGGAGAGTCGTTACTCGATTTCATATCTCCGACCACTTTGATGGTGGTGCGCGATGCCGACTATACGATTTCGCGCATACGCAGTGTGGCATCCGAAGAGTTTTCCGAGAGTGCCATCATCGCCGATGAAGGCGATCGCAATGCAATGCGGCAGGTGGTAGATGCCGAAGAATTTGCCGCCAAGTTTGAAACTTTCAGGCAATTGAGGTTCACGGCCGCGGCCAATCCCGGTAAAAACACTTCGACGGCAATCGATTTCAAGTGCTCGCCTCAAGCCATATATCACAAAAACTTCGACTTGATAAGCGACTCCTTCACAAAGATGCTTGATGAAGGCTATAAGCTGTTTATCCTTAGCGATAACGAAAAACAATTCGAGCGACTCGAATCCATATTTGCCGATAGAGGCGACAAAATTGTGTTTGAAGGAGTGCTTTCAACTTTGCACGAGGGTTTTGTGGATCACGTGGGGAAAATGTGTCTTTTCACGGACCATCAGATATTCGACCGATTCCATAAGTACAATCTCAAAAGCGACAGGGCACGATCGGGAAAGTTGGCCTTGTCTCTAAAGGAATTGAGTTCCATAGAGCCGGGTGATTACATAGTGCATGTTGACCATGGGGTGGGGCGTTTTGCCGGATTGCTTCGCACGAATGTCAACGGACGCACCCAGGAGATGATAAAACTAACTTATGCTAACGACGATATCATCTTCGTGTCGATTCACTCGCTCCATAAGTTAGCCAAGTACAGGGGAAAGGAAGGAGTGCCGCCGAAGATAAGCAAGCTTGGCACCGGAGCCTGGAACCGCGTTAAGGAAGCGACCAAAAGTAAACTTAAGGACATCGCCCGTGACCTGATAAAACTGTATGCTGCCAGAAAAAACGAAAAAGGATTCAGATTTTCGCCTGACTCCTATATGCAGCAGGAACTTGAAGCGTCGTTTATTTACGAAGATACTCCTGATCAGCTCACGGCCACTCAGGCAGTAAAGGCCGATATGGAGAGCGAGAAGCCGATGGATCGGCTTATATGCGGCGACGTTGGTTTCGGCAAAACCGAAGTGGCTATCAGAGCTGCATTTAAGGCTGCTGCCGATAATAAGCAGACGGCAGTGCTGGTGCCCACCACGGTGTTGGCCTATCAGCATTTCAACACGTTTAAAAATCGTTTGAGGGACCTGCCTGTCAGGGTCGATTACATATCTCGTGCCCGCACGCCCAAGCAGGTGAAGTCGATACTGGCCGATCTTGCCGCCGGAAAGGTCGACATTCTGATTGGCACGCATAAACTCATTGGTAAAGATGTGAAGTTCAAAGATCTAGGTCTTTTAATAGTCGACGAAGAGCAGAAATTCGGGGTAGCTGTCAAGGAAAAACTGAAGCAACTGAAGGTGAACATAGACACCCTGACAATGAGTGCCACTCCTATACCGCGCACATTGCAGTTCTCGCTTATGGGAGCCCGCGATTTGTCGGCAATAACCACTCCGCCCACCAACCGCTATCCAATCGTGACATCGGTGAATGCGCTTGACGATGACATTTTGGCTGAAGCTATAAACTTCGAACTGTCGCGAAACGGCCAAGTGTTCATTGTCAATCCGCGTATCGAAGGGCTCCACGACCTCGACGCTATGGTGAAGCGTCTTGTGCCCGATGCACGCACAGTGGTTGCTCACGGGCAGATGCCACCCGATAAGCTTGAAAAAGCCATAATAGATTTTTCTAATCACGATTACGACATATTGTTGGCCACTACGATAATTGAGAGTGGTATTGATATGCCGAATGTGAACACGATAATAATAAACAATGCCCAGAACTTCGGTTTGAGTGAACTGCACCAATTGCGCGGCCGTGTTGGCCGCAGCTCGCGTAAGGCATTTTGCTATCTGTTGGTGCCGCCACACATCCCCCTGTCGCCTACGGCACGTCGCAGGCTCCAGGCCATCGAGAGCTTCAGCGACTTGGGTAGCGGCATACACATAGCCATGCAGGACCTCGACATAAGAGGTGCCGGCAATTTGCTTGGAGCCGAGCAGAGCGGATTCATTTCCGACCTGGGATATGAGACCTATCAGAAGATATTGAAGGAGGCGGTGACCGAACTGCGCACGGAGGAGTTTGGCGGGGCCGATGTGTCGGACGATACGCAAGAAACCGAATATGTGGCCGATTGTGTAATCGAAAGCGATATGGAGCTTTTGCTCCCGTGGGATTACGTGCCGCAGGAAAGCGAACGCATATCGCTTTATCAGGAGCTTGACAGCATAGAGCGCGAGCTCGACCTTCAGGCATTCAAGTCACGGCTCATCGATCGATTCGGCAAGATTCCGCCGGTGACGGCCGAACTTTTGCGCATTCCGCGGCTGCGCCGTCTGGCGCGTCAGCTTGGCATTGAGAAGGTGGTTCTTAAGCAGGGCTCTATGTACATATATTTTGTCGACGAGACAAATAAGGCTTATTACCAATCGCCTATGTTCGGGCGTCTGCTCAATTATCTGCAACAGAATCCTAAGCGGTGCAACATTCGGGAGAAGAACGGAAAGCGAAGTTTTTCGATTGCCAATGTGCCGACGGTTGAATCGGCTGTCGACATATTATCGTCGATTCATTCGCTTGACACGGTGTGATGTGTCGTGATAATTCAGGAAAAAGTAGTAAATTTGCGGATTATGAGCGAAAAAAATTCAATTGTGGTGTATGGGGCGTCGAGCAATAACGTGGCCGAAGCTTATAAGGACGCAGCTTATCTTACAGGGTGCTTTATAGCTGCGCGCGGAATCGACGTGGTTTGTGGCGGCGGTCGTTCGGGGCTTATGGCGCGGGCCATAGAGGGTGCGTTGTCAGTTGGAGGACGTGCTATTGGTGTGTTGCCCGAATTTATGATTGCCAACCGTTGGCATCATCCACGGCTAAGCGAAACCATCATCACTCCCGACATGCATTCGCGCAAGCGTGCTATGGCCGCAATGAGCAGGTCGGCGATAGCCCTCCCCGGAGGGTGTGGCACCCTTGAGGAACTGCTTGAGATAATAACATGGCGACAATTGGGTCTTTATCACGGCAACGTCGTGATACTTAATGTAAATGGCTATTATAATCCGCTGATTGAGATGCTCGGCCGCACTATCAGCGAAGGCTTCATGCGCGATGACCACTCTACGCTATGGTCGGTAGCCGCTACTCCCGACGAAGCCGTGGCGCAGGCACTTTCCGCGCCAACGGCCACCACATTCTCGCAAAAGATAGAATAATAGTTTCTCGCTGCAATGCCTGATGCGATATTGGAAATATTGCCCGATACGGCTGCGTTGCCGGCCATAGACATACCGGTTGGCACTGCCGGCATATGTCGCGATTACGAATCGCCGCTGACTCAAACCGAAATAGACGTGTTTTCATCGGCTGGCCGGAACTATGATTATAATTCCGGGCTTATAGGCGACATGCGGTCGTCATCGCCTAATTATGATGCGGGAGTGGCTGCGATAGTGCTTGGGATGTTCCTGATACTTTGTGTCGGTCTGCGCAACAGCGTGGCTTATCTGAGGACGTGTGTACAGGAGCTGTGGAGCGTGCGCAATAGGGAGAATGCATTTGACGACCGTACTGCGAGCGAAACCCGTGCAATGCTTTCGATGCTGACGCTTACATGCTTTTGCGAGGGCGTGATGGCTTATGCTTACGTCAGGCACTCCGGGTCGGTTGCTTTTACTCCGGGATGGAGCATATTGCTTTTCGTGTTGCTTGCATCGGTTTATATGCTATTTGAAGCCATAGCCTATCGGATGGTGGGTTTCGTGTTTACTACGCCCCAATTATCTGAACAATGGCTCAAAGGTTTTTACTCTTCACAAGGGTTGCTGGGCGTGGCCCTTGCGGTTCCTGCATTAGTGGCTTTATTTGACCCTGATATTGCATATGAAATGCTTATTTGCGGAGGTTGTTTATATGTATTAAGCCGTATTATCTTCATTTGTAAAGGATTTAGAATTTTTTATAACAATTTATTCTCGCTTGTGTACTTTATTTTGTACCTTTGCACCCTTGAAATAATACCGCTACTCTTAGTGATAAAAGCGGGTGTGTATTTAAGCAATCTTGAATAACCTATTCAACAAAGTTCGAGCGTGAAAGTAAAGAAAATTTTAGTGTCACAGCCCAAGCCGACGTCGGAAAAATCACCCTATTACGAAATTGCAGAAAAATATGGCGTGCAATTGGATTTCCGGCCGTTCATCAGGGTGGAGGGTTTGAGTGCAAAAGAATTTCGGCAGTCCAAGATTTCCATTTCAGATTTTACAGCCATAATATTTACCGCGCGTACGGCCATTGATCACTTTTTCCGCCTGTGCGAGGAGATGAGGGTGAGCATACCTGACACCATGAAATATTTTTGCACAACAGAGTCCATAGCTCTTTATCTGCAGAAATACATAGTGTATCGGAAGCGCAAAATATTCCATGGCACTACCGGTAAACTTGACGATTTGCTACCGGCTCTAAATAAGCATAGCAAAGAAAAATTCCTTTATGCCGTGAGCGATGTGCATAAAGAGGATACGAATGTGCTTGACAATCATAAAATCAACTATACTAAAGCAGTGATGTATCGCACGGTGAGCAACGATTTTGGGGCTGACGAACCGTTCGATTATGATATGTTGTTGTTCTTCAGCCCGTCGGGAATAGCATCGTTACTCAAAAACTTCCCCGAATTTCAACAAAACGATATAAAGATAGGCTGTTTCGGCGCAACGACTGCCAAGGCCGTTAAGGATGCCGGCTTGAGGCTCGACATCGAAGCCCCATCGGCTAAAGCTCCGTCAATGACGGCTGCGCTTGACAACTTTTTGCGTGAAGAAGCAGAAAAAGAATAAAATTTGGCATCATTACGACTATATAAGAAGGAGCGGCTTTGCAGCCTGACCGCAATAAACGCATTGTTTTCACCCTCGACAACCGGCGAGGGTGAAACTTTTAATGTTATAGTCTATCCGTGGCGTGCCGTGTGGCGCAGGGATGCCGGCAGGATGCCATCGTGTGCCCGATTCGTCATATCCGTACCTAAAAAAAGATTGAAACATGCTGTCGACCGTGTGCTGATGCGCCGTCGTCTGCGTGAGGCCTATCGGATTCATCGTGGACTCCTGCCTGAAAAGTCGGGTGTGGACATCGCGTTCGTTTATGTAGGGAACGGTTTGTCTGATTATGTTCATTCGGAACGCTCGTTGAAAAAAATATTGGGTCGGGTGTCGGAACGCTTATGCCGTGAAACTGTTGACGGGAATGATGAAAGTGTCTGAAACATTATCTAAAGCGGCATCCCGGTTGCTCATCGTGCCCATACGGTTTTATCAGCTGTGTATTTCGCCGATGCTTCCCGCGTCGTGTCGATATGTGCCGAGTTGTAGTGCCTACGCCATAGAAGCTTTGCGCAAATATGGGCCGTTTAAAGGCCTTTGGCTGGCTATAAAACGCATTCTCCGATGTCATCCATGGGGTGGGTCGGGATATGACCCCGTGCCATGAAATTTGACTTCCACACACATAGGTCGAAGGACAATAGCATCGTCAACTTGTCGGTTGGTGATGAAATCGGGCCTGCGATGCGCTGCTCTGTGGGCATTCATCCGTGGGATACGTCAGTCGGCGGCTCTGTGGATATGGAATGGCTCTCCCGAATGGCATCCGACAAGCGTGTGGTGGCGATAGGTGAGGCCGGTTTCGATAAAATCCGTGGCGGTTCGTATGAATTTCAGCGCGAAGTTTTTGCAAAGCAAATAGCCTTGAGCGAACGATATTCCAAACCGCTGATAGTGCATTGCGTAAAGTCTCAGACCGAATTGTTGGAAATGTATCGGCGATGCGCCCCGTCGCAGGCGTGGGTGGTGCATAGCTTCAGAGGAAAGCCGGAATCGGCAATGCAACTTCTGAATGCCGGTATGTATCTGTCGTTGGGTCCTCGGTTCAACAGTTCTACGGCCGCAATGATTCCGCTGGATAGGTTGCTGCTCGAAACAGATGATTCTGGCGCTGACATAGGTGAGGTTTATGAAGCGGTTGCTGATTTGCGAAAAATCGACGAGGCCCAGCTTGACAGTTCGGTTCAGTCGGTGCTACGTTCGATAGGTATTAGCCCGGACTCACTGCGTGTAGATGTTGGCTAAGACGGAATTAATGCTTGAGTTCTCTTTTTTTTGTGCTACCTTTGTGGTAAATATAAATATATGGCAGAAGAATTAGTGATATCAGGAGTGACTAAAGACGAAAAGTATGCGTCGTTGCTTCCGCAGCTCGAAGCGTTTGCCGAATATGAATCTGACTCCATCGCAGTGATGGCCAATATGGCGGCTGCGATAAAGGAGACATTCGGACACCTATGGGTCGGATTCTACCGTGTTATTGACGACAAACTTGTGCTTGGACCGTTTCAAGGGCCGATAGCATGCACCCGCATATGCTATGGACGCGGCGTGTGTGGCACGGCTTGGTCCGAGGGACGAACGCTCGTTGTGCCAGATGTCGATGCTTTTCCGGGGCATATAGCTTGCAGCTCTGCTTCACGTTCCGAGATAGTAGTTCCGTTCTATAAGGACGGCAATGTGGCCGGAGTGCTTGACATTGATAGTGATTCTGTCGATGCGTTCGATGCTATCGATGCCGAATGGCTTGAGAAGGCTATGGTGGCACTGGGCCGGCTTTGACGATTTGCCTTAATGCACAGATGCCCGCATCCGAATGGGTGCGGGCATCTGTGCATTAATTAACCTAAACCTAAATAATTAACCTATCATTTAACCTAATAATCATCTATTCTAAGTACTAACCTATCATAAGTTCATTAACTTGATTTTTTAACCTTTACAATTTAACCTATCATCTAATGTCTTTATATAAACCTTGTCAATCTTTTTACCTTGAGTCCTACGGGTTGGAAACCCTGATGAGCGAGAGAGGTATAGTGGTTATGAGGGAGAGCTGTACTTTCTTTCTTCAATTTTTCAACTATGGTGATGGGGGAGAGTGTTAACGATAGTCGGAGAAGCGTTCCTGGAGCTGCTGGCGTGCGACGAATATGCGGCTCTTGACTGTGCCGAGGGGGAGCTGCATGCGTTCGGCGATTTCGTCGTATTTGTATCCGGCTACGTGGAGCGCGAACGGTTCGCGGTATTTTTCGGGGAATTCGTTGATGGCGTCGGTGATTTCCTGTACGGCGTATGAGCCTTCGGGAGTTGCGAGGCCCGATTCCTGGGAGATGTTGAGGTGGTAGCAGTCGGCGGTCTGGTCGACTACGGTGGCCTGGCGAGCCTGGCGGCGGTAGTTGTTGATGAAGATGTTGCGCATGATGGTGAACACCCATCCTTTGAAGTTGGTGTTCTCGGCGTACTTGTCTTCGTTGTCGAGGACCTTGAGAGTGGTGTCCTGGAGGAGGTCGTATGCGTCGTCGCGGTTAGAGGTGAGCATAAACGCGAAGTTGAGCATGTTGGCCTGGAGGGCCATCAG
>CAZRJT010000075.1:0-9926 GCA_964600585.1 uncultured Bacteroides sp.
ACAAGCCCGGTTCAGCCAAAAAGGTAGCAAGAGAACATTGAAATCGTTGGTTTTTTGAAGAATCGTTGGATTTTCTTACACCGGTATCACCATCATTGCTATGTCCGAATGAAATAGCAATCGGTGTGCAATGCCCGGATTGAACAATCGTGCGAAGATATTTTTCTTCTTATTTGGGACCACTATTAAGTCTACGCTTTGTCGGCTTATGCGGTCATAATCGGCCTCGATTGTCCTGAATTCCAATCTTTCGAGATTGAAATGGTAGTCAATATAATGGCTTTTGCAATATTCAAAAAGCGATTCTATCGGCTCGGATGTGTTGGCGTTCTGTTTCTTCGATGGAATGTTGACCAGCGTCACTTTAAGGTTGTCGATTCTGAACATCCTGTGGAGCGAATCGAGTGCCAATATATCCTCTTGGTCGAGATTGCTGAAGAATACTGCATGTTTTATGTCATTGAGTGAATGCATATTCACCGATTCGGGCACGGTAAACACCGGGAAACGGCAAGTGTCGAGCACTTCTGCCGTTACGCTCCCTATCAGTTCGCGCTCTTTTGTGCCCACCCCGCGTGTACCCATCACTATCAATAACGGGTTATGCTCTTTGGCATATTGGTTGATTATCTCTTCAGGCAAGCCTTCTGTCACTTCTGCCTGAAATTTCACCGGAGGCAATTCTCCCTGTTTTATGCGGTTCTTAAGTCCGGTTACGAATTCGTTCATCTTCCGGGTCGCCTCTTGTCCTATGGCTTCCGAAACATTTGGATCCGATACGTCATAGGTCAACACATCCGACAGCTGAATCGTATTGGTAAAATCGGGCCCTACGTACGAATGGAGAAGTTGAATTGTCGATTTATGCGCTGAGGCAAAGTGGAATGCAAAATCACATGCCTTTTCCGAATAATGTGAAAAGTCGACCGGCACCAATATCGTAGAATCATCGTCGACCGTCGAATGCGTATGGTTGGCAAATATCTCGATGTTCTCGATTATTCTGAGTGCTAATGGTAAATCGCCTTCCTTAATTCTCACCCTCACCCCCGATGCCACCACGGGTTGGTCAAGGTTCACGTTCTGCAATGAAACATAAATCCCTTCGCCCTCCAACAGATTCTTCAGCGCGACGGCACGATCATAAGTATGGATGGCAACAGTGATCAATCGGTCGCTCATTATTATTCGGATTTTGAATTGCCTTTATAAAAAGATGAGAGAGGAGAATGGTAGTTGTAATTCTATTATTCCTGCTTTTGGGCCTGAAGAATTTCAATAGCCATATCATAGATTGTAGTGTCATCCAATACTACGATGCCACCGTCTGGTCCCGGTTCGATATGCACACCGCAATTCTTGCCAAATTCATAATTGCTTCCACCGAAGTAGTTGCGCACGGTCTGAACTGTTATGTTGAGCTTGTCTGCTATTTGATGTGTTGCGCCATCGGGCAAACTGTCTTTTAGACGGCGTAGATCGTTGAATGTGATAGTCTTAGCCATATTGTTTCGTATTTAGGTTAATAATGAAATTCTTTCTCTTGGCTTTTGCCGATATAAATATAGACCATATATTTTAATTGAACAAGTTTTCGATTAAAATATTTGATATGTTATAAAACATAAGCCTTTGGTCGTCACATCAGATCTTCTCTACATCACTCGATTTTATCCATGCACGATGCTCATTATCAATCTGAACGTCATACCATTTGTAGTCTGTCGAATCGCCATGGGCCGACACTGAGTCCCGAATTTCCACCTTAGTGCCCTCATGGAGTAGCATTGCTTCTTCATTGCGGTCTTTTGGCGTTCGTGGCGAAGTGCTGAGTATGGTCGATGGAACGGTGATTATCGCGAATTTGTCATTTTGGCATATAGATGCGTTTCTATTCGAAAGCACTATGCTGAATACGCAAAGTATGAATAATAATATACCACCGAAAAATCCGAGCTTACGCAACGGTATGTTTGACGTAAAGGTATATAAGGCCGCTGCTGCTATAAGCAGCGTGAAAAGCACAAGTCCTGTGGCCGCCCATACGTTCGACGACGTGGCCATAGCCATCCGGTCGAACATATTGCCGATGAACGTCCCGCGCTCACCCTGTCTGTCGGTTTTCTTGTCATTTACGAATTCAAGATTGGCTTTGGCATCCGAATTGCTCGGATCGAGTCGTAGCGAACGTTCATATGCCACAATCGAGTTGCCGAGTTCACCCAGACGGTAATAGCAATTGCCTATATTGTAATATAAGTCCGATGATGTGCCGTAAGTCGATGCGGCCTCAGTGTATAGTTGTAAGGCTTCGGCAAAATCATCGTTCGAGTATGCCGAATCAGCCTTGGCTATGAGTTCATTCCCTATGGCTGCTTGGCTCAACGAGCCCACAACCATCAATATGAACAGACGTAATATTTTCATAAGAAACTATTATTTTTTGCGTTTCAGATTTTCGAGATTGTTTATTGCTTCCGATGCTTTGGCGTATACATCCTCGATTCCTTGATGCGAAGCCGAGGCGTATCGGGCCATTTCGCAATCGTCAAGTACATTCATTATCGATTGCGCCACCTCATCGGTTGTCCCGAATTTATTGAGTTCCGAAGAAATGTTGTCACGCGACAGTTGCGATGCCGGAATCGACAATTTATCGCTGAGATAGCCCCACAATGCCTTAAGCATCTCTTCATAGAAGAGGTCGGTCTTATTTTCTGCCATAAACTGCCGTGCGAGTTTCAATCGGCGTTGAGCCACTTTGTTGGCCTTTGCCAGCTTCAGGCCCTTAACGTCCGACGAACGCTTGATGTTGCGCCTGTAAAGTTGGAGCGTCGTGCCGAATCCACCGAACAACAACACATATATGGCCCAATACCACCATTTATCTATTATAGGAGTGTGGTCGGTTTTTAAATCCTTATCACCTAAATGTATATGCAGGATATCGGTGTTCTTGGCCGTGATGTCTTGCTTGGTGGTTTCGCTCGATGCCGAAGAGGCTCCTTTGGCAACCTTGATTTTATATGGAGGTGTTGTAAGTGTCACGTATTCTTTCTTGTTGATGTCGAAATATACGAACTCGTCACTCCCGATTGT
Source organism: uncultured Bacteroides sp. (assembly GCA_964600585.1). Lineage (GTDB taxonomy): Bacteria > Bacteroidota > Bacteroidia > Bacteroidales > Muribaculaceae > Paramuribaculum. The sequence goes on from CAZRJT010000075.1 coordinate 3,100, forward strand.
GAAATCTCCCACGCTTTGCGGTACGAACGTATATTCTATCGTCATTCTCCCAGTTACGTTATTCCCTGACACGTATGCATCTATTTCGCTTTTTGGGGTATATTGTTCAAATTCTGAAGGGAAGTCTATCGTTGGCTCCTTGATGTATTTGATATTGCCCGTACCGGTGATTGTATATATGAGCGTGGCAGGATCATTAGTCCTGAACGAATTGCCGACGAGTCGGCTATCGATGTTGAATTCTCCCACCGCGCCGTTGAATCCGTCGGGTTGGGGCGAGGGTAGGGGATTGATCTTGATTGATGCAGAATTCGAACTGACCTTTATATTTCGTTCCTCAGGATTGCGCACAGTGAAAAATCCCATATTCACAGTGTCATACTGCACCACTTTTATGTCGTAATTACCCGAATTGATTGTAAGATTTCCAGATTTCTGAGGGAATATGATGCATTTTTTCAGCACAGCAGTCATATAATTCTGTCCGTTGTACGATTCCACTTCGTTTAGTGCTGGCTGGAGATCGAGTTCCTGAATCAGGAATCCGTCAAAGCTTGGCTGCTTAGTGGGGAAAAATGACGATATTGAATATTTAGTATATAGCTTGATGGTACATTCGATGGCTTCCTGCTCATAGGCCGATGATTTCGACAAATATATCTTGACGAACACATCGTTGGCCGACACCGCACGGTCTGAGCTTTGCGTGCTGATGTCGTCTATGTTCACTGGTGCCTGTTGGCCGTTTGATGACGCATCATTGGTTGGTGCCGCCGTAATCACTAGTTTGGCTGGATTCGTGGTAAGCACCTTTCCTCCTACCGTTATCGATGCTTCACCTCCGGTGTACGTAACCTCTATCTCTGCCTTATAGATGTACGTATATTCGTGTATCGACGTGGAAGTTTGTTTGCCGTTAACCACGTATGAGCTGCGGCTTGTCGATTCTGAAGGCCCGTATAGGAGCGAACAACCTTCGATTTGAGGCACTTTCAGCGACGTCCCTTCACCATTTTTTAGCCTGAAGGTAACAGGAAATTTATTGCCTACGGCTACCCGGTCGGGAGCCTTCAGCGTAAAAGTGGCCTGCGCTGCGATGGCTGTCGTAAATAAAACTATTATGCCAAAAAATGATAATATTCTTTTCATCTATCACTTATCTTTATTACCACGGATTAGTCACTTTCTTTCGTTGTGCGGCAGCTGCCTTTTTCTTTTCAGCTTCTACTCTACGTCGGGTTGCGGCCTCTTCGTTTTCCATTGCCTTAAGTATTTTTTCGGCATTGGCGTCGCTCATTCCCTGGCGCTGCGGTTGTTGCTTTTGCTGGTCTTTATTTTCTTGCTTATCTTGCTGCTGATCCTGATTTTGGTCTTGCTGATCCTGGTTCTTATTTTGATCTTGGTTTTGGTCTTTATTCTGGTCCTGATTTTGTTTCTGATCTTCTTGATCTTGATTTTGATTCTGGTTGTTGTTCTGGTCTTGCTGTTCTTTGAGTTTTATCTGGGCCAGTCTTAGGTTCTCTCGTGTCAAGTCGTTGTCAGGATTTTTGCGGAGCGAGTTTTTATACATATCAATGCTTCGCTGGTAATTCTGTTGATTGAACGCTATATTGCCAAGATTATAATATGCCAATTCGGCAATGTTCATGTCTTTGGCCGTTTTTGCCAATTGGTCAAGTATCTGCTGCGCCGATTGCATTGGATTGTTCTGGTCGTTCATATCGGTTGATGCCGATTGTCTGATCAATGATGCCGCAAGATTGAATGCCGCTGTTTCCGATGACGGAACTTCGTCAAGTGCCTTGCGATACTGCACTTCTGCATCGGCAAAACGTTTTTCCCGATAGAGTTTGTTGCCCTCTCTGATGTAATTGCGCTCCTGTTTGGTCGTCAATGCCTCTTGTTGTGTCTCTGGCTCATCAGCGGCATTGCCAATAAGGAACGTACATCCTAAAATGGTCAATAATATGTAATTTCTCAGAATATTCATTGGTGTGTTACTTTTTAGAGAAGAAGTTTATGTCCTTAAGCCATTTGATTTTACTGTAAGGCAATAGCAGATCTATCAACAATAGAACTAACGCTGTTATGATGGCGATTGGAAATAGCTCGCCGGCGGGGTTTACGGCTGCTATGCGGCGATATTCTGATTTGGCTAATTTGTCAAGTTCGGAATGGATATCGTTCACTACCGAACTATTGTTTCCCGAAACGTAGATGCCCTTGCCGGCCGATGCGATTTCGCTGGCCATCTGCTCGTTCAATGCCGTTCTGACTTCTTGGCCATTCTGGTCGTGCATAAATGACGTGCGCGAAGAGTTCAGCGGAATCGGAGCTCCTTTGGCCGTGCCGACTCCTATCACATCCACCTGTATACCGGCTTCCGATGCGCGTTTCGCTTCCTCTACGGCATTGTCTTCGAAGTTTTCACCGTCAGTTATGATGATGATGGCTCTTTGAAAATCGGAGTCAGGCGTAAACGAATTGATTGCCATATCAATGGCTGCTCCAATAGCCGTGCCTTGTGTCGGAACCATATCGGTGGAAATGTCATTAAGGAACATTTTAGCCGATATATAGTCCGAAGTTATAGGCAATTGCGTATATGAATCACCGGCAAACACTATGAGCCCCACTTTGTCATTACTCATTGTGTTGATGAGCTTCTCAAGGATGAACTTGGCGCGTTGGAGGCGGCTGGTTCCATTCGGATCGTCGGTTGATGATGCAAGCATTGAATTAGAAACGTCAAGACAAATCATCACCTCGATGCCGCTGGTCGTTTCATCTTCCGTCGTCTCACTTTCGCCGGATGGCACGTAAGGACGAGCGATGGCGATTACTATAAAAAATACGGCAAGTAATTCTAACACAATCTTTATCCAACCCATATAGCGCGAAGAGTCGGGCATAAGATGGTCGATTACTTTCAGCTGCCCAAATCGTTCAAGCTTATTACGACGAGCCCATATGGCCCATACGAATAAACCTGCAATAGCGGGTATCAGCAGAAGCAGATATAGTAGATGTGGATATGCGAAGCTAATCATAAGACAAATGTTTTTTGTTGTCCGATTTTATGGGATATGTCGTAGGACAGTAAATCGCAGCACTAGTTCAAGCCCTAATAGGGCAAGAGCTAAAAGAGCCCACGGCATATAGTTGTCCTCGGTGTGGCTATAATTCTTAACGTCGATTTGAGTTTTTTCCAACTGGTCGATTTCGTTGAATATCTCTGATAGAACGTTGTTGCTTGTCGCACGGAAATATTTGCCTCCGGTGATGTCGGCAATAGACTGGAGTGTCGCCTCGTCGATGACCACAGGCATATTCACGTATTCGATTCTTCCGAAAGCATTCTCGGTAGGGTATGGTGCCATACCATTTCGCCCGATGCCGATGGTGTATACTTTTATACCAAGTTTCTTTGCAATTTCGGCTGCTGTGATAGGGGCTACATTACCCGTATTGTTCGAACCGTCGGTCAGAAGTATTATGCTTTTTGATTTTGCATTTCCTTCCTTGATTCGGTTTATTGAGGTTGCCAATCCGTCGCCTATGGCAGTGTTATCCTGGAGCATACCCATACGGATGTCATGTATGTAATTCATAAGCAATGTTCGGTCGGTGGTCATTGGAACTGCAGTAAAACTCTCGCCTGCAAAAATCACCACTCCGATGTTGTCTGATTCGCGGCCGGCAACGAATTTTGATGCCACTTCTTTTGCGGCTTCGAATCTGTCCGGTTTAAAATCTCGAGCCAACATACTCGTCGAAATATCAAGTGCCAGTATGATGTCCGTTCCTTCAGTTTTGGTCGTACTCCACTTGTCATGAGTCTGTGGACGGGCCAATATTATTATTATGGCGGCAACAGCCAACAATCTCAATAAAAATGTGAGGTGCAATAGATATTCCTTATATGATCGGGGCAGTTGTGCAAACGGAGCAGACGTTGAAATCCCAATCGAAGCATATGCTTTTCGATGCGATTTCAGATACCATAGGATATATGGTATGAGAATCAGCAGTAGCCATAAATATTTTGGATGAGCTAATAGCATAGTTTAACCGTTATTTTCGTTTGACTTACTATTTGACGCGTTTTCCTTTGTTTCACTGCCAGCTTCGTTTTCAGGTGACACTTCAACAACCGGTTTGGTGTCTTCAACAAATTGCATGGCCGAGCGGAATGCCTGTACGTTGTCTTCTGGCAATGGGCGTACTTTTGCAAATTTCACAAAATCGGCAATACGAAGAATCTCAGACATATATTTTTTAGGAACTCTGGTTTCCTCATTATTCTGAAGGGCATGAAGAATCTGGGTCGAGGTCATTTCCATTGCGTTTATCCCGAAACGAGTGTCAAGATATACGCGAAGGATGTCGGTCAGACGGGTATAATAAGATTTTTCTTCACCTCGTTCACATAATTTCTCGCTCTTAAGTTCCTCAAGGCGCTGAATTGCCAGTTCATATGGCGGCACAGGCTTTTTGACTGGTATAAGTGGAATTTTACCTTGTCTGAGCCATTTTAAGTATACGAATATCGCAGCTCCGATTACAAGCAGAGCCAATATAATCCACATACCGTAATCGGTTGCCCAGTCAGGCACGAAATCAAATATTTTTCTTGGCGGATTCTGAACGTCGGCATAGTCATGGACTGTGGTGAGCGTATCTACCGGTACAGGTATCACTTTTAGTGCAAGACGATTCGATTGCACGACTTCATCGCCTTGAACATATATCACAGGAGCAAGAGTATACAGCCCCGAATCGAACGATTGTAATATGAGGTCTTGGCGCAATTCTTTTCGTCCATTACCAAGGTCTTTTAAGATTGGTTCGGTTATGGAAGAGATTTCTACATCGGTCCATAATGAGTCCGGTGCCAATATTCCTCCGGTTTCATCCAGTTCGCCCACAACTTCAATGTGCATTGCAGTACGCTTGCCCATTAAAAGATATGCTGAATCAAGTTCGGCTTTTATGATAATGTCTGGGGCGGCCGAAATTGACAGTACAGACCCTAAGATGGCGGCCAATTGGATGAAAATATGTCGTAAATATAGCTTCATATTATGAGTCGTTTAATTATCTTACCCCTCGCTTTTTAAATAAGTTAACCAATGATTTGACGAAATCTTCGTCAGTGGCTATCGACGTAGAATCCACACGACATTTCTGCAGAGTGTCCGTCATATATTGCTGACGCTCGTACCACCATCGGTTATAAGCTTTTCGTACTCTACCCGACGAAGTGTTTATCCAGCGTTCCTTCCCGGTTTCCAAATCGCGTATCTTCAACAATCCAACATTTGGAAGCTGGGTGTCGCGTTTGTCATAAATCTGGATGCCGATGACATCATGTTTATTGCTTGCAACTGAGAGTGAAGTTGAATAATCGTTTTGGTCAATGAAGTCGGAAATCAAGAATGTGGTGCATCGTTTTTTAAGTGCATCGGTGAAGTATTTTAGCACTGTTGAAATATCCGTTCCGCTACTTTCTGGTTGAAAATCCAGTAATTCACGAATTATGAACAATATGTGCTTTCGTCCTTTCTTCGGTGGAATGAATTTTTCTATTTTATCTGAAAAAAAGATTACGCCAATCTTGTCATTATTCTGGATGGCCGAAAATGCTATGGTTGCTGCAACCTCAGCTATCATTTCGCGTTTTTCTTCACCAACGGCTCCGAATGAGCGGCTATTGGAAACGTCTACGAGCAGCATGACGGTGAGTTCACGTTCCTCTTCGTATATTTTTATATAGGGATGATTATGGCGCGCTGTAACGTTCCAATCAATGTCACGAACGTCATCTCCATACTGATATTCCCTCACTTCCGAAAAGGTCATGCCTCGCCCTTTAAAAGCCGTATGATATTCTCCCGCAAAAATATTTTGGGACAAACCTCGGGTTTTAATTTCGATTTTACGAACTTTTTTGAGCAGTTCAGTCGCTTCCATAGTGAATCGCTAATTATTATGATATTAAACGTTTGATAATCTATAATTATATTGTTTTAAATATCTCTAATTAGGGCACTTCTACTTTGTCGAGTATCTCTGAAATTATTTCGTCGGTAGTGATGTTGTTCGCTTCGGCTTCATATGAAAGTCCGATACGGTGGCGAAGCACGTCATGACACACGGCGCGTACATCTTCCGGAATCACATAGCCACGCTGACGAAGGAATGCATATGCACGTGCGGCTTTGGCCAAACTGATTGAGGCACGAGGAGATGCCCCGAACGAGATTATGTTTGTGAGATCTTTTAAATTGTAATCGGCCGGGAAGCGGGTGGCAAACACTATGTCGACTATGTAGCGTTCGATTTTCTCATCAAGATATATTTGCTCCACAATTTTCTGTGCTTCGAGTATGTCCTCCGGACGAAGTATCGGCTTTATTTCTATTTTGCGGGGTGAGATGTTCTGACGGATGATTAATTTCTCGTCCTCTTTTGTCGGATAGCCTATGACAACCTTTAGTAAGAAACGGTCGACCTGAGCTTCTGGCAGAGGATACGTCCCTTCTTGTTCAATGGGGTTCTGGGTTGCCATTACCAGAAATGGTTCATCGAGCTTGAATGTGCGTTCGCCGATTGTGACTTGGCGTTCCTGCATAGCTTCGAGCAATGCGCTCTGCACCTTTGCCGGAGCACGGTTGATTTCGTCGGCAAGAACGAAGTTGGCAAATATCGGACCTCGTTTGATTTGAAACTGTTCTTTCTGTACGCTGTAGACCATTGTTCCTGTCACGTCGGCAGGGAGAAGGTCCGGAGTAAACTGTATGCGGCTGTATTTGGCATCGATTACT
>CAZRJT010000076.1:0-9921 GCA_964600585.1 uncultured Bacteroides sp.
GGGCAGGAAGCTGCGCCGGGATACCTACACCGAACGGCTGAAGGGCACCGGCAGCCAGTATCTCATGGTTGCCAATTATCCCATTGTCAGTGTGGATTACATCGTACAGGCCGGAGAGGAGATCGACCCCGGCCTGTACGATATCACCATGCAGGGCGATGCGGGAATCATCTACAAAGATGATGGCTGGACCTATCACGGGTATCCTCACGGCCTGACCGGAGATCCCGTGACTGGAAAGCGGGATGTGGAGGTGCGCTACACGGCGGGTTATATCCTGCCGTGGGAAGCCACCCTTGAGGAGCCTGCCGACCTGCCCGCCGACCTGTCCGCCGGAAAGTATTACACCTACGTTGATGGGTTTGCCTACAACTGGGTTGGGATTTTTTTCGAATCTCAGCTCAGGGAGACCGTAAGTGTTGGGAAACAATTTCTTGATTTCATCCTGGTCGGCTACCGACTGAGTTGGTTCGCCTTCGATTGCCTTTACCGAGCCGATGAGCGTAACCGGCAATTTGGGTTGATAAGCTGCGCGGGCTATCTGCAAAGCACTTTTCTTCATTTATTATATAAATTTTGATTAGTAATATAATTCGATTGCGGTTTTATCGTTGTTTCTGCAAATTTCGCAATTTTTTTTCACATATAGGCGTGGGTTTGTTGCTTTTTTCAATCCGTGATGTCTCACACCTTTATTTTTTCGGTGTCTCCGGCCACTACTGTTATGGTATTGTCGGGGTTGAGGTATTTTTTTGCCATCGCCATAATTTCTTCGGGTGTGATGGTTCGTATTGCGTTGCATCGCTGGAGCATGTAATCTGTGCTTACGCCCATTGTCTGGAGGCTTTGATAGCAATCCATTATGGCAAACGGCGAGTCGAACGATTCGAGCAGTGAGGCCATCGACTGCTGTTTGAGGCGTTGCATTTCGGTGTCGGAACAGGGGTGTGTGGCCATGCGTCGGAGTTCGTTGTGTATTTCGTCGATGGCACGGTTGGCATATTTATTGTCGCAGCTGGTTGCGATTTGCACGAATGAGCCGTCGAGATAGCCGAGCAGCGCAGCGTTTATGCCGTAGGTGAGCCCTTTGTCTTCGCGCACGTTAAGCATCAGGCGGCTTCCGAAGTATCCCCCCAGGGCGTATACGGCAAGCCGTAGCGGCACATAATCGGGATGGTGTCGCGAAATTGATGGTATGGTGATTCGTATGGAGCTTTGGAGCGAATCAGGACGGTCGATGTCAGTGCGTCCGTGTGAGATTTCGGGCCTGAACGGAATTATGTTTAGTCCCGGAGAGGGTGCGCTTTCAGATGTTTCCTTCAAATTGCCGAAGTGGCGGATTATAAGGTCGCGGATGGGGGAAGTGATGTTTCCTGCCACGTAGACGGTCATTGCGCTTGGACGATAGAATTTGCGATGGAATTCAGCAAGCTTCCGTGAAGTTATGGCGCGAGTGCGTTGAGGCGACGGAGTTTGGGCAAGTGGGTGCGTGACACCCATAGTTAGTAACCTCGATTGCTGCGTGGCGTGGAAGTCGGCTTCCTGTTGCGATGTCTCGAGTGCGGCAGCATTGCGTTCGCAAACTGTGTGGATTGCGTCGTCGGGGAATGCCGGCTCCGATAGGATGTCGGTTATGGTAGGTATTACGTGTCCGAATCGCGAGTTGAGCGAATATGCGGTGATTGATGAGAAATGGGTGTTAGCAGCGGCTTTCAGCCAAGAGCCGTTGTAGTCTATTGTTTCGGCTATCGATTTGCCGGTGTTCATCCGGGTGCCTTCGCTTAGCGTTGCGGCCGTGACCAACGGAACTTCGGGATGTCCGGGCGATTCGGCTTCGGCTCCAGGAATCATCACGGTTATTCGGTTGACGTCGTGCCAGGGACGGCTGAATATCACTATGTTTATGCCGTTAGATAGCGTCAGCCGCTCTACGGGGGGGAGTTCAATTTTATGGTCAAGAGTTATTTCGGGCGCTTCTGTGCGTGACAACATGGCGTTTTATTTGAGTTCTGAGAGTAGTTTGCGTGCCGCTTCCAGGTCGGCCGGCGTGTCGATTCCAATGGTGTCTACGTCGGTTATCCCTATTTTTATTTTGTACCCGGCCTGAAGCCATCTGAGTTGTTCGAGCGATTCGGCTATCTCAAGTGTCGATTGTGGCAGTGCGACAATCTGCTGCAGGATATCGGCACGGTAGGCATACATGCCTATGTGTGTGTGGAATGTGGCATGGTCGAGCCATTGGCTCCATTCGTGGTTACGGACATACGGAATTATCGAACGACTGAAATAGAGTGCATTCATATCGTCGTCAAACACCACTTTGGGGGTATTCGGGTCGAATAGGGCTTCGAAGCCTTTGGTCTTATCGAAGCGACGCACGAGTGTGGCTATATGCGTTTCTGATGAGCCGAAACACCCTTTTATGGCTGCAATCTGCGTTGGGTCGATGAATGGTTCGTCGCCTTGGATGTTTATGACAACGTCGGCATTAGAATTGATGTTGCGATATGCTTCGAAGCATCGGTCGGTGCCGCTGCGATGTTTGTCGGAAGTCATTGTCACATTTCCGCCAAAGCGTTCGACGGCATCGAATATGCGTTGGTCGTCGGTGGCGACCCATACGTCATCGAGTTCTTTCGACGCTTGGCGATATACTCGCTCTATCATAGTCAGGCCACCCAAGTCGGCGAGCGGTTTGCCAGGAAATCGAGTTGACGCGTAGCGGGCCGGGATTATGCCGATGAAGTTCATAGAATTATTGTTGTAATAAGGTTATACGTGGATTGAAACTTTCTCAATTAGATTGAATGCAATGTCGCGCGATGCATCGATTAATTCGGGATAATGAGCATCGCTGTTTACGACAATCGGCACACCTGCCGATATAAGCCGAGGCAGATATTCAGGGGCCGGGAACATTCTCCGATGGGCCTGCCAAGCTTTGGTGTTTAGCTCTACGATTACGCCTTTTTCAATGATTAGGTCGATTAGGTCGTTTACGAGCAAGCGATACCATGGCTCGTTTTCGATTCCGTCTTTGAACATCCCTGCATTTTGAGCTATTTTGTCGAAGTGTCCGATGATGTCGAATCCACCGGCTTGGAGCATATCGGTCGACTGGCGGTAGAATGACTCGACCACATGGCGAATATCGTTATGAAAGTAGCGTTCCATCTTAAGCTTGAACGATTCGAAACGGCCGTCGATATCGACGAAACCTTCTTCGGAAGGGATGAAGTGTACCGATCCGATGCGGTAGTCGAGTGGCAGCTGCTGGAAATACGGATGGGCCGGACCCCAATCCGTTCCCAGATAATCGATCTCCATTGATGCGTAAAAGCGAGTGGATGTGTCGGCATATTCTTGTCGGATAGCCGCAACTTCGTCAAGATATGGCTTGACGTTGTCGGTCGACATATTGCATGGCGACTCGATAGGCACCGGTGAATGGGGCGAAAATCCGTAATGGCTGAACCGGGCTTCGACGGCGGCACGTGCAAATTGCCTCATAGTGTCACGCCCATCGCAGAATTGTGTGTGCGAGTGGAAATTATAGCGTCGGCTTTTGGCGATTGCCGTGGTTATTATCGGATTGAGTCTCATTCTCTGGTTGCGGCTGGAGTCGATGAGTTAAGGTGGAGCTTATATCTGAAAAACAGGATGGCAAAAATTGTGGCTACGATTATGCCGGCGCCGACGGCTATGCTCAGGTCGAGTCCGAATCCTTCGGGCTTGCGGGCGAATAGCAGATAGCTGATGCTAACGGCTGTCATAAACATCGCCGGGCAGAGAGTGACAATATAAGCTTTATGGTGTCGGGCCAGATAAACGGTCACGGCCCACAGGGTGAACACAGCCAATGTCTGATTGCTCCAGGCGAAGTATCGCCATAGCACATTGAAGTCAATGAGCATCAATAGGAATACGGCGATGAAAATAGGCACAGATACGGCCAGGCGTTTTAGAATTGTGGACTGGGGAATGCGTAAAAAGTCAGAGATTATGAGTCGGGCGCTGCGCAGGGCGGTGTCGCCGGTGCTGATGGGGGCGGCAATCACGCCGAGCAGAGCCAGGACGCCTCCGATGGTTCCGAGCCACGAGAATGATATTTCGTTCACCAAGGCTCCGGCACTGTTGCCGTGTTCGGCCATATATTGGTTGAGCTCGTCATATCCGCCTGTAAAGGCAATGGCAGCGGCAGCCCAAATCAGGGCCACAATGCCTTCGGTCACCATCGCACCGTAGAAAATGGGCCGGGCGAGTTTCTCGTTGGTCAGGCATCGGGCCATCATAGGCGATTGGGTGGCGTGGAATCCGGAGATGGCTCCGCAAGCGATGCTCACAAACATCATAGGGAATATCGGATGCGAGTCATGTCCGGCTGCGAAGCGGTTGTGTATTCCGTCGGAAAATCCGTCGGGAATTGTCACATCGCCGAAAATTAAGATGCATAATATGCCAAGCGCCATGAACAATAGTGCGAATCCGAACACGGGATAAAGATTGCCGATTAGCTTGTCGATCGGCAGAAGTGTTGCCAGGATGTAGTATCCGAATATGATAATCACCCAGAATGTGCGGTCGAGCCAGCTCGGAGTCATTCCGGCGAGTAAATCGGCCGGGGTGAGCACAAATACGGCTCCTACCAGGATAAGCAGTATTACGGAGAATGCACGCATAATCTGTTTGACCGAGACACCAAGTTCTTTACCAACAATTTCGGGCAGAGATGCTCCGCCTGAACGTATGGACGCTACGGCTGACACGAAGTCATGAACGGCTCCCCCGAAGATGGTGCCAAGCACAATCCACATAAAGGCTGCCGGTCCGAACATTATTCCCATTATGGCTCCGAATATCGGGCCGAGTCCGGCTATGTTCAGAAATTGGATTAGGAATATGCGCCATGGAGCCATCGGAATGAAGTCGATGCCATCGCGTTGGGTCAGTGCGGGCATAGGCGTGTTTTTGTCTGTTCCCACTATCCGGTCAATCACCAACCCATAGATGAAATAGCCGCCTATTAGAACGGCAAGTGCTATAAGAAATGATGTCATGCCTGTGATTCTCCGTTACTACGTAAAAGGGTGAGTTCTTTATTTCGTTGGAGCTGATGCTGCCGGATTAGCGATGGTTTCGCGCATAACGGTGTCGGCCTGCATATTTTTCAGTCGATAATAATCCATGATTCCGAGATTGCCTGAAGTGAAGGCTTCGGCCATAGCCTTGGGCAATTCGGCTTCGGCTTCGATAACCTTGGCGCGAGCCTCCTGGGCTTTTGCTTTCATTTCCTGTTCGAGGGCAATAGCCATGGCTCGACGCTCTTCGGCTTTAGCCTGGGCGATGTTCTTGTCGGCCTGAGCCTGGTCAATCTGCAGTGCAGCACCGATGTTCTTGCCTATATCTATATCGGCTATGTCGATTGACAGGATTTCGAAAGCAGTGCCTGAGTCGAGGCCCTTGCGCAGCACGAGTTTCGATATGCTGTCGGGATTTTCGAGCACTTGCTTGTGGCTTTCTGACGAACCGATTGACGACACGATGCCTTCGCCTACACGGGCAAGCACGGTGTCTTCGCCTGCGCCACCTACCAACTGACGGATATTTGCACGCACAGTTACGCGAGCTTTGGCAATGAGCTGTATGCCGTCTTTTGCTACTGCCGTGACGGGCGGAGTGTCGATTACTTTAGGATTCACGCTCATCTGGACTGCCTGGAACACGTCGCGTCCGGCGAGGTCGATTGCGGTGGCCATTTTGAAGCCGAGGTCGATGTTGGCTTTTGCTGCCGATACGAGAGCGTGGACCACTTTTTCTACGTCGCCGCCGGCAAGATAGTGGGCTTCGAGGTCGTCGCGCGTAACATCCTGCAGCCCGGCTTTGTGTGCTTCAATCATTGCACGAACGATTACGGCTGCCGGAACTTTTCGGATTCTCATCAGCACTAATTGGATGAGAGAGATGTGTACACCGCTGACACGGGCCGAAATCCACAGGAAGAACGGCACGTAATAAAGAAACAGGCAAATAGCCGCTAAGGCTACTACGCATAAAACGATGATTGTGATATCCATTGGCGTATTGTCTAAAATGTTTAACATACTTATGTCTTAAAAATGATTGGTTGGTGGATGATTGCCGGCTTTAATTCTCAGCTCTCACTATGTCGTTGACGCGGCGTTTAAGGTCTTTTTCCATATTCTCAAGCTCGCGTTCGGTTTGTTGTATCTCAGTGCCTATGCTTTTATTCCCTTTAGAGTATGCGGCTCTCATCTCAGCCAACTTCGCTTTAAGTTTTTTAGTCTGGTCGAGCTTGGCGAGATATTCGGTCATAAGGTCGCGTGCCGTGTTGGATTTGAAATCTGACAATGAGGTGTAGATTCGTTTTCCGGGAAGTGCAAAATGGAAGTCGGCTGACGTATGGGTCTGTTCGGTGCCGAGTTGTCTTATTTTTTCAAGTATGGGGGCATAGTCGGCATCCGGTGCCCAGGTGTCGCGTATGCTTTTTATTATGGCGAGGTCGGCCAGATTTTGCTGGTCGGCCGGGTAATTGATGCGTAGTTCCTGTGGTATGAATATGTAGATCGTCACTTGGTCTTCGATGTGATTACGGTCGGTGGCCCACCAGCCGATGCCTGACACTTCGTCGATGGCCAACAGATAGTCGTTGTCGGGTGAATTGTATGGCATGCCGATGTTTTGAGGGGTGAGATATGACGAACCATCGTTGCGCGAAATGAAAATGTCGTATCCTCCCAGGGAGTTTGTTCCGTCGTTAGCGAAATATAGCGTGACGCCATCGCTCATCAAAAACGGATAGTTTGCGTCGCCACCTTCATTGAGCGAATTCCCAAGTTCGGAGGGTCGTTCCCATGTGCCGTCGGCGAGCTTGTTGGTTTCAACAAGCACGAAGTTCTCGTCTTTATCGGTTGAGGCCCACATCATTTTATTGCCGGATTCGGTGACATAGACCGATGTGGGATTGGCCGCATTGAAGTCGGTCGGTAGGATGGATGGAGTCTCTATGCGTCCCGATGGGGCCGATAGCTTGTAGGCGGTGAAAAAGTCTTCGCTGTCGACATTTATACTGTCGATAATCACTATTTTTTCTACGCGGTCGAGCATTGAAAGACCAAGTTCGAGCCGTTCGCGCACTTTGTCGGCATCGGGCGACACCGGCTTTCGTGCCTTTTTCTGCCCTTCGGCATATTTGTCGAGAAGTTCGATGCCGTCATTGAACCGATAGTCGTAAAATGCTATTTCGGCAAGATATATCTTGGCTTCGTTTGTTCCTTTCTGCAGATAGTGTATGGCTTTGTCGGATTGTCCGGTGCGCATAAGCGCAATTCCTGCCATCTGGTTTATGGCTGCATTGCGGGGCTCTTTGTCAGCAGTGCTGATGAGCGTAGGCAGAGCTTCGGCATAATCACCGGCGGCAAATGCCTTTTTGGCTTCGTCAAGTGTGATTGCATAGGAATATATGCTGAATATTCCTGTGAATATTGATAATAGTATGAATCGGATGCACATATGAGTTCATTTTATAATGCTCCAAAATTACAAAAAAAATATGACAATCCCAATATTGGAGCATTGTTTGGCATTTTACGGCTATTGGCGGTTTTTCATTTGTAAAAAATGCCGTTGTCAGGGTGCTCCCGACGACGGCATTTTATGGCGTTGAAACGAATCAATCGGTCACCATAAGAGCCGGAACAGGCGTTCGGGGCGATTGGTGGTTATGAAGTCGGCGCCGTTGTCGATGCACCATATCATATCGGGTTCGTTGTCGACAGTCCACACGTTTACCTTGAGCCCGAGCTTATGAGCTTCGTCAATCCAGTTTACGTTCTTGCGGATATCTTTGAGGCTGTAATCGAGACCGGCGGCCCCGATTGATTTTAGTTCGGCGGGAGTCATATCGCCTGATAGATAATATACGGGACTTTCACCCTTAGCACATTTTATAAGAGCTTCAAGCCCGGGACGTGAGAACGTGATGTATTCGGTTCGGCTTGCCAATCCTCGCTTATTTATGGCATCGACAATCTGTTTTGCCACCCGCTTGTCGGTGTCGGCATTGGCGTGTGCTTTCATCTCGCATATCAGCTTAACGTCCAGCGCCATTGCCGAGTCGAGATACTGGTCGAGCGTCGGTAGTTTCTCTCCATTGGCCAGTGTGATGGCAAGTACTTTTTTTGCCGGCGACTCTTCGATAATCATCCCGCCGAAATCGCGGTCATGGTTAACCACCAGCACGCCGTCGGACGTAGACCAAACATCTAACTCAGAGCCGAAACAGTTGATTGAGTCGGCCTTTACAAGCGAACGTATGGAGTTCTGAGCCGAACCGTCGGCCACCCAGTGTCCGCGGTGTGCTATGACTTTGGGAATTGCCGCATTTATGCTGAGCGTTGTGGCGGCTACAATTGAAAGTATAATTGTTGATGGCTTCATAATGGGTTGAAGTTTATAGGGTTTATGGTTTTTATGGTATGTTCAGGAGTTTGTGTGTCTGCAAGGATAGGCGCCAGTGAGGGTGCGCCAAGATGTAATCGATTGTTTCGGTTGTGTTCAGGCCCGAACAGGGCTGTAAGAAAAGATGCCTGGCATTGAAGTGCGAGGCTATTGATTCGACATCCTGACCTTGATATACGATTTTGAGTTCGTCGACGCGGTTGATGAGCCATGGCTTGTCTTTGGGCGAACAAGTGACCCAATCGACCATTGGCGGCACCGGACATGAGCCATTGGTTTCTACGGCGATGAAGTATCCGGCGTTTTTCAGTGCCGAAAGCAGTGTGTCGTCGAGCTGCAGCAGCGGTTCGCCTCCGGTGGCAATAAGATGTCGGGATGGATATCGGTTTATGATTTCGATAATGCGGTTGACGTTCATAGGCGTGTAGGGTCGGTGGTCGGTGTCGCAGAAAGGGCATTGGCGATTGCATCCGCTGAATCGGATGAATATGGCCGGAGTGCCGGTGAAGTAGCCTTCGCCCTGAAGCGAATAGAATATCTCGTTTATCAGATATTTGGCCATGGTTGTCAGTCAGCTAAGTATGATGCCATATTTCCTTCACTTTCCTGTACGTCGACCCGGAAGCATTGCGGAATTTGTTCGCAGATCCAGCGTGCGATGTTTTCTGCCGTCGGATTGAATGGGAGTTTTTCGTTTAGATTGGAGTGGTCGAGTTGCGACGTTATCATTTCTTTGATGCTTGTGAAGTCGCATACCATGCCGTTTTCATTGAGTTCGGATGATTTGCAGTGTACGGTCACAATCCAATTGTGTCCGTGCATACGGGTGCATTTGCTTTCGTAGTTGAGTGTCAGCGAGTGGCACGCCGATATTTCCATTCGTTTTGTGATGTAATACATTTACTTTTTCGGATGAAGATTTATTAATGCGGCTTTTTCGAGCAATAGGTTATAGGCGGCTTCGCGCTCGTTTGGTATCACACCGTCGAGTATGGCGTCCTTTATAGCGGCTTTTAGCTCACCCACTTCCTTTGATGGCGGGATGTTAAATATCTCCATTATTTCGGCTCCGTCAATCGGGGGCTGGAAGTTGCGTATGTGGTCGCGGGCTTCCAGTTCAATCATCTTATCTCGCACATGGTTGAAGTTTGCCAGGTGGCGTTTGACTTTTTCGGCATTTTTAGATGTTATGTCGGCTTCGCACAGAATCATCAGGTCGTCGATGTCGTCGCCGGCTTCACTAAGGAGGCGTCTGACGGCCGAATCGGTCACTTCGTCTTCGACAAGGGCAATCGGACGCATGTGCAGCTCCACCATCTTCGCCACATATTTCATCTTTTCATTTAGCGGGAATTTCATATTCCGGAATATACGAGGCACCATCTTGGCGCCGATGAAGTTGTGGTTGTGGAATGTCCAGCCAATCTGGGGGTCCCACTTCTT